>JBHHZJ010000081.1:0-15472 GCA_046758005.1 Kiloniellaceae bacterium
GCGCGTTCAGGAGTTGCTCCATCGCCTCGCGCGCCATCTTCTCGGCGCGTTCGCGCTCCGCCGGTTGGTCCGCGGCGACGGCCGCGCCCGCGCCGGGCCACGCGAGGGCCAGCGCCAGAACAAGCGCGGGGACGCCTCGTCGTATGTTTCGCATGCCTTTCCTTTCCTGCTCCCGTGGGCGGGCCCACCTGGGCCGAATGCCCCATCCTATCCGGAAAACCCACGTGCCGCGCAGCGGCAGGAACGCAGCCAACGGCATCACGCGATTGTAATACGGCGGCGCGGCCCGATTCATCCCGCGCGGCGCGGCTGGTCTCGACAAGCGCGGTGAAGCGTGCGAGGAATCGGGCGGCCGCCGACCCCTTTTTCCGCCAATCCTGTTCGATTGCCGGTCCACGTCCCGAATCAGGAGGTCCCTCGCCCATGTCCGATGATATTGCGCTCGCGCCGGCCGGCGAGATGATCGCCCGGTTCCGCGACGGCAGCCTTTCGCCCGTCGAGGCCACCCGCGCCGCGCTGGAGCGCATCGAGAAGCACGACCCGGCGCTCAACGCGTTCATTCTGGTCGACGCCGAAGGGGCGCTCGCCGAGGCGCGAAGGTCGGAGGAGCGCTGGCGCATCGGCGCGCCGCGCGGCCGGGTCGACGGCGTGCCGGCCTCGATCAAGGACCTCGTGTTGACCAAGGGATGGCCGACGCTGCGCGGCTCCAGGTCCGTCTCCCCGGACCAACCCTGGGAGGAGGACGCGCCTTGCGTGGCACGCCTGCGCGAGCACGGGGCGGTCCTGCTGGGCAAGACGACGACGCCGGAGTTCGGCTGGAAGGGTGTGACCGACAGCCCGCTCACGGGAATCACGCGCAACCCCTGGAACCCGGAGCGCACGCCGGGCGGCTCGAGCGGCGGGGCCGCGGTGGCGGTCGCCTGCGGCATGGGGGCGCTCGCCATCGGCACCGACGGCGGCGGGTCGATCCGGATTCCGGCGGCCTTCACCGGGATCTTCGGCATCAAGCCGACCTTCGGCCGCGTGCCGGCCTATCCCGCGAGCCCGTTCGGGACGCTTGCCCACGTCGGCCCCATGACCCGCACCGTGACCGACGCCGCGATCATGCTGAGCGTGATCGCCGAGCCGGACGTGCGCGACTGGTACGCCCTGCCGCCGGAGGGCACCGGCAAGGCCGCGGACTACACCCAGGGCCTGGAGCGCGGCGTGAACGGCCTGAAGATCGCGTTCAGTCCGACCTTGGGCGGCCATCCGGTGGACCCGGAGGTCGCGGCCCTGGTCGGCGCGGCGGCGAGGCGCTTCGAGGATCTAGGCGCGCACGTCGAGGAGGCCGACCCCGGCCTGCCCGACTGCGCGACCCCGTTCCGCTATCACTGGTACGCCGGCGCGGCGAACCTGCTTTCCGGCTTCGGCGAGGAGCAGAAGGCGGCCGTGGACCAGGGCTTGCGCGACATCGCCGCGGAGGGCGCCGGCTACTCGGCCCTCGACTACCTGCGCGCGGTCAAGGAGCGCGAGGCCATCGGGCTGGTCATGAACCGTTTCCTCGAGACCTACGACCTGCTGCTCACCCCTGCCCTGCCGATCCCCGCGTTCGAGGCCGGGCTGGAGCGCCCCAAGAGCAGCGACCAGAACCGTTGGGTCGACTGGACGCCGTTCTCCTACCCCTTCAACCTGACCCGGCAGCCGGCGGCGAGCGTCCCGTGCGGCCTGACCCCGGCCGGTCTGCCCGCCGGGCTGCAGATCGTCGGTCCGTTGTACGCGGACGCGCTGGTGCTGCGCGCGGCCCGCGCGTTCGAGACCGTCGCGCCGTTCCGCCTGCCGCGGCTCTAGCGGCTTCGACGCATGGCCGGAAGCGCCGCGGAAGGCGATACGCGCCCGCTCTGGACGCTGGCGGCGGGCGGTCTGATGAACTTCGCGCTCGGCAGCCTGTACGCCTGGAGCGTGTTCCTGGAGCCCTTCGAGGCGCGCCTCGGCGCGGCGCGCAGCGATGTGAGCGCCGTCTTCTCGCTCGCCGTCGCCTGCTTCATCGCCGCCATGCTGTTCGGCCCGTACCTGTACCGCTACCTTCGCGCGCCCTGGCTCGTGGCTTTGACCTGCACCCTGGCCGGGTCCGGACTGGCGCTGAGCGCCTGGTCGGGCGGGCTGACCGGCCTCGCGCTGGGCTACGGCGTGCTCTTCGGCGCCGCCAATGGTCTCGGCTACGGCCTGAGCCTGCAGCTCGTAATCTCGGCGCTGCCCGGGCGGCGCGGCCTGGCGACCGGGATCGTGGTCGCGGCCTACGCCTTGGGCGCGGTCCTGCTTGCCCCGGTGTTCACGCTCGCGATCAAGAGCGTCGGCCTGGCGGCGACGCTCTCCGGTCTGGCCGCGTTCTTCGCCGCCGTCGCGCTCTTCGTGATCGCCGCGCTCACCCATACCGGTGCCGAACTGCCGAGGCGGGTCGCACGCGGGGGCGACGGGAGTGCGACGGGTTCGGCCTCTCCCGGATACCGCACCTTCGCGATCATGTGGGCCGGGTTCTCCCTCGGATCGACGGCCGGCCTCATGCTGATCGGGCACGCCGCGGGTATCGTGGCCGCCTACGGCGGGAGCGAGCGGGCCGTCGTGCTCGGCCCTGTGTTCATCGCCGCCGGCAACGGCCTGGGACGGATCGGCGCCGGCTGGCTCAGCGACCGCTTGCCGGTGCGCCGCGTGCTGGCCGGGGCCGCCGCCTTGGCCGGGCTCGTCCTGCTGCTGCTGGCGCTCGTGCCGCGCGCCGAGATGGCGCTCGCCGTGCTTTGCGGCATGGGCCTGGCCTACGGCGCGATGGCCGCGGGGTATCCGGTCGCCGTGGCGCACTACTACGGGGTGGCTCGCGTGGGACCGGTCTACGGCCGCCTGATCACCGCGTGGGGTGCCGGCGGCATCGCCGGGCCGTGGCTCGCCGGGGTGGCGTTCGACCGCAGCGGCGGCTATGGCGGCGCCGTCGCGATTGCGATCGCGGCCGCCGCGCTCGCCCTGATCGCCAACCTGGCCCTGCCGCGGCACACGCAGGCGTAGCCGGCCGGCCCGAGCGGATTAACCGTTCCGTGACGAAGTTCATATAGGTGTAAACATTGTGTTACCGCCTCGTGCGACGGTGCGTGCCGCCCGATCTTCCCGTCGACGGCGGGCCGGGACCCCTTGAGGCGATGTCCAGCGCGACCCACGTGTTGCGGGGGCGTGTAGGCGGGCGGGACGGCGCGGAGAGTCCGGCCGATCCTATGGGCGCCCGGTCGTCCTTACGCGGAAGGTAACAGGCATGCAGAAATCAGTGGTCATTGCGGGCTACGCCCGGTCCCCGTTTCATTTCGCCGGCAAGGGCGAGCTCGCCAAGGTGCGCCCGGACGAGCTGGCGGCGCAGGTGGTGCGCGGGCTGTTGGACAAGACCGGCGTGGACCCGGCCGGGATCGAGGACCTGATCGTGGGCTGCGCGTTCCCCGAGGGCGAGCAGGGCCTCAACGTCGCGCGCCTGATCGGCTTCCTCGCCGACGTGCCGCTGAACGTGGCCGGCGCCACGGTCAACCGCTTCTGCGGCTCGTCCATGCAGGCGATCCACATGGCCGCCGGGGCGATCCGGATGGACGCCGGCGAGGCCTTCATCTGCGCCGGGGTCGAATCCATGACCCGCGTGCCCATGGCCGGCTTCAACCCGATGCTCCACCCGGGCTTGGCCGAGCGCTACCCGCAGGCCTACGTCTCGATGGGCGAGACCGCGGAGAACGTGGCCGCCAAGTACGGGATCGCGCGCGAGCGTCAGGAGCGGTTCGCGCTGGAGAGCCACCGCCGCGCCGCCGCGGCGCGCGAGGCCGGCAAGTTCCAGGACGAGATCGTGCCCGTCCGCCACGGCAACCACACCCTCGACGCCGACGGCTGCATTCGCGCGGACACCAGCGCCGAGGCGCTCGCCGAGCTCAAGCCGGCCTTCCTGGCCGGCGGCACCGTGACCGCCGGCACGTCATCGCCGCTGACCGACGGCGCGGCCGCCGTGCTCGTGACGACGGAGGCCTACGCCAAGGCCAACGGGCTTGCGCCGCTCGCGCGCGTGCGCGCGGTGGCGGTGGCCGGCTGCGCGCCCGAGATCATGGGCATCGGGCCGATCGTGGCCAGCCGCAAGGCGCTGGCGCGCGCCGGGCTGAAGCTCGACGACATCGACGTGATCGAGCTCAACGAAGCCTTCGCCGCGCAGGCGCTCGCCTGCGCCGACGAGCTGGGCCTGGATTTGGCCAAGGCCAACCTCGACGGCGGCGCCATCGCGTTGGGGCATCCGCTCGGCGCGACCGGCGCGCGCATCACCGGCAAGGCCGCACAGCTGCTCAAGCGCGAGGGCAAGACGCTGGCGCTGGCCACGCAATGCATCGGCGGCGGCCAGGGCATCGCCACCATCCTGGAGGCCGTCTGATGCGCATCGAGAAGGCGGCGGTCATCGGCGCCGGCGTCATGGGCGGCGGGATCGCCGCCCACCTGGCCAACGCCGGCGTGCCGGTGCTGCTGCTGGACGTGCCCCCAAGCGACAGTACGGGGGACGACGGCGCCGGGCGCAACGCGCTGGCCGAGGGCGCGATCGCGCGCATGCTCAAGGCCGACCCGGCACCTTTCATGCACGCGCGCTTCGCAAGACTGGTCACCCCCGGCAACACCGAGGACGATCTCGGGCGCCTGGCCGAGGTCGACTGGATCGTCGAGGCCGTGGTCGAGGATCTCGAGGTCAAGCGCGACCTGTACCGACGCATCGAGGCCGTCCGCCGCGACGGCTCGATCGTCTCCTCGAACACCTCGACGCTGCCGCTGGCCCGTCTTATCGAGGGCCTGCCGGACCGATTCGCGAGGGATTTCCTGATCACCCATTTCTTCAACCCGCCGCGCTACATGCGCTTGCTCGAGCTGGTCGCCGGAGCGAAGACCCGGCCCGAGGCGCGCCAAGCGCTCGGCGATTTCGCCGACCGGCGGCTCGGCAAGGGGGTGGTCGCGTGCCACGACACGCCCGGCTTCGTCGCCAACCGGGTCGGCAGCTTCTGGCTGCAGTGCGCCGTCGTCGAGGCGCTCGACCACGGCCTCAGGGTCGAGGAGGCCGACGCGGTGATGAGCCGCCCGCTCGGCATCCCCAAGACCGGGGTGTTCGGCCTGCTCGACCTCGTCGGCCTCGACCTCATGCCCAAGGTGGACGCCAGCCTCGCCGCGACGCTGCCGAACGATGACGCCTATCACGGCATCCGCCGGCCCTGGCCGCTGCTCGACCGCCTGATCGCGGAGGGCTACACCGGGCGCAAGGGCAAGGGCGGCTTCTACCGCCTGGACACGAGCGGCGGGCGGCGCGTCAAGGAGGCGATCGACCTGCACACCGGCGATTACGCGCCCGCGGCCAAGCCGGCACTGGAAAGCCTGCAGGCGAGCAAATCGGGCGGCCTCAAGGCGCTGGTCGAGCACCCGGACCGGGGCGGACGCTACGCCTGGGCCGTGCTGTCGCGGGTCCTCGCCTACGCCGCCACGCACGTGCCGGAGATCGTCGATACCGTGTGCGACGTCGATCGCGCGCTCAAGCTCGGCTACAACTGGAAATACGGGCCCTTCGAGCTGATCGACCGCCTCGGTCCCGGGTACCTCGCGCAGCGCCTGGCGCAGGAGGGCCGGGCGGTGCCGCCCTTGCTGCGCGCCGCGGCCGAGGCGGGTGCCTTCTACCGGGTCCGCGACGGGCGCCGGCAGTACCTGAGTGTGACGGGCGGCTACGCCGACCTGCCGCGCCCCGAAGGCGTGCTGCTGCTCGAGGATGTCAAGCTCCATGCCGGGCCGCTGGCGAAGAACGCCTCGGCCAGCCTGTGGGACATCGGCGACGGCGTGGTCTGCCTCGAGGTCCACACCAAGCTCAACACCATCGACCCCGACGTGCTGTCGATGATCGAGACCGCGGTCAAGACGGTCGAGAAGGGTTACAAGGCGCTGGTCGTGTACAACGAGGGCGAGCACTTTTCCGCCGGCGCCAATCTGGGCCTCGCCCTGTTCGCGGCCAACACCGGCCTGTGGCCGATGATCGAGAGCATGGTCGAGCAGGGGCAGAAGGCCTACCGTCGCCTGAAGCACGCGCCGTTCCCGGTGGTCGCCGCGCCCTCGGGGCTGGCCTTGGGCGGCGGCTGCGAGATCCTGCTCAACTCGGACGCCGTACAGGCCCACGCCGAGAGCTACGTCGGCCTGGTCGAGGCCGGCGTCGGCCTGGTCCCGGGCTGGGGCGGCTGCGCCGAGCTGCTGGCGCGCCTGGCCGCCGACCCGAAGCGGCCCAAGGGACCGATGCCCCCGGTCGCGGCCGCGTTCGAGACCATCGGCATGGCCAAGGTCGCCAAGTCGGCCTTCGAAGCCAGGGACCTCGGCTTCCTGCGCCCGCAGGACGCCATCACCTTCAACCGCGAGCGCCTGCTTTCCGAGGCCAAGGCCAAGGCGCTCGAGCTGGTCGAGGGCTACCGGCCGCCCGAGCCGGCGGCGCTCACCCTGCCCGGGCCGTCGGGCAAGGCGTCGCTCGCCTTCGCGGTGCGCGACCTGCGCCACAAGGGTGTGGCCACGGCGCACGACGAGACCGTGGCCGGCGCGCTCGCCGAGGTTCTGACCGGCGGTCCGGGCGCGGACATGACCGAGCCGGTCCCGGCCGAGGCCGTGCTCGCGCTCGAGCGCGCCGCGTTCATGAAGCTGGTCAGGACCGAGCCCACGCTCCAGCGCATGGAACACACGCTGGAGACCGGCAAGCCGCTCAGAAATTGAGGCCGGAGACCAGCCATGGTGACCTACGCCGCGCCGCTCGAGGACATCCGCTTCGCGCTGTACGACCTGTGGGACTACGAGGGCCGGGTCGCCGCGCTGCCCGGCTGCGAGGACGCGACCCGCGACCTGGTGGACGCCGTCCTCGAGGAGGCCGCCAAGCTGTGCGTGAACGAGCTGTTGCCGCTCAACCGCGGCGGCGACGAGGAGGGCTGCACCTTCGAGAACGGCGTGGTGCGCACGCCCAAGGGCTTCAAGGAGGCCTACCGAACCTTCGTCGAGGGCGGCTGGACCGGCCTGTCCTGCGACCCGGAATACGGCGGCCAGGGCCTGCCCAAGACGCTCCAGTTCGTCGTCGAGGAGCTGATCTGCTCGACCAACCTCAGCTTCGGCATCTATCCGGGGCTCAGCCACGGCGCCTATAACGCGCTCGAACTGTATGGCACCGAGGCACAGAAGGCGCTCTACCTGCCCAAGCTGGCCGGGGGCGCCTGGTCGGGCACCATGTGCCTCACCGAGCCGCAGTGCGGCACCGACCTGGGCCTCATTCGCACCAAGGCGGTGCCGAACGGCGCCGCGGGCCCCGACGGCGCGCCGGGCTACAGGATCACCGGCACCAAGATCTTCATCTCGGCGGGCGAGCACGACCTGACCGAGAACATTCTGCACCTCGTGCTCGCCAAGCTGCCGGACGCGCCGCCGGGGACCAAGGGCATCTCGCTGTTCCTCGTGCCCAAGTTCCTGGTCAAGCCCGACGGCGCGCTCGGGCCGCGCAACGGCGTTTCCTGCGGCTCGATCGAGCACAAGATGGGCATCAAGGCCTCCTCGACCTGCGTGATGAACTTCGAGGACGCCGAGGGCACCCTGGTCGGCAGGCCGCACGGCGGCATGCGCGCCATGTTCACCATGATGAACACCGCCCGCCTGGCCGTCGGCCTCCAGGGCCTGGGCCTGGCCGAGACCGCCTATCAGTCGGCCGTGGCCTACGCCCGGGAACGGCTCCAGGGCCGCGCGCTCTCGGGGCCCAGGCATCCCGACAAGCCGGCCGACCCCATCCTGGTCCACCCCGACGTGCGCAAGGCCCTGCTCACCATGCGCGCCACGATCGAAGGGTCGCGGGCGCTAGCCGCCTGGATCGGCATCGCGGTCGACGTCGCCGAGCGGCATCCCGACCCGGCCCGGCGCCAGGAGGCCGACGACCTGGTCGCGCTGATGACCCCGATCATCAAGGCCTACTTCACCGACATGGGCTTCGAGGCGACCAACCTGGGCGTGCAGGTCTTCGGCGGGCACGGCTACATCCGCGAGCACGGCATGGAGCAGCTCGTGCGCGATGCGCGCATCGCCCAGCTCTACGAGGGCACCAACGGCATCCAGGCGCTCGACCTCGTGGGCCGCAAGCTGCCCCTGCACATGGGCCGGCTGCTGCGCCGCTTCTTCCACCCGGTGCTCGCCTTCATCGAGGAGAACCAGGCCGAGCCGGCGCTGGCCGAGTTCGTCCTGCCGCTGGCCAAGGCCTTCGGCCGCCTGCAGCAGGCGACCGCCTGGGTCGCCCGGCAGGGCCTGCGCGACCCCGAGGAGGCGGGCGCGGCGGCCTGCGACTACCTGCGCCTGTTCGCGCTCGTCGCGCTCGCCTACATGTGGGCGCGCACGGCCAAGGTCGTGCTCGCCGTGCCCGAGGGCGAGCGCGAGGCCTTCCATAACGCCAAGCTCGCCACCGCGCGCTTTTACATGAGCCGGATCCTGCCCCAGACCTCGGGCCTGTTCGCCGCGATCAACGCGGGCAAGCAACCGATCATGGCTCCCGAGGAGGCGTGGTTCTAGGGCGGATTCACGTGATTGATTGGAGCCGCGAAGTGGGTCCAATCAGTCACGATCCGCTCTTGCTCTTGAAGAAGACCTCGCCGGCGGTGTCCAGATAGCTTTTCTTGCTCTCGATCTTTTCCTTGACCCGCGCGACCTCGGCTTCGAGCTCCGCCAGGTAGGCCTCCAGTTCCGAGACCCCCATCGCGTCGAGGTCCTTGGGCTTGGGCCGCTGGTTGCGCGGCTCCAGATCCTCGATGTCCATCCTCGGGCCTCCCGCATCCGTGGCTTGCCAGTTCCCGAGCGCCATATTAGACCTTCGCGCCGTGCGGCCAAACCCGCCGCGCCCGCCGACCCGGCCCCTGGGAGGACCCCCGCATGAGCCCGACGAACCCCGAGACCATGACCGCGATCGAAATCCGCGCGCCGGGCGGCCCGGAAGTCCTCGTCCCGACCACCCGCCCGGTGCCGCGGCCGGGCGAGGGCGAGGTCCTGATCGAGGTCGCCGCGGCCGGGGTCAACCGGCCGGACGTGCTGCAGCGCCAGGGCAAGTACCCGCCCCCGCCGGGCGCCTCGGACATTCCCGGCCTCGAGATCGCGGGCCGCGTCGCGGCGCTCGGCCCGGGCGCGAGTGGGCCGAACGAGGGCGACCAAGTGACCGCGCTGGTCACGGGCGGCGGCTACGCCGAGTACTGCGCCGCGCCCGCCACGCAGTGCCTGCCCGTGCCCGCGGGCCTCGGCGCGGTCGAGGCCGCGGCCATGCCGGAGACCTTCTTCACGGTCTGGACCAACGTGTTCGACCGGGGCCGGCTCCGGGCGGGCGAGACTTTTCTGGTCCACGGCGGCTCCTCGGGCATCGGCACGACCGCGATCCAGCTCGCCCGCGCGTTCGGCGCGCGCGTCTTCGCCACCGCCGGCTCGCCGGAGAAGTGCAAGGCCTGCGCGGATCTCGGCGCCGAGCGCGCGATCGACTACCGGGAGGAGGATTTCGTCGCCGCGGTCAAGGAGGCGACCGGGGGCGCCGGCGTGGACGTCGTCCTGGACATGGTGGGCGGCGACTACATCGCGCGCAACATCGCGGCCTTGGCGCCGGAGGGACGGCTCTGCCACATCGCCTTCCTCGGCGGCTCCCGGGCCGAGGTGGACTTCCTGCCGGTCATGCTCAAGCGCCTGACGATCACGGGCTCCACGCTGCGCGCCCGCTCGGTCGCATTCAAGGGCGCCATCGCCCGCGACCTCGAGGAGAAGGTCTGGCCGCTGGTCGCGGCCGGCAAGGTCCGGCCGGTGGTGCACGCGACCTTCCCGCTCGCCCGCGCCGCCGAGGCCCACCGCCTCATGGAGTCGAGCGCGCACATCGGCAAGATCGTGCTGACCCTCTGATCGGCAAGCCGCCGGAACCTATGACGAGCGCCTTTATTCGGGCTTGGCGGGCACCCATATTCCAGGTATCCAACGAAATCCCCGAGAACGCGTCCCCGGCCGGAAGACGGCGCGGCGCCGGTGTTCCCCGGGCCGGGGCCCGCAAGGAGAATCGATGGCACAACCGCTCATGCCCAAGGCGACGGCCGTCTGGCTGGTCGAAAACACCTCGCTCACCTTCGAGCAGATCGCCGACTTCTGCGACCTTCACCGACTGGAGGTGCAGGGCATCGCCGACGGCGAGGTCGCGATCGGCATCCAGGGGCTCGACCCGGTCACCAACAACCAGTTGACGCGCGAAGAGATCGAACGCTGCCAAAAGGACCCGACGGCGCGGCTCAGGCTGGCCGAGCGCGAGCTCCCGCAGCCGCTCAAGCGCACCAAGGGGCCGCGCTACACGCCGGTGGCCAAGCGCCAGGACAAGCCGGACGGGGTTGCCTGGCTGCTCCGCCACCATCCCGAGCTCAAGGATTCGCAGATCGCCAAGCTGATCGGCACGACCAAGACCACGATCCATGCGGTGCGCGAGCGCACGCACTGGAACACGCCCAACATCCGGCCGCGCGACCCGGTCCTGCTCGGCCTGTGCAGCCAGGCGGACCTGAACGCGGCGGTCGAGAAGGCGCGCCGGGCCGCCGAGCGCGCGGGCATCACCCTGCCCTCGCCGCCCGAGCCCGAGCCCGGGCCCGAACCGGCGCACGAGCCGGAACCGGAAAAGGATCCCTTCGCGATCTTTCGCGGAACCAGCGGGTGATCGGAGCGCCGGCCGTTTGCGCCCGCCGTCCATGCGGGCGATACGGGCGAAGCCGCTATTCCCGCACCGGGACCGTGTAGTTGAGCGCAAGCCGCCCGCCGTCGGGATAGATGGTCTGGCCGGTGATGTAGCTGGAGTCCTCGCAGGCCAGGAAGACCGCGACGCCGGCCACCTCCTCCGGCTCCCCGACCCGCCCCAAGGGCGTGCGCGACAGGATCCTGGTCATCGCCGCCTTGTCGGTGGCCACCGCCTTGAACACCTCGGTCCGGATCGAGCCCGGGCCGATGGCGTTGACCCGGATGCCCTTGTCGGCCAGCGACAGGGCCATGACCTTGGTCAGCTGGTTGACCCCGCCCTTGGCGACGACATAGGACGTGATGCCGGGGATCGTCATCACCGCGTTGACCGAGGACATGTTGATGATGGTCCCGCCGCGGCCTTGCGCGACCATCCGGCGCGCGGCGGCCTGGCCGGTGAGGAACACGCCCTTGAGGTTGACCCGCAGGACCCGGTCGAAGTCGTCCTCGGCCAACTCGAGGAAATCGCAGGCGTGCACGATCCCGGCGTTGGCGACGGCGCAGTCGAGCCGGCCGAAGGCCGCGACCGCCGCCTCGATCATGCCGTCGACTTGCGTCTTGTCGCCGACGTCGCACTTCACGAACAGGGCGTCGGCGCCGCTCGCCTGGATCTCCTCGGCGGCCTGCTCGCCGCGCTCGACGTTGACGTCGGCCAGCATCACCTTGGCGCCCTCCGCGGCGAAGCGCCGGGCGCAGGCCAAGCCGATCCCCGCAGCGGCCCCGGTGACGACGGCGACCTTGTCGGTCAGGCGCATCGCTCAGGCCCCTTTCGGATACCCGATCCCACGCAATGAGTCCGTGATCTCGTCCAGGATCGCGGGGTCGTCGATGGTCGCCGGCACCTTGTAGTCCTCGCCGTCGGCGATCGCGCGCATGGTGCCGCGCAGGATCTTGCCCGAGCGGGTCTTGGGCAGGCGCTTGACCACGGCCGCGGTCTTGAAGGCCGCCACCGGGCCGATGCGCTCGCGCACCATGCGCACGACCTCCTCGACGATCTCCGCCTCGGCCCGGTCCACCCCGGCGTTCAGCACGACGAAGCCGACGGGCAGCTGGCCCTTGAGGTGGTCGTGGACGCCGATCACGGCGCACTCGGCGACCTCGGGGTGCGCGGCCAGGACCTCCTCCATGGCGCCGGTGGAGAGGCGGTGGCCGGCGACGTTGATGATGTCGTCGGTGCGCGCCATCACGTGAACGTAGCCGTCGCCGTCGACGTAGCCGGCGTCCCCGGTCTCGTAGTAGCCGGGAAACTCGTCGAGGTAGGCCTCCTTGTAGCGCTGCTCCGCGTTCCACAGGGTGGGCAGCGAACCGGGCGGCAGCGGCAGCTTGCAGACGATGGCGCCGATCGTGCCCGGCGCCACCTCTTGTCCTTCGGGATCGAGCACGCGCACGTCCCAGCCGGGCGCCGCGCGCGTCGGCGAGCCGGGCTTGACCGGCAAGTGCTCGATGCCCAGACAGTTGGCCGCGATGGCCCAGCCGGTCTCGGTCTGCCACCAGTGGTCGATGACCGGCACCTTCAGCTTCTCCCGAGCCCACGCCAACGTATCGGGGTCGCAGCGCTCGCCGGCCAGAAACAGGGCGCGGAAGCCGGACAGGTCGTACCTGCCGATGTGCTCGCCGGCCGGGTCCTGCTGGCGGATGGCGCGGAACGCGGTCGGCGCGGTGAACAGGGCGGCGACCCCGTGCTGCGAGATGACGCGCCAGAACGCGCCCGGGTCCGGCGTGCCGACCGGCTTGCCCTCGTACAGCACCGTGGTACAGCCGTGGAACAGGGGCGCGTAGACGATGTAGGAGTGCCCGACGACCCAGCCGACGTCGGAGGCGGCCCAGTACACCTCCCCCGGATCGACGCCGTAGATGTTCTTCATGGTCCACTTCAGCGCGACCGCGTGGCCGCCGTTGTCGCGCACGATGCCCTTGGGCTGGCCGGTCGTGCCCGAGGTGTAGAGGATGTAAAGCGGGTCGGTCGCCGCCACCGGGACGCAGTCGTGCGGCGCGGCCGCGGCCATGGCTTCTTCCCAGTCCAGGTCGCGGCCGGCGGTCATTTGCGCGGCCGCCATGGGCCGCTGCACGATGATGCAACGCTCCGGCTTGCTTCGCGCCAGGTCGATCGCGGCGTCCAGCAGCGGCTTGTACGGGATCACGCGCTGGACCTCGATCCCGCACGAGGCCGACACGATCAGCTTGGGCTTGGCATCGTCGATGCGCGCGGCCAGCTCGTTGGCGGCGAAGCCGCCGAAGACGACCGAGTGGACGGCGCCGAGGCGCGCGCAGGCGAGCATGGCGATGGCCGCCTCCGGGACCATCGGCATGTAGACGATGACCCGGTCGCCCTTGCCCACACCCTGGGCGGCCAGCGCTCCGGCGCAGCGCGCCGCCGCGTCGCGCAGCTCCGCGTAGGTGTAGCGCCGGATCGTTTCGGTCACCGGGCTGTCGTAGATCAAGGCGGTCTGTTCCGCCCGCCCGCCCGCGACGTGGCGGTCGAGCGCGTTATGGCACGTGTTGAGGACGCCGCCCGCGAACCAGCGGTAGAACGGCGGCCGCGAATCGTCGAGCACCCGGTCCCATTTTCGCTCCCAATCGATCTCCTGCGCCGCCTCGCCCCAGAACCCGTCCGGATCGGTGATCGAACGCCGGTGCGCCTCGTCGTAGCGGCCCATGGCCGTGCTTCCTCCCTTGCTCCGTCATCGCTCGCATACCGGCGAGCGGACGAAGCCATCCACTCGCCGGTATGTCGTCCTATCTTTGCGCGCCGCCGCCCAGGGCCAACCCGGCGCGCCGATCCCGATAAGCGCCCAAGTCGCCTCGGGCGCTCATCGGTCTCATACCGGGCGCGTTCGGTCTTCGCGCCCGCTCGCTCCTACGCTCCTAACGGCGCCCCAACGCCGATTTGAGGCGCAGCATGCGGCAAAACGGCCGGGGTGACAATGGCGCCCGAGGGGAACTCGGCGGCTGACAAAGCCAGCCAAGGCCGTTACATAAGCGGCCGGGCAACAGCAACGGAATGCATCGGGCGAACCGAACGGGGGCTCGCCGGCGCGGCCATGATCGAGATCAACCCGGAGGGCGGCGAGCTTGGCAAAACCGCCGCGAATTTCGCGCCGCTGACGCCGCTGTCGTTCCTGGCGCGCACGGCCGAGGTGTATCCGGCGCGCACCGCGGTCATCCACGGCGCGGCCCGGCGGACCTGGGAAGAAACCTACGCGCGCTGCCGCCGGCTGGCCTCGGCGCTGCGACAACGCGGCATCGGGCGCGGCGACACGGTCGCCGTGATGGCGCCCAATACCCCGCCCATGTTCGAGGCCCACTTCGGCGTACCCATGGCGGGCGCGGTGCTCAACGCGCTCAACGTGCGCCTCGACGCCGCGACCATCGGCTTCATCCTCAGCCACGGCGAGGCCAAGGCGCTGATCACCGACACCGCCTACGCCGAGACGATCCGGCGCGCGCTCGCCCAGGTCGGCCGCGAGATCCTGGTGATCGACATCGACGACCCGTTGGGCGAGGGCGGCCCGCGCCTGGGCGAGATGGACTACGAGGCGTTCCTGGAGACCGGCGATCCCGCGTTCGCCTGGCCGTGGCCCGCCGACGAGTGGCAGGCGATCGCGCTCAACTACACCTCCGGCACCACCGGCAACCCCAAGGGCGTGGTCTACCACCACCGCGGCGCCACCCTGAACGCGCTCGGCAACATTCAGGTCTGGGGCATGACGCCGCACCCGGTCTACCTGTGGACCCTGCCCATGTTCCACTGCAACGGCTGGTGCTTCCCCTGGACGGTGACCGCGATGGCCGGCACCCACGTGTGCCTGCGCAAGGTCGAGGCCGGGGCGATCTACGACGCCTTCGCTGAGCACGGGGTCACGCACCTGTGCGGCGCGCCGATCGTCATGCAGACGATCCTGAACGCCTCGGACAACGAGCGCCGCGCGTTCGACCAGAAGGTCAGGATGATGACCGCCGCCGCGCCCCCGCCCGCCCCGGTGCTGGCCGCCATGGCCGAGGCCGGCATCGAGGTCACCCACGTCTACGGCCTGACCGAGGTCTACGGCCCGGCCGTGGTGTGCGCCTGGCACCGGGAATGGGATGCGCTGGCGCGCGACGAGCAGGCCGCGCTCAAGGCGCGCCAGGGGGTCAACTATCCGGTGCTCGAGGGCCTCATGGTGGCCGACCCCAAGACGCTCGAGCCGGTGCCGCGCGACGGCCGGACCATGGGCGAGGTCTTCATGCGCGGCAACATCGTCATGAAGGGCTACCTCAAGAACCCCTCGGCCACGCAGGAGGCCTTCGCCGGCGGCTGGTTCCACACCGGCGACCTCGGCGTGTGGTACCCGGACGGCTACATCGAGCTCAAGGACCGCTCCAAGGACATCATCATCTCGGGCGGCGAGAACATCTCCTCGATCGAGGTCGAGGGCGTGCTCTACCGCCACCCGGCGGTGGCCGCGGCCGCGGTGGTGGCCAAGCCGGACGAGACGTGGGGCGAGAGCCCGTGCGCCTTCGTCGAGCTGAAGCCGGGCGCAACGGCCGAGGAACGGGAGATCGTCGCCTTCTGCCGCGAGCATCTGGCGCACTTCAAGGCGCCCCGGCACGTCGTCTTCGGCCCGCTGCCCAAGACCTCGACCGGCAAGATCCAGAAGTTCGTGCTGAGAGAGCGGGCGAA
>JBHHZJ010000082.1:0-15150 GCA_046758005.1 Kiloniellaceae bacterium
CGCGCCGCGCCTGCCCGGACGAGCCGATTTGCTCCCATGAAATGGGTCAATATCAGGGACCGTTGGTATTAATACCAACGACCGCCGATATTGACCCGTTTCACCGGGACGCGGCGGGCCGCCTCAGGGATGCGGCGAGCCGCCTCCGGGCGCGGGCTTGTCCGAGTCGGCGTCGATGCCGAGGTGGAGCAGGTTGCCCGCCGAGGTCGGGTCGAGCGAAATTCCGTTGTCGCGGGCCGCCTTGGCCGCGCGCCAGGCGATGTATTCGAAGCCGTCGATCGTCGACTCCAGCGTCATGGAGGCGCCGCCGCCCTTGAGCGTCAGCTGCATGAATCCTGCGCCGTCGCCGCGCGTGCGCTGGCGGCGCGTGCCGTAGTAGCGCAATTTGAGCCGGTCGAGCGCCCGCCACGGCACGACCCGGGTCCCGAAGGCGGCGCTGCAGATCTCCTCGTTGGTGACCGCAACCTGCGTCACTTGACGCTTCACCGTGCGCAGGCCGAAGACCAGGAACAGCGTCGTCAGGCCGCCGAACACCACGACGATGACGGGGGTGGCCGGGACCGAGGCGAGCACGCCGACTCCCACGCCGAGGCCGACCGCGGCGCGGAGGTAATCCCCGACCAGCGCCCTGGTCGGGTAGCGGAACACGGTCATGCCGCGCCTCGCTTTGCTGAACGCGGGGCCGCCGCGAAGGCATCCGCCGGCGCGACGAAGCGCGCGGCCGGGTGCCCCGCCAGGTGCGCGAGGAGGCGCTCCAGAAAGTCCCAGCACGCATCGTCATGGGCCGGATGATGCGTGAGCAGGCCGGTCGGCTCGTCGCGGTCCGCCTCGCCCAGGCGCCGCGCGCGCAGGTGCGCGAGGAGCCGCCCGAGGCTCGGCGCCTCTCCCAGGAACCCGCGCGGCGGCTCCCAGCGCATGATGTCGACGTGGGTGTTGACCTGCGTCAGGCCCGGCGCCGGCGCCGCGCGGGCGCGCGCGCCGTCGGTGGAAACGCCCGTGAAGCCCAGCCGCGCCAGGCCGGGGAGCAGGTCGGGCGCGATCCGGTTCCATGGCGGGACCAGGACGGGCAGCCAGTCGGCGCCGAACAGCGCGTCCATGCGCGCGCGGCCACGGGCCAACTCCTCCAGCGTTTCGGCCGCCGGGCGGTGGGCGCCGAGCTCACACTTCTTCTCTCCGGCGCTCGCGTGGTTGCGGTGGGCGAAGCCGTGCTGCACGGGCGTCGCCCGCGGCCGCGCCGCGGCGAGGCGCCGGGCGAGCGGCGCGCTCGCGCGCGCCGGGATCACCGCGAGGGCCAGCGGCGCGTCGTGCGCGGCAGCCAACCCGAGCAGGCGCTCGAGCGCCGCCGTCGGCTCGACCGCGTCGTCGTCGCGCCACCACAAGGTGGCCGCCCGCCCCGACGCCGCCCAGGCGTCGAGCTCCCGGGTGAGGTCCGCCCAACCCTGCATCACCGCACTATAGCAACCATGTCGCGCAGGATTCGCGCGGTTTCAAGCGCGCCGTCGGTCTTGACGCCAAGCGCCGGGAGATCCGCCGGCGGCGCCGCCAGCGCGCGCTCCACGGCCGCGGCCAGGGCCTGCGGCGTCAGGTCCGCGTCCTCGACCGGGGTCAGGGCGCCGCGCGCCGCGAGCAGGCGCGTGCGCAGGGTCTGCTCGGTCTCCCAGCGCGCGGCGAAGGGCACGACGACGGCACGGAGTCCGGCGGCGAGCACCTCCATGACGGTGTTGTAGCCGCCCTGGCTGATCGACAGGCGGGCGTGGGCGAGCAGGTGGCGGAAGTCGGCCCGCGCCCGCTCGACCACGAATCCGGGCGGCGCGCCGCGCAGGAACGCGCGGAAGCGCGCCTCGGGCAGGTTGGGACCGATGAGGACGCGCCAGGGCGCCTCGGCCAGCGGGCCGAGCGCGCGGGCGCCGAACGCGGCCTCGATGAGCGGCCCGGCGACCGCGCCGCCGCCGCTCGAGACGATCACCTCGCCCCTCCCCGCGCCGTCCGGGGCGCCGGGCGCGGCCATGTCGCCGATCACGTAGCCGGTATAGCGGATCTTCTCCGCGATCTCGGCCGCGCGCGGGAAGCTGCGCTCCAAGGGCAGGAACCCGGGGTCGCCGTGCACGAGGAGGAGGTCGAAGTAGCGCGCGAAGGTCCGCAGCATCCAGTCGATCTTGTCCGGCGTCTTTCGCGTGGTCAGCACGTCGCGCAACGAGCATACGATGCGCGGACGCGGGCGCGCGGCGCACGCCTCGGCCAGCAGCGGCAACAGCTCGAAGCGCATCTGCCGCCGGCCGAACGGGAACATCTCGATGAGCAGCACCCTTGGCCGCATCCGGCGGTAGAGCGCGCACAGCGCTTCGCGCCGGGCGGCCATCCACGCCTCGTCGACCGGCCGGCCGTCGGGGCCGACCAGGACCGCGAAGGCCTCGTCGCGCGCCCGCACCGGCGGCAGCTGGACCAGCCGCGCGGGCGCTACCTCCAGGCTTGGCACGGGCAGGCCGCCGCTCGCGACCACGACGTCGAGGCCGGTCCGTTCCGCGGCGCGCGCGATCGCCGCGGCGCGGTGGAGGTGCCCGGTGCCGAGCAGGTGCTGCACGTAGAGCAGCACGTCCGCGGGCCGGTCCGCGGCTGCGGCGCCGCGCGGGCTCATCCGGTCAGGGGCACGTTCATTCGGCTGGCGCGCGGCGTCCCCGCGCCGTCCAGCAGGAAGCGGTGCGCGCAGGCATCGCGCAGCTTCTCGGGCGGCGCGCCGGTCATGTCCCAGCCGGTGGCGAGTGCGTACAGGGCGCGGATCACGCCCTTGTGGGTGACCGCCACGGCCGGTCGGCCGGCGGCGGCCACCGCCGCGAGGAGGGGGCGCAGCCGGGCCTGCACGGCGCGCGGGGATTCCCCGCCCGGCGCGCGCAAATCGAGACCGCGCGCCTCGGCAGCCGCCATGCGCGCCCCGCCCTCGGCGCGCAACGCGGCGAGGCGATTGCCCTCCCATTCGCCCCAGTCCATCTCGATGAGCGCCGGCTCCGGGCGCGCGGGCGGCATGGCCGACCCGCGCAGCAGGGCGGCCGTCTCGCGGGCGCGCGCGAGCGGGCTGCTCAGCCAATCCCACGCCGCGCCCGCCAGGTCGGGCGGCAGGCGCCACGCGCGCACGGCGGCGCGGCCGGCGGGCGACAGCGGCCGGTCGGCGCGCCCCTGGAGGCGTCCCGAGGCGGTCCAGTCGGTCGGGCCGTGACGGATCGCGACGAGCGGCGTCATGCGCTCACCGCGCGCCGCAGGGTGGCGTCGAGGCGACGAGCGGCGCGGTCGAGGTCGTGCCCGGCGGCGACCGCGGCCAGCGCGGCCGCGCCCATGGAACGACGCCGCGCCGGCGCGGCCAGCAGGTCGCGCAGCGCCGTGGCGAAGGCCCCGGAATCGCCCGGCGGAACCAGCACGCCGGTCGTCCCGTCGCGGACCACGGCGGCGACGCCGCCGGCCGCGCCGGCCAGCACCGGCAGGCCGGCCGCCTGCGCCTCGAGCAACGCCATGCCGTATGCCTCGTTGAGCGCCGGCCACGCGAGCAGGTCGCAGGCGGCGTACACGCCGGGCAGATCGTCCCCGTCGCGGGCGCCGAGGAACAGGACCCTGTGCGCCGGCACCCAGGCGAAGGCCGCGGCCACCTCGTCGCGCGCCGGCCCGTCGCCGGCGATCAGAAGGTGCCAGTGGGACTCGCCGGAAAGGTCGCCGGCGCGCCGCAGCGCCTCCGCGAGCAGGCGATAGGAGGCGAGCTTGTCCCCAGGCCGCATCATCGCCACCGCAAGCAGCCAGGGCCGCGCCGGGTCGAGGCCGTGGGCCGTGGCCAGGCCGGCGCGCGCCGCCTCCCGGCGCGCCGCGGCGGCGCGGAACGGCGCCGGATCGAGGAACGGCGCGAGCACCTCGACCCGGTGGCGGTCGGGCAGGCACGGCACGTCGGCCGGGTTGAGGGCGATGACCATGCGGGCCCGCTCCAGCGCCTCGAGCGTGGCACGGTGGCCGAGCGCCCAAGGCCCGTCGGCGCGCTTGGGCGCGAGCGAGGCTTCGGCCAGCACGTAGGGGATGCCGAGGGCCTCGCTGACCCGCGGGCCGATCCAGTCGGGCGCCTTGTAGTAGGCGTGGTAGGTCAGCCAGGCGCGCGGCCGCGCCCCGGCCGCCGCGGCGCGGTAGCGGCGCACCAGCCGCTCGGCCAGCGCCGCACCGAGTCGCGCGATGCGGGCCTGCCGCGCCGGGTCGCCGGCGTCGTCGCGGCTGCGCAGGCGGCTGGCCAGCTCAACCTCGTGTCCGGCCCGGCGGAGCGCCTCGGCGAGCAGCCGCGCCATGCGCCGGTCGCCCGAGGGCACCGGATGGTCCGGCGGCTTCAGCGGCGCGTAGTACGCCACGCGCATGGCGCGGTCCCTCCCCGGGCGGCCCTCACTGCGCCGCGTCGGCGGCGGGCGGCAGGCCGAAACGCGCCGCCAGGGCGTCGATGCCGGCGGCCATGGAAAATCGCGCGCGCACCCGGCGAAGACCGGCCTCACCCAGCCGGTTTCGCACCTCGGGCGCGCGGATCAGCCGCTCGATCGTCGCGGCGAGCGCGTCCGGGTCGCGCGGCGGCACGAGCGCGCCGGTTGCGCCGTGCTCGATCAGCTCGCGAATGCCCGGCAGCCCCGTCGAGACGCACACGAGCCCCTGGCTTTGCGCCTCCAGGAGCACGTTGGGCAGGCCGTCGCGGTCGCCGTCCGCGGCGACCCTGCTGGCCAGCACGAAGAGGTCGGCGCGCCGGTATTCGGCGAGCACGCGCTCCTGCGGCTGCGCGCCCAGCCAGGCGATGCGGCCCGCCAGGCCGAGCCGCGCGGCGCGCGCCTTCAGGGCCGGCGCGAGCGTGCCGCCGCCGACGTGCACCAGGCGCCAGTGCAGGTCCGCCGGCAGCCGGGCGAGCGCCGCGAGCAGGTCGTCCGCGCCCTTCTTCTCCACCGCGCGGCCCACCGAAAGCAGGATCGCCGGATCGCCCGGGTCGCGCCCGTCGCGCGCCGGGCGCGCGCCCGGCGGCGGCGGGAAGCGGGCGAAGTCCAAACCGTGGTAGACGAGGCCGACCTTGCCCGGCGCGGGCGCAAGGTGCGCCAGGTGCCGGCGCCCGTCCTCGGTGCAGGCGACGACCCAGTCGGCCTCGGCGAGCTTGTTCCGCTGGTCCCAAACGGGGGTGGTCCAGATGTCCTTGGCGTGTGCCGAGGCGCACCAGGGCAGGCCGGTCATCAGCGCCGCGTAACGCGCGACCGAGGCCGGCGTGTGCAGGAAGTGGGCGTACAGCCGGACGACGTCGTCGGTAAGTTCGGCGGCCAGCGTGCAGGCTTGGCCGAAGCGGCGCACCCGGTTGGCCGTCGGCTCGCGGGCCAGGTCCGCCCGGAACGCGCGCCAGGCGGCGCGGTAGCCTGGGAGGCGCCGCGCGCGCCGCCAAGCGCGCAGCACTTTGAACGGCGCGTCCTTGAGATACTCCGGCAGGTACGTCACGGGCGCGGCGATCTCGCGGTGGACCGGATGCGCCGAGGCCTCGGTGGGCCGGCGCAGCGAATACAGGCGCAGGCGTAGCCCGCGCCGCTCCAGCGCGTGGATCTCCTGCGCGATGAAGGTCTCCGAAAGGCGCGGATAGCCCTTCAAGACGACGGCGACGGTGCCGGCCATGCCCGCGACGTTAGAAAGGCTCGCATGCCGCCGTCAAGCGGCGGCTCAGCTTCCGGCCTGTCCGGCGGTGAGGGGCACCGCGTCGGCCGCGGCCACGAGGTCGCCGTGCCCGCGCTCGAGCCACTGCCGGGCCAGCTCAACGACGTTGGCGCGGCCGTCGAGCAGGCCGGGCACGACCACGTTGGACGGCGCGGCCTGCCGGGTCAGGTCGCGCAAGGCGGTGGCCATGGTCCGGGGATCGCGCACCCCGTCGTCGGTCAGCATGCGCACGAGGCCGAGCTCGTGCCCCCGGGAAGCGCGGATGTACTGTTCCAGGCGCGGGCTGGTGCGCGGGATGACCATGGCCGGCTTGTCGAAGGACAGCACCTCGCAGAACGTATTGTAGCCGCCCATGCACACGACGCCGATGGCGCGCGCCATCAGGCTCTCGATGTGGGCATCGAACGTGATCGCCTCGACGTTGGGCAACCGGCCGGCCCGCTGCAGGAAATCGGCCTGGAACTGGGCCCCCATGAACGGGCCGAGCACGAGCAGCGCCGGGTACGGCAGGTCGGGGTCGCTCTCGTAGGCGGAGAGCACCCAGTCGATGATCGTCTCACCGTCGCCGCCGCCGCCGACGGTGACCAGAACGAAGGGGTCGGAGATCTTCTCCGGCACGAACAGCGGCGCCGCCTCGGGCACATGGCGGTACAGGTAGCCCGTGTACGTCGTCTTCCGGCGCACCGAGTCCGGCGCGCCGAGGCCGTCCATCGGATCGCAGATCCGCGGCAGGCCGTAGACCCAGATCGCGTCGTAGTACGCGCACAGCGCCGGCATGACGTTCTTGCGCTTCCACTCGGCGGCGAGCATGGAGGGCTCGTCCATCACGTCGCGCAGGCCGAGCACGCACGGCGTGCCGCGCGCCTTCATCATGGCCAGCGTGCTCCTGACCTCGCCGCGCAGGCCGAGCGGCTCCTTGTCGACGAGGAACAGGTCCGGATCGAAGAACTTGGCCGTGTGCTCGACGATCGAAGCGCGGATCGCAAGGGTGTCTTCGATGTCGATGTGCAGGTTGAGCGGCGTGTATTCGCCGTTGCGCAGCTTGATGACGCCGGGGATGCGCACGAAGTCGACGCGCGAGCGGAAGTCGAAGCTGCCGATGATCGGCGACCCCGACAGGATCAGGACGGTCAGGTTGTTGATGGCCCCGACCAGGCTGTGGGCGATCTCGCGACACCGCCGCAGATGGCCGAGGCCGAAGCTGTCATGGCTGTAGACGAGTACCCGTTTGTTCTTGCGGCCCTGTCCCATGCCGCAGTCCTCCCCCCCGATGTCAAATTTGAGCGCCCCGTTGCCCAAACTATGGCATAGCGGCGCTCCGGCGCAAAGGGCGAAGGTCATGAAATTTCCTTGAGTTACGCGGTCCCGGCCGGCAAACCACCCTGGTTTACCGACCAGACGGCTTGGGATAAGGTCTCGCTCAAGGCGGGCCCGGCGCGGCCCGATCGCGGTGCGGTATTGGTCCGGCCCCCATGGAACCGAACCTATTCAGATACATCTGGCACCACTCCAAGCGTGAGCAGGTCGCGATCCTGTCGCTCGTCTTGCTGTCGCTGCCGTTCTATTTCGTCGCGCTGGACCTGCCCAAGAAGATCGTCAACCAGGGCATCGAAGGCAAAGGCTTCGAGGGCCCGGGCTCCAAGCAGCCGTTCCTGGCCTTCGACCTGCCGTTCGGCGAGACCTTGACCGGCGCGCCGGTGCACCTGCTGGACGGCTTCCGCCTGGACCAGCCGGGCCTGCTGCTCGGGCTCAGCTTCAGCTTCCTGGTGCTGGTCTTCGTCAACGGCGGCTTCAAGTTCGCCATCAACACGAGCAAGGGCCGCATGGGCGAGCGCATGCTGCGCCGCCTGCGCTACGAGCTGGCCGACCGCATCCTGCGCTTCCCGATCATGCACGTGCGCAAGGTCAAGCAGGCCGAGGTCGCCACCATGATCAAGGACGAGGTGGAGCCGCTCGGCGGGTTCATCGGTGACGCCTTCATCGCGCCGGCCTTCCTCGGCGGCCAGGCCATTACCGCCATGGCATTCATCATGCTGCAGAGCTTGTGGCTCGGCGTGGTGGCCGCCGCGGTCGTGCTGGTGCAGGCGTTTCTGATCCCCAAGCTGCGCGTGCCGATCCTGCGCCTCGGCCGCCAGCGCCAGCTCACGGCGCGACAGCTCGCCGGGCGCATCGCCGAGGTCGTCGACGGGGCGGTCGAGGTGCACGCGCACGACACCTCGAACCTGGAGCGGGCCGACCTGGTTTCGCGCCTCGGGCGGATCTTCGAAATCCGCTACGAGATTTACCAGCGCAAGTTCTTCGTGAAGTTCCTCAACAACTTCCTCGCCCAGCTGACCCCGTTCGTCTTCTACGCGGGCGGCGGCCTGCTCGCGATCTACGGCCAACTGGACATCGGCGCCCTGGTCGCGGTGATCGCCGCCTACAAGGACCTGCCGGGCCCGATCAAGGAGCTGATCGACTGGGACCAGCAGCGCAATGACGTCCAGATCAAGTACGAGCAAGTGATCGAGCAGTTTCAGCCGGGCGAGATCCTGGATCCGAAGATCCAGGATCCCGACCAGGAGGCGGGTCCGCCGCTGTCCGGCGACATCGTCGTCTCCGCGGCAACCCTGCTCGACGATGCCGGCGTCAAGCTCGTCGATTCGGTCAGCTTCACGGCCCGCGTCACCGGGCACATCGCGATCATCGGGCCGGGCGGCAGCGGCAAGGACCACCTGGCCCTGATGCTGGCGCGCCTCGTCACCCCGACGTCGGGCAGCATCACGATCGGCGGCCGCGATCTGGTTAAGGTGCCGCAGGCGGTGACCGGGCGGCGCATCTCCTACGTCGCGCAGGAGACCTACCTCTTTCCCCTGTCGGTGCGCGACAACCTGCTCTACGGCTTAAGGCACAGGCCGCTGCGCAGGGCCGCCTCCGACGGTCCCGCGGCGGCGCGCCGGGCGGCGTTGGCGGCCGAGGCCGCTCGCGCGGGCAATCCGGCCTGGGACTTGGAGGCCGACTGGACCGACTACGCCGCCGCCGGCGCCCAAGGTCCGGAGGACATCAACGAGAGGATCATCGAGGTCCTGTCGCTGGTCGACCTGGAGGAGGACGTATACCGCTTCGGGCTGGCCGGCACGATCGACGCCGGGGCGAACCGCGAAATCGCGGAGGCGGTTCTCGCAGCGCGCGCCGCCTTGCCGGAGCGCCTGGCCAAGGTGGATGGCGAGAGCCTGGTCGTCCACTTCGATCCGGACGAATACAATCCGAACGCTACCCTGGGCGAGAATCTGCTGTTCGGCACGCCGCGCAAGCCCGAGTACGCGCCGGGCGCGCTGGCGCAAAATCCGCTCATGACCGAGGTGCTCGAGCACGTGCGGCTGATCGAGCCCATGCTCGACATGGGCGTGTCCATCGCCCGCACGATGGTCGAAATCTTCGCCGATCTGCCCCCGGGCCATCCCTTCTTCGAGCAGTTCAGCTTCATCGACGCCGACGACCTGCCGAACTTCCGCACGCTGGTCGCCAAGGTGGACAAGCAGGGCGCCAAGGCGCTCGATCCGGCCGAGCGCCTCGCCCTGCGGCGGCTGCCCCTCGACTACGTGGAGGCGCGGCACCGCCTGGGCCTGATCGACGAGGCGCTCGAGGACAAGGCGGTGAGGGCGCGCAAGCGCTTCGCCGAGCGCCTGGCCGAGGCGGACCCCGACGCGGTGGCGTTCTACCGGCCCGACGCCTACAACGCCGCCGCCTCGCTCCAGGACAACATCCTTTTCGGCCGCATCGCCTACGGTCAGGCCAAGGCGGAGGAGATCGTCGGCCAGGCGATGACCGACTGCCTTGACACGCTCGGCCTGCGCAAGACCGTGGTCGAGGCGGGCCTGGGCTATCAGGTGGGCATCGGCGGCAAGCGCTTGAGCGCGAGCCAGCGGCAAAAGATCGGCCTTGCCCGCGCGCTGCTCAAGCGGCCGGACCTGCTGATCGTCAACGAGGCGCTCGCGGTGATGGACACCTCGAGCCAAGCCCGGGTCCTCGACCGAGTGCTCGAGCATCGGCGCGGCCGCGGCGTGATCTGGGTTCTGCAGCGGCCGGACTCCTGCGAGCGCTTCGACCGGGTCCTGGTGATGCACGACGGGCGCATCGTGGAGCAGGGCAGCTTCGCCGACCTGAACAGGCCGGGCTCGGCGCTGAGCCACATCATGGCGGCCGAGTAGGCCCCGACACCGGAGAGGGCGGCGATGAGCATCGAACAGGAAGTCGAAATCCTTCGCAAGATACCGCTGTTCGCCAACATTGATCCGACGAAGCTGAAGCTCATGTGCTTCGCCAGCCAGCGGCTGACCTTCAAGCAAGGCCAGAAGCTGTGCGACCAGGGCGACCCCGGCGACTCGGCGTTCATCATAATCGAGGGCACCGCCGACGTGGTGCTTCGCACGGACGACGGTCCGCTCGTGGTGGCGAAGGTCGGCAAGAACGACATCGTGGGCGAGATCGCCATCCTGTGCGACGTGCCGCGCACCGCCACGGTGGTCGCGACCAGCGAGCTGACCGCGCTCGAGATTACCAAGGACCTGTTCTTCCGCATGGTGACCGACTTCCCGGAGATGGCGGTCGAGATCATGCGCGTGCTCGCGCACCGGCTGGAGCAGACGACCGCGCAGCTCATGAAGACGCGCGCCGGGGCCAAGAGCTGAGGCGCGTGGCGGATGAGCCGGCTCGACCTCAATATCCGGCGGCTCCAGGCCCAGCGGGCCTGCCTCGACCTGGCCGCTGAGCTGCTCCGCGAGCTGGCCGGGCCGGTGTTCGAGCTCGGTCTCGGCAACGGGCGTACCTACGACCATCTGCGCGAGCTTCTGCCGGGGCGCGACATTTACGTCTTCGACCGGGAGGTCGCCGCGCACCCCGACTGCATCCCCGACGCCGAGCACCTGTTCCTCGGCGATTTCCGTGACACCCTGCCGGAGGCGGCGAGACGTTTCCGGCACGGCGTGGCCCTGGTTCACGCCGATGTAGGTTCCGCGGACCGCGCGCGCGACGCGCGCCTCGCCGCCTTCATCGCCGCGCACCTGCCCGCACTCCTGCGCCCGGGCGGGCTCGTCGCGGCGGACCGGGACGTGGCCTTCGCGGGTGCGTGCCCCCTCGCCCTGCCGGAGGGGATCGCCCCCGGCGCATACTTCCTTTATCGCCGGCCGGCCGGGGCCGAGGAGCGGCCGACCGGGGCCCGACGAAGCGCCGGTCCGCATCGCGGAGCGGCGTCCTGACCGGCACCGCCCGTCCACACCGGCCCCGATGAGCCGCCTGGACAGCGTGATCCGCCGCCTGCAGGCGCAGCGCGCCTGCCTGGAGCGCGCGGTGGACCTGGTGCGCGGCCTGCCCGGGCCGGTGCTCGAGCTGGGCCTGGGCCAGGGCCGCACCTTCGACCACCTTCGCGAGCTGTGCCCGGAGCGCGAGATTTTCGTCTTCGACCGCCAAGTTGCGGCTGCGGCGGAGTGTACGCCCGACGCGGACCACCTTTACCTCGGCGACATCCGGCGGACCCTGCCCGAGGCGGCGGCGCGCTTCGCCCGCGCGGTGCCGCTCGTCCACAGCGACATCGGCACCGGCCACGCGGGCCGCAACGCCGAGCTCGCCGCGTTCCTGGCGGTGCAGCTTCCCATGCTGCTGCGCCCGCGCGGGGTCGTCGTCTCCGACCAGGACTTGGCGCACGACGGTGCGGTGCCCCTGCCCCTGCCCGCCGGGGTCGCGCCCGGGCGCTACTTCATGTACCGGATTGCCGATGACCGGCCGTCATAGAACGATGAAACGTCGTGTTCCGTCAAGCGCACGCATGCTGCCGCAAACCGGCGAAACGCGATGCAAAGCGTCGGTTGGCGCCCGTTCGGTGCTTCACGCGATGGTTGCCGCCTCGGAGGCGCGTTCCGGCCGCCCCGGACGGCGCCGGGCCTCGGGCGCCGCCGACGGCAGGCGAAGCCCGTTCACCTCCGGCCCCGGACTCGCCGCGCCGCGGGCCGGGCCGGCCTGCTGACGCGAATTCGTTGAAAACAGTCGGAAAATCCGTTGCGGCCGAGCGCCCAAAAGGAACGCCCGGTCGGGGGGGATCCGGGCGTTCCACGCTCCGAAGAGCGGCGGAAGGAAGGCAGGGGACATTGCCCTTCCGCTTTGGCCGGACGCCGTTGCGGCCCCCGGCTCATGGTTCAGAATCTAGTATGAATTTCGCAGGTTGCAATCCTCGACATTCGTTCGAGGACAAGCGGACCGCGAGTTGGTTTCCGAGGCCGCCCGGATCGCCGTGACCGCCGGCGCGCCGCCGCCACCGTTGGGGCGCTACTCCGCGGCGCGGGCCGGCCGCGCCGGGTCCCCGGCCCGCGCGGCGGCGCGGGCGCGCGCCGCCGCGCCGAAGGCGGCGAACAGGCGGGTCGAGACCGGATTCTCCAGGGCCTTGTACTCGGGGTGCCACTGGACCCCGAGCGCGAAGGTGTGCGCGCCCTTGACGCTGACCGCCTCGATCGTGCCGTCCTCGGCGACGGCCTCGACGATGAGCGTCTCGGCGACCCGGTCGAGGCCCTGCCCGTGCAGGGAGTTGACGACGATCTCGCGCGTGCCGATCAGGCGCTCCAGCTCGCCGCCGGGGGTCAGGCTGACCGGGTGGCGCGGCCCGTACTGGACGTCGGGGTCCTCGTGCCGTGGGCGGCGGTGGTCCATGCGCCCGGGCAGCTCGTGCACCCGCGCGTGCAGGGTGCCGCCCAGCGCCACGTTCAGCTCCTGCATGCCGCGGCAGATCGCGAACAGCGGCAGCCCCCGGTCGAGCGCCGAGTGGATCAGCGGCAGGGTGGTGGCGTCGCGCTCCGGGTCGTGTGGCTCGGCCTCCGGATGCGGGTCCCGGCCGTAGTGGGTCGGGTGCACGTTGGACGGGCTGCCGGTCAACATCAAGCCGTCGAGGCGGCCGACCAGGTCCGCCGGCTCGATCTGCCGGCCGAAGGCCGGGATGACCAAGGGGATGCCGCCGGCCGCCTCGGCGACCGCGCGCAGGTACTTGTCCCGGACGCTGTGAAACGGGTGGCCGTCGATGGCCCGCACGCAGGCCGGGACGCCGATCAGGGGCTTGAGCGGGGGCCGGACCATGAAAGAATAGCTAGGACGACGCCGGCCGCGAGGCAAGGGAAAGCGGCGACCGCGGCGCGGCGGGACGAGAGGCCGCCCCGGCCCGCCGGGTCCCCGTTCCCATATTATGTTATGTATTGACCATGGATCCGGCGATCGAGGCGCTGCTGCCCTGGAAGACCGCGGCCGTGCTCGGCTGGCTGGCGTTCTTCTTCGCCGCCGAGCGGCTGCGCCCGGCGGCGCGCGAACCGCGCGGGGCGGACGCGCGCGGGCCGCGCGGCGGGCGCTGGCGGCTGGCGCGCAACGCGGGCTTCTGGCTGGCCAATGTCGGGCTCTCCCCCCTCGTCGTGGTGCCGGTCTCGCTGTGGGCGACGGGCTACCACCTCGGCTGGCGGCCCGCGTGGTGGAGCGGTCCCCTCGGCCTGGCGCTCGACATCGTGCTGCTCGATTTTCTGATCTACTGGTGGCACCGGGCCGCCCACGTCGTGCCGTTTCTCTGGCGCTTCCACGAGGTGCATCATCTGGACCGCTTCCTCGATTCGACGACGGCGCTGCGCTTCCACTTCGGCGAGGTCGTGCTGGCCGCCTTGGCCCGCGCGGCGGTGATCGCGCTCTTCGGCCTGCCGATCGTCTCGATCCTGGTGTTCGAGACCCTGGTGCTCGTCGCGACGATCTTCCACCATTCCAACCTGGCGCTGGGGCCGCGCCTCGAGGGCGCACTCGCGCGGGTCGTCATCACGCCGTCGATCCACTGGGTGCATCACCACGCGGCGCAGCGCGACACGGACTCGAACTACGGCACGATCTTCAGCTTCTGGGACCCGCTGTTCGGCTCGCGCAGCCCGACCCGGCGCACGCTCGACATGGAGATCGGGGTCGAGCGGCGGGCCGAGCGGGGCCTGCCGCACCTGCTGGTCCGGCCGTTCCTGAGCGCGCGTCGGCGCGCGGCGCAGTTCGGCGTATTGCAGTGACGTATTGCAGGGACATTATACTAAATTCGCCAAATCAAGTATACTGTCGCCGAAATAGATCGAAATATTCCGAAATACGGTCGAAATTCAACGAAGGGTCCAGGCGTGAGGTATCTGGTGTTCATCCTCGGCCTGGCGGTCGCCGCCTCCGTCGCCACCTACGCGCGTTACAAGAGCCTGGATCCCTGCGACTGGCTGGAGCGCGACATGGGGCGCGCCTCGGGCCTGCCCGCGCTCGTCGTCCGGGCGCGCATCCGCGCCGCCTTCCTCATGCAAGGGATCGCCGAGCCCGACGCCGCGGACTGCCTGGGCGAATGGTGGAAGCTCAAGGCCGAGGGCGTGGCCGAAGAATGACCGCCCCCGCGCGCGGGACCGTCATCGCCCCGACGGATGGGTCGGGGCGGTGTTGATCTCGAGGTCCTTGTAGTCGAAGGCCTGCGGGTCGATGGGCACGCCGAACCGCGGGTTGAGGAGCGCGACCTCGGTGCGGATGCCCTGGGTGTCGACCACCTCCCACTTGCGCAGCGCGAGCGGACGGTCGCTGAACACCAGCGTCACGGTGCCGGCATCCGCGATCTTCGCGTCCCTGAGCGTCACGCGCAGCGCGCCGCGGTCCCGCTGCACGCGCACCACGCGGACCGCGCCCGAGAGCGTCACTTTCTCGCGGATCAGGAACCACAGCGGCGTCTCCCACAGCGGCAGGAAACTCGCCTGCTTGAGTTCGCGGTCGTAGAACAACAGGGTCAGGCCGTTGGCGATGATCAGCACCGGATGCGGCGGGTCGTATTCGAACCGCATCTTGCCCGGGCGCTCCACCAGCACCTCGCCTTCGGCGTAAGTGCCGTTGGAGGAAATCTGGACGAAGCGCGCGCGCAGGGTGGAGATGCCGTTGAGGTAGCGCACGGCCCGGCCGACCGCGGCGCTGTCGTCGGGCGACAACGCGGCCTGCGCGGTCGCGGCGATCCCCTCGGCCGGACTCGAAAGGGCGGTCAGGCCCCCGAACAGCGCGGCAAGCAATAGGCGGATCATGTCAGCTCGGGCGAACGGGACAGCCGATCAAAACGGGCAGGGAACCGGCGATTGGCAAAGGATCCCGTTTCCCCACGAAGGCACGAAGACGGCCAAGGCCCGCGCAGAAAACTTGTGCCGCAATTCACTTCGTGATCCTTCGCGTCCTTCGTGTCTTCGCGGTTCCAAAAACGCAGGTTTCCGGGTCGCCCCCTTTGATGATCATGTAGGCACTCCCGGCGCCGAGATCACCCCCCGCCGGGCAGGAGCACCTCGCGCTTGCCGACGTGATTGGCCGGGCTGACCACGCCTTCGGCCTCCATGCGCTCGACGATGCGCGCCGCGCGGTTGTAGCCGATCTGCAGGTGGCGCTGGATGAAGCTGGTCGAGGCCTTGCGGTGCTGGT
>JBHHZJ010000083.1:0-14684 GCA_046758005.1 Kiloniellaceae bacterium
AACTCGAGCGGCGCGCGGGACAGCGGCTCGGCGCCGCGCCCGGTGATCAGGCTGGTCCGGCCCAGCGTCATGGCCAGCCCGCTGTCGCCGTCGAAGATGATGATGTGCACGAAGAGCACCATGCCCGCCGCCGCCTCGACCGGGTTGCCGTGGTAGAGCATGGGCCAGTCCATCCAGTTCGGCGCGAACGTGGCGCCGAGCCCGTAGCCGCAGGCGTTCATCCTGTGTGCCGCGTGGCCCGCGGCGTCCAGGATCCGCGCGTGGGCGTCGAACGCCTCGCCCAGCGGCCGGCCCGGGCGCAGTGCGTCCTCGACGGCGTGCAGCGCCGCCTCGGCAACCTCGAACATCTCGACTTGGCGCGGCGGCGGCGTGCCGATGCGGATCGTGCGCATCATGGCGGCGTGGTAATGGCGGTCAGTCCCGGCCCACTCCAGGGTCAGCTGGTCGTGGTCGTCCAGGCGCCGCCGGCCCGCGTAGTAGCGGCACAGCAGGGCGCCGGGACCCGAGCCGATGACGAACTCGTTGGCCGGGTAGTCGCCGCCGCCCTTGAAGATCGCCCCCTGCATCGCGGCCAGGATGTCGCCCTCGAAGCCGCCGGGCCCGGCCAGGCGCACGGCCTCGTCCAGCGCGTCGTCGGCCAGGCCGGCGGCGCGGCGCACGTAGACGATCTCCGCCTCGCTCTTGATCGCGCGCAGCCGGCTGACCAGCTCGGAGGCGTCGACCAGGGTACAGAAACCATCCAGCGCCGCGTCCAGGCGCCGGCCGTTGCGCGCGGTCAGGCCGTAGGCCTCGTACTCCACGCCCAGGCGCTTGCCGCGGCAACCGTGCTCGTCGAGGACCGCGCGCAGCGCCTCGGCCGGCTTCGCGTCCGGCCCGTCCACCCAGATTCGGACGTCCTCGATGACCGAGGTCCGCCGCGCCTGGCGCAGGTCCGGGGCGCGCGTCAGCAGCGTCATGCCCCCGTCGGCGCCGAGGTAGAGGCATTGAAAGAAGACGTAGCCGAACGTGTCGTATCCGGTCAGGTAATACATGCTCTCCTGTCGGAACAGCAGCAGGCCGTCCAGGCCCATCCGGGCCATCTCGCGGCGGGTGCGGGCGCGCCGCGCGGCAAGCTCTTCGGTGCTGAAATGCAGGGCCTTCACCGCGCCTGTCCGGCTCACGATTGCAGATAGATCGCCGACAGGCCGCGGCCGTAGTCGCGTTGCCCGCGCAGGCGCGCCCGGCGATAGCTGAAGAACCGCGCCTCCTGCGTGCAGGTGTCGCCCGGCAGGATCTGCGCGTTTCCCACGCCGGCCGCGGCCAGGCGCCGGGCGACGTAGCCCTTGAGGTCGAACATGAAATGGCCGTCGCGCGGCGCCGGGCGGAAGAAGTCGCGGTTGTCCCGCGCCTGTTCCATGAACGGCGCCGGGAATTCCGGCCCGACCTCGTAGGACCGCCGGCCGATGGTCGGGCCGATGCCGGCGACGATGTCCGCGCGCCGGGCGCCGAGTTCGACCATCGCCTCGACGACCGCCTCCACGATGCCGGCCAGCGCGCCGCGCCAGCCGGCGTGCGCCGCGCCCACGACCGCGGCCTTGGGATCGGCCAGGAGAACGGGCGCGCAGTCGGCGCTCAGCACGCCGAGCGCGACCCCCGGTCGCGTCGTGACCAGGGCATCCACCTGCGGCGCCCGATCGCGCGGCCACGGCCGCTCGACCACGGCGACGCGGTTGGAGTGGACCTGATAGGCGGTGACCAGGCGGTCGTGGTCGAGGTCGATGCGGGCCATCGCCCGGGCCCGGTTCTCGGCCACGTTCGCGGCCACGTCGCCGGAGCCGAAGCCGCAGTTGAGCGAACGGTACGGGCCCTCGCTCACCCCGCCGCCACGCCCGAAAAAAGCGTGCCGGACGCCCGGCAGCTCGTCGAGGGGGCCGATGGTCAGCATGTCGGGGTCGGGTTCGGGACGGTCCATCGACGCCTAGCCTAGTCGCGCCGGCCGCTCTTGTTAAGTAAGCGCCTTCACGCGAAGCCCGCCGGCGGCCCGAATCCGGCGCGGGTGAGCGCGAGCGCCTTGTACGACCGCCCCATCTGCGCCGGATCGCTCAGGCGCGCCGCGGCCGAGGCGATGTCGGCCGCCTGGGCCGGCGTGGCCGATTCACGCAGGGCGGCGGCGCGCGCCCCGAGGCCGAGGGCCGCCAGGAAGTCGCCCTGGTCGACCGGACCGTGGGCCTGGGCGCCCGCCTCGGCGGCGGCACGGGCGAGCGCCGAGAAGTCGACGTGAGCGGTCAGGTCCGCGGTCCCCGGGTCCGCCAGCACCGCGTGCGGCGCGTGGCGGCGCAGGGCCTGCAACGTGGCCCCGGCGCGGGGCCGGGCGCGGCCGTAGTCGATGACCAGCGCCGCGCCGCCGTGCGCGGCCAGGCGCCGGCCGATCTCTCCGGCCAGCACGATCGCCGGAACCGAGACCTCGACGAGCGAACCGGGCGGCGCCTCGCGCAGCTCGGCCGGCACGAGGGCGGCCGCCTGCGCCCCGGCGGGCGCCAGGGCGAAGGCGAGCGACCCGCCGTCCGGCGCCAGGGTCACGACCCGCTCGCACCAGCCTTCGGGCCGCCGCTCGAACTGGCGCACCGGCAGGGCGTCGAAGAACTCGTTGGCGATCAGCAGGAGCGGTCCGTCGGGAACTCCTTCGAGACCGTCATGCCAGTGCGGCGCCGCGCCGGTGGCTCGTGCCGCCGCGGTCAGCGTGGCGCGCTGGCGCGCGCGCAGGGCGGGGCTGACCTCGACCAGCTGCAGGCGCAGCGCGCGCAGGAACGCCGGCACGACGCGGGCGGCGCGCAGCGCATCGGCGAGCAGCGTGCCGCGCCCGGGCCCCAGCTCGACCAGCAGCACCGGGTCGGGCGCGCCCATCCGCTGCCAGGTGTCGGCGCACCACAGGCCGATCAGCTCGCCGAACATCTGGCTGATCTCCGGCGCGGTGACGAAGTCGCCGCGCGCGCCGAAGGGATCGCCGGTCATGTAGTAGCCGTGCTTGGGGTGGGTCAGCGCCTCGGCCATATACTCGGCAACGGTGATCGGGCCGAGGCGGGCGATGCGCGCCGCGATCCGCCGGTCGAGCGGGGCGCAGCTACGAAGGGTCGCGCCCTCGGTCACGGCCGGCGGCTCAGGCCCGGGCCCGGCGCGTCCAGGCCAGGACCGCGAGCCCGGCGAGCAGCATGGGCAGAGACAGGAGCTGGCCCATCGTGGCCCCCGCGAACAGGAACCCGAGGTGCGGGTCCGGCTCGCGCGCCAACTCGACCAGCATGCGCGCCAGCGCGTAGCCGATCAGGAACGCGCCGGTCAGCGATCCGGTCCGCTGCAGCGCGCCGCGCCGCGCCAGGGCGAACAGGATCAGGAAAAGCACCAGGCCCTCGATCCCGGCCTCGTAGATCTGGCTGGGGTGGCGCGGCACCGGGCCGCCGAGCGGAAAGATCATGCCCCACGGCAGGTCGGTCGGGCGGCCGAACAGCTCGCCGTTGATGAAGTTCGCGATGCGTCCGAAGAACAGTCCGATGGGCGTCGCGCAGGCGACGATGTCGGACAAGGCGAAGATCGGCACGCCCTCCCTGCGCGCGAACAGGACCGTCGCCAGAACGACGCCGAGCAGGCCGCCGTGAAAGCTCATCCCGCCCTGCCAGAGAAACAGGATCTCCTGTGGATGGGCGAGATAGAATCCGGGCTTGTAGAAAAGGACGTAGCCGAGCCGGCCGCCGAGCACGACGCCCAGCACGGCCCAGACCAGGAAATCGTCGATGGCCCGCGCGCTCAGCCGTTGCGGCGGGCGGGCGGCCAGCCAGCGGCAGTAGCGCCAGCCGAGCAACAGGCCGGCGATGTAGGCCAGCGCGTACCAGCGGATCGCCAGCGGGCCGATGGCGATGGCCACCGGGTCGATTTGCGGGAAGGCGAGGGCGAGCGTCATCGGTACGGGTCCGGCCGGGCCAGGAAGTCCTCGACATAGCGCCGCACCCCGTCCTCCAGCTCGGCAAAGGGCCGCTCGTAACCGGCTGCGCGCAGGCGCTCCATCCTGGCCTGCGTGAAGTACTGGTAGTTCGGCCGGATCGCCTCGGGGGTGGGCACGTATTGAATGTTCTCCGGCCGGTCCATGGCGGCGAAGAGCGCGCCGGCGAGCTCGGCGAAGCTGCGCGCCTTGCCCGTGCCGACGTTGAACAGGCCGTTGACCCGCCGGTTCTCGAGCAGCCAGATCACCACGTCGGCGCAGTCGCCGACCCAGACGAAATCGCGCCGCTGCCCGCCGTCCGGATAGTCTGGGTCGTGGGACTGGAACAGCCGGGCCGGCGCGCCGTCGCTCACCTGACGGTACAGGTGGTAGGCGACGCTGGCCTGAGCGCCCTTGTGGTACTCGTTCGGGCCGTACACGTTGAAGAACTTGAGCCCCGCCCATTGCATCGGCACCGGGCCGCCGTCGGCCAGGCGGCGCGCGACCCAGCGGTCGAACAGGTGCTTGCTCCAGCCGTAGGCGTTGAGCGGGCGCAGCCACGCCAGATACTCGATCGAGGCGTCGTCGTCGAAACCGCGCGCGCCGTCGCCGTAGGTCGCCGCCGAGGAGGCGTAGACGAACTGCTTGTTGTGTTCGGCGCAGGCGCTCCAGAGCAGCTTGGAGAGGCGGAAGTTGTTGGCGATCAGGGCGTCGCCGTCGCGCGCGGTGGTCTCGGAGACGGCGCCCATGTGCACGACCGCGCGCAGGGCCGCGCCCGCCCGCGCCAGGAACTCCGGCAGGTCCTCGGGGGCGATCAGGTCCTCGAGCTCGAGCTTGGCGAGGTTGCGCCACTTGTCGCCCTGGCCCAGCCGGTCGCACACGACCACCCGCTCGCCGCGCTCGACCAGCGCCGCGGCAACGTTGGAGCCGATGAACCCGGCGCCGCCGGTGACCAGAATCATTGCGCCAAGACCTCCGCAAGTCCGCCGCACCTTATATTGCCCCGCTCCGGGCCGGGGCAAGCACGCCTTCGGTTGAAGCGGCGCCGGGGCCGCGCCATACTTCGCGGTGCCCTGCGCCGTTGCGGCCCTCGAACGGAAAAAGGCTGAGCGACATGCAGACCCAGAATCGCTTGCTCGACGACCTGGCGCGCGTCGCGACCGGTGCGATCGGCGTCGCCGCCAGCATGCGCGGCGAAATCGAAGCCCGGCTGCGCGAGCAGTTCGAGCGGATCCTGTCCCAGATGGACCTGGTCACGCGCGAGGAGTTCGAGGCGGTCAGGGCCATGGCCGCAAAGGCGCGCGAGGAGCAGGAGCGGCTCGGCGAACGCCTGGCCGCCCTGGAGCGCCGGCTGGACGGAAAGGCGGAGGCGGCCAAGGAAGCCGGCAAGCGGGGCCGCCGAAAGGGCGGCGTGGCCGGCGACTGACATCCGCGCAGGACCTGGAGCGAGCGGACGGTTCGGATGAGATTCGCCCATCGGTACGCGCTTCTGTTCGCCGGACTGCTCCTGTCCCCCGGGGCCGCCCTTGCGGACACGGCGATCGGGCCCAAGACCTATGCAGCCCAGGCGGTGCGCATCGACCATCTGGTCGGGACCTTGCGGGTCGAGGTGCGCCCGGACGGGCCGCTCGAGGTCGTCCTGCAAGGGGACAAGGACATGGTGGAGGACATCTCCGTGCGGGTCGAAGGCGATACGCTCCTGATCGAGCGGGAGCGGTCGCTCCTCGACTGGCCGCCGGAGGACCTGTTCAAATGGCGCGACCGGTACCCGATCGTGACCCTGCGCGTGCCGCCGGGCACCCCGTTCGACATCGACACCATGATCGGCCGGGCCACGGTCGGCGACCTGAACGCCGAGCTGCGGCTCGGTACCGGGGCGCTGGACGCGGAGATCGGCGACGTGACGGACGCCAAGGTCCGTCTCTCCGGCATGGGCGACATCCGGATCGGGCGCGTCCGGGGCAACCTGCAGGTCGAGATCGCCGGCAGCGGCAACCTCGACGTCAAGGCCGCGGAGGCGGCCGAGATCACGGTCAGCGGCAGCGGCGACGTCACCCTGGGGCCGGTCGCCCGGGGCCTGACCTTCAAGATCTCGGGCAGCGGCAACGTGGACGTGGCCGAGGTCCACGGCCCGGTCGAGGGGTGGATCAACAGCAGCGGCAGGGTCTCGGTGCGCGGCGGCGCGGCCGATCCGCTTCGGCTGCGCATCAACGGATCCGGGGACTTCACGCTCGACGGCGAGGCGGTCGAGCCGGATCTGTCGGTCAACGGCTCGGGCAAGATCCGCCTGGGCGCCTACCGCGGCACGATTCGCTTGCGCACCTTCACCGGAACGCTCACGCCCCAGCCCGGCGGCGGCCTGCTGGTCGCGGAATAGCCCGTCCCGGCGCGATCCGGGCAACTGCGCTATTGCGCCCGCCCGGCGAATTTGGCACACTATATCTGGTGGGCGTAGGGCCACAACGCTCTATATCTCGGTGATCCTGAGGCCGAGGCGCAGCGGGCGGTCGTCCGAGGCCCTCGCCGACACCGGCGCCGGGAGGGGAGATCCGACGCATCATGGTGAGCGTTGCCGACCGACAGCGCGACCTGCCGGCCAATCCGCTCGATGTCCTCGAGGAACTGGTCAGCGCCAACGACTGGGCGTTCCACCGGCACAGCGAATCGGAGCTGATGGTTGAGGTCGCCGGACGCTGGTGCGGGTATCACATATACGTCGTGTGGGACCCGGGCATGAACGCCATGTTTTTTTCCTGCCAGCTCGACCTGCGCGTGCCGGAGACCAAGCGGACCGCGCTCTACCAGCTGCTGGCCAGCGTCAACGAGAACCTCTGGCTGGGCCACTTCGACTTCGTTTCCGACGACGCCACCACCATGTATCGTTGCGCCATCCCCATGCGCGGCGCTTCGGGCCTGAGCGCCGAACAGCTCGAGGACCTGGTCGATGTCGCGATCCACGAGTGCGAGCGGTTCTACCCGGCCCTGCAACTGGTCGTGTGGGGCGGCCGGACGGTGGCGGAGGCGGTGAGCGTGGCGCGCATGGACACGGTCGGCGAGGCCTGAGCGGGCGGCGATGCCGGCGGCGACCCTGGAGATCGGCGGACCGCTCCTGCTCGTCGGCTGCGGCAAGATGGGCGGCGCGCTGCTCGGCGGCTGGCTCGAACGGGGCGCGCCCGCCGCCGCGATCACGGTCGTCGAGCCGCAGGAGGCCAACCTCGCCCCCTTCGCCGGGCGCGGCCTCGTCCACCTCCGCGCCCCGGAGTCGCTCGCCCCGGACTATGCGCCGGCGGCCGTCGTGTTCGCCGTCAAACCGCAGCAGATGGACGTCGCGGTCCCGAAGTACGGGCGGTTCGTGCGGCCGGAGACGGTTTTCCTGTCGATCGCGGCCGGAAAGACCATCGCCTATTACGAGCGGCGCCTGGGCGCCGCGGCGGCGATCGTGCGCGCCATGCCGAACACGCCGGCCGCGGTCGGCCGTGGCATGAGCGTACTGTGCGCCAACGCCCAGGCGAGCGAGGCGCAGCGCGCCGTCTGCGGCGCGTTGCTTTCGGCCGTGGGCGAGGTCGCCTGGGTCGAGGACGAGGCCCTGCTCGATCCGGTGACCGCGGTCTCGGGCGGCGGGCCGGCCTACGTCTTCCTGCTGATCGAGTGCCTGGCCCGCGCCGGCGTCGAAGCCGGGTTGCCGGCGGACCTGGCCATGCGCATCGCGCGCGCCACCGTGGCCGGGGCGGGCGAGCTGGTGCATCGCGCCGCCGAACCCGCCAGCACCCTGCGGGAGAACGTGACCAGCCCGGGCGGCACGACGATCGAAGCCATCGAGGTCCTCATGGCGCCGGGCGGCCTGCAGGATCTCATGACGCGGGCGATCGCGGCGGCGACGGAGCGCAGCCGCGAGCTCGCCTCGTGAACGAGGGGCCGCGCAAGCCGAGCGCCCGGCGCGTGCAACGGGCCGTGGCCGAGCGCGGCTTCGACTTCGAGGTGCGCGAGTTTCCCGCCGGCACCCGGACCTCCGCGGAGGCCGCGGCGGCCGTGGGCTGCGCGGTCGGCCAGATCGCCAAGTCGCTCGTCTTCCGCGGCCGCGACTCGGGCCGCCCGGTCCTGGTGATCGCGAGCGGCGCCAACCGCGTCGACGAAAGGGCGCTGGCGGCGCGGCTGGGTGAGAAGATCGTCCGCGCCGAGCCCGAGTTCGTGCGCGAAAAGACCGGCTTCGCCATCGGCGGCGTGCCGCCGGTGGGCCACCGGGAGGCGCTGCTCACCCTGATCGACCGCGACCTGCTCGCCTGCGACGAGATCTGGGCCGCGGCCGGGACGCCGAACGCGGTGTTCCGCCTGGCCCCGGCGGACCTGGTCGCGCTGACCGGCGGGCAGGTCGCGGACATCAAGCAGACCTGAAGGCGGGGGCGCGCGCCCGTCGTTTTGCATTTTGTGCCGGAGTCCTGGATAATGGGTCAAGGCGCGCGGCGAGGACGCGATGGTGAAGAAGGCCGACATTCCGAACCACATCATCGACACGGCGATGAAGCTGGCCGCCGAGAAGGGCTGGCGCGACCTGTCGCTCGCCGAGATCGCCGAGGCCGCCAAGTTGCCGCTATCCAAGGTTTACCCCGTCTTCGACTCCAAGGCGGCGATCCTCGAGGCCTTCTCGCGCCGCATCGACGCAGAGGTCCTGGCGGCCGAGGAACCGGGCGCGCGCGAAGGCAGCGCCCGGGACCGGCTGTTCGACGTCCTCATGCGCCGATTCGACGCCCTGGGCGACTACAGGCAGGCCGTCGGCAACATCGTGTGCGACATCGGACGCGATCCCCTCATCGGCCTGTGCGCCGCGTCGCAGTTCCGCCGCACCCTGGCCTGCATGCTGGAGGCCGCGGACCTCTCCGCGAGCGGCCTCAGGGGGGCGGTGCGCATCAAGGGGTTGGGCCTCGTGTATCTCGCCACCCTGCGCGTATGGTTGACGGATGACAGCCCGGACATGGCTCGGACCATGGCCGCGCTGGACCGGCATCTGCGCCGGCTCGAGTGGCTCGCCGGGTGCTGCTCGCGGGCGCGGCAAGGACGGCCCAGGGCCTCGCAAAACGCCGCTTAGACGCTGCCTTTTCACTTTTTGTGCACTGCACAAATTTTTCCTTGACGGGGACCGGGAACGGGTCCATATAGCGGACACATTGTGCAGCGCAACATTTTCGGGTTGCGGCCAGCGAGGAGGAGAAAAAGGACGATGGCAAAGGCACGGACGAAGACCGGCAATCCCTTCCTGGACGGGGATTTCGGCCAATTCATGGACTTCGGCAAGCTCACCGAGCAGTTCAAGCTGCCCGGCGTGGACTCCAAGGCCCTGATCGAGAGCCAGCGGCGCAACATCGAGGCGGTCACCCAGGCCAACCGGGTCGCCTTGGAGGGCATGCAGGCGATCGTGCAACGGCAGGTCGAGATCCTGCGCCAGGCGATGGACGAGACCACCAAGGCCGTGCGCGAGCTGGCCAAGCCCGGCCAGCCGGCCGAGAAGTGGGCCGTCCAGACGGCCGTGGTCAAGGAGGCCTACGAGCTGGGGCTGGCCAACCTGCGCGAGTTGGCGGAGCTGAGCGCCAAGTCGAACACCGAGGCGGCCGACGTGCTCACGCACCGCTTCGCCGACAGCCTCGACGAGCTCAAGGGCGCCCTCAAGCAGAGCGACGCGACGGAGTAACGACGCAAGCACGCGCGGGCGATGAAGGGGCCGTCTTAGGGACGGCCCTTTCGTCATGCGCGGCCCAGCCCGGTCATGGCCGCCGCGTGCGCGCCTTGCCGCCCGCGCGCGGCGGTGTTAGCGTCCGCGCCCCGGCATCGAGGCGAGAAGCGCAGGGACGCGCCGGAGATGAGCCCGGACGGCGGCACCATCACCTACGACGAGTTCCGCAAGGTCGACGTGCGCGTCGGCACCATCGTCCGGGTCGAGCCCTATCCCGAGGCGCGCCGGCCGGCCTACAAGCTCTGGGTCGATTTCGGCGAGGCGCTCGGGATCAAGAAGGCCTCGGCCCAGGTCACCGCGCACTACGCCCCCGAGGCGCTCCGCGGCCGCCAGGTCGCGGCGGTGGTCAACTTCCCGCCCAAGCAGATCGGCACGTTCATGTCCGAGATCCTGGTCCTCGGCTTCCCCGACGAGGCCGGCGAGGTCGTGCTCGCCGTGCCGGAGCGCGACGTGCCGAACGGCGGCCGGCTGTACTGACTGAGCGGCCGGCGCGCCCGTGCGCCCTAAACCGGCAGCCACAGGCGCGCGCGCAGGCCGCCGCCGGGCGCATCCTCGAGGCTCAGCTCGCCGCCGTGATTGCGCACCACGTCGCGCGCGATGGTCAGGCCCAGCCCGACCCCGCCGGTCTCCGGATTGCGCGACTCGTCCAGGCGGTAGAACGGCTTGAACGCCTCTTCTCGCTTGTCCGGCGGGATGCCCGGCCCATCGTCGTCGACGGTGATTTCCACCACCTTGCCGCGCCGCCCCGCGCGCACGGAGACGTGCGGCGCATGGCGCTGGGCGTTGCCGATCAGGTTGGCCAGGCAGCGCCGGATCGCCTCGCGCCGGAGCGGCACGGCCATGTCTTCCTCGACGTGCAGGTCGATGACCCCGCCGTCGCGCTTCATTTGCGCCACCACTTGGCGCAGCAGGCCGGCGACGTCGGTCGGCTGCGGCTGCTCGGTGCCCTCGCCGCGGGCGAAGGCCAGATAGCCCTCGACCATGCGTTCCATCTCCGCCATGTCGGACCGCAGATTCTGCACCTCGGGCGTGTCGCGCAGCATGGCGAGCTGCAACTTCATGCGGGTCAGCGGCGTGCGCAGGTCGTGGCTCACGCCGGCCAGGAACTCGGTGCGCTGGTCGATCTGCCGCTTTATCCGGCCGCGCATCTGCAGGAACGCGGCGGCGGCCTGGCGCACCTCGGTCGCGCCCTCGGGCTTGAAGTCGGCCACGTCGCGGCCCTTGCCGAAGCTGTCCGCGGCCTGCGCGAGGCGGCGAATCGGCTTGACCTGGTTGCGCATGAAGATCACCGCGACGCCGAACAGCACGATCGAGCTGCCGACCATCCACATGATGAAGATGTAGGTGGTCGAGCTGAACAGGCGCTCGCGCGGCACCAGGACCTGGAGCACGCCGTCGGCGAGCTGGACCTGGACCTTGACCTGATCCTCGAGCGAGCGGGTGTCGATCAGGAACGGACGGCCGACGAATTCGTCGAGCGCGTTGGACAGCTTGCGGTCCAGGATGCTCGTGAAGATGCCGAACGGCGGCGGCGTCGATGTCTCCGCCAGGCGCGCGCCCTCGTGAAACTCCAGGACCAGCCACATCGACTTCCTGGCCGTGCGAAAGACCTGCAGGCGCCCCACCGACCCCGGGTTGCGGATCATCATCTGGATGACGGTCGCGATGTCGCCGGCCAGGCCCTGGCTGAGGCGCTTCGTGGTCGTGTCGTAATGGCGGTCGTAAAACACCCAGGTCGAGATGACCTGGAGCAGGACCAAGGGCGAGAGGATGATCAACAGCGAGCGCCCGAGGAGGGTGCGCGGCAGGATCCGTTTGATCGGCGAGGGTTTCGAGGAAACGGGCGCGGTCGAGGTCGCCATGTCAGTCGGGCACGAGGATGTAGCCCACGCCGCGCACCGCGCGCAGATAGCGAGGGAACTTGGGGTCCTCCTCGATCTTGCGGCGCAGGCGCGTGACCTGGACGTCGATGGCGCGCCCGTTGCCGATCATGGGGTTTTCGGAGGTGAGCGTGTCGCGGCTGACCGGGACTCCGGGCCGGCGGGCCAGCGCCTTGAGCAGCGAGGCCTCGGCCGCGGTCAGGCGCACGAACCGGTCGCCCTTGTGCAGCTCTTCCCGGGCCAGGTCGAAGCAGAAGCCGCCGAAATAGACCTTGCCGTCGGCCGGCTCCTGGGTGCGGCGCAGGATGGCGTTGATGCGCAGCACGAGCTCGCGGGGCTCGAACGGCTTGGAAAGGTAGTCGTCCGCGCCGCTTGCCAGGCCGGCGATGCGGTCCTCCGTCTCGCCCCGGGCGGTGAGCAGCAGGATGGGCACGTCGTCGTCGCGGCGTAGCGCGCGGGTGAAATCGAGGCCCGATTGGCCCGGCATCATGACGTCGAGGACGATGAGGTCGAAGGCGATCGAGGCCATCTTGGTGCTTGCCTCGGCGCCGTCGGCCGCCGTGGTCACCCGGAACCCCTGCTCGCTCAGGTACTGCTGCAACAGGGCGCGCAACCGGGTGTCGTCGTCGACGACCAGGATGTGCGGGGCGTTGGGTTCCATGGCGCGCAATTATACGGCGCTCCGGCGCGCCCGCCTAGCGGCGCGGCGCGGGCGCCCCGGGCGCCGCGCCGCCGTCCCCCGTCCGGTGCTCGAAGCGCGTGCGGTGCCGTTCGTCGATGACGTTGAACAAAACCGTCCGGAACCCCTCCACGGCCTCCGCGCCGGCGGCGCGGAAGGCGCGGGCCAGGCGCGCGCGCTGGTTCTCGGTGAGCTGCCGCTCCAGCGCCCGGCCCTTCTCGGTCAGCTCAAGCAGCCGCTGGCGCCGGTCGCGCCGCCCCGGGCGCTGGACGATGAAGCCCTCGGCGACGAGCTGGCCGAGCACGCGCGACAGGCTTTGCTTCGTGATGCTCAGGATGCCGAGGAGCTCGCTCACCGTGACCGAGGGGTGCCGGCCGACGAAGTAGATCACCCGGTGGTGCGCCCGCCCGAAGTTGTACCGGGCCAGGATCTGATCCGGCTCGGCGGTGAAGTCCCGGTAGGCGAAGTAGAGCAGCTCGATCGCCTGGCGCAGCTCCGCCTCGCGCAGGAAGAGTGGATTGGGGCCGGTTTTTAAGTCAGCCATGTTGACATATATGACGCACGAATGTTACATCGCGCAATCCGGTTTCGACTGAATATAACACCGCCGGGCCCGTTTCGGGGGTATGATCGGGGCCGAGGCAAGCGCCGGCCGCGGAGCCGGCGGGACGGGAGACAGCCGCCGCGCCCGCAGGCCGGCGGCGCAACGACACTGAGGCGGCCATGTCCATCATCCCCTTCGACGACCGCGACGGCGTGATCTGGTTCGACGGCGCGCTGGTGCCCTGGCGCGACGCCCGGCTGCACGTGCTCAGCCACGCCCTCCATTACGGAAGCTGCGTGTTCGAGGGCGAGCGCTCCTACAACGGCGCCATCTTCAAGATGGTCGCGCATCACGAGCGCTTCCACAAGTCGGCCGAGATCCTGGGCTTCAAGATTCCGTACACGGTGGAGGAGATCAACGCCGCCTCGCTCCAGGTGCTGCGCGAGAACGGCATCGTGAACGGCTACGTCCGCCCGGTCGCCTGGCGCGGCAGCGAAATGATGGGGGTGTCGGCCCAGCACACCACGATCCACGTCGCGATCGCGGCCTGGGAGTGGCCCAGCTACTTCAGCCCCGAGGCGCGCCTCAAGGGCATCCGCCTCATGATGGCGCCCTGGCGGCGGCCCGCGCCCGAGTGCGCCCCGGTGCACGCGAAGGCGGCCGGCCTGTACATGATCTGCACGCTCTCCAAGCACGCCGCCGAGGCCCGGGGTTACCACGACTGCCTGATGCTCGACCACCGCGGGCTCATCGCCGAGGCGACGGGCGCCAACGTCTTCCTGCTCCAGGACGGCAAGCTGCACACGCCGACGCCCGACTGCTTCCTCGACGGCATCACGCGGCAGACCGTGATCGAGCTCGCCCGCGCGCGCGGAATCGAGATCGTCGAGCGCGCCATCACGCCCGACGAGCTGGCCAGGACCGACGAGGTGTTCCTGACCGGCACCGCGGCCGAGGTCACCCCGGTCGGCGAGATCGGCGAGCACGCCTTTACGGTCGGCGAGGTCACGCGCACCTTGATGACCGCCTACAGCGAGCTCGTGCAGCAGTCCGCCAACGCCAGCGCAAGGGTGGCGTGAAGGGGGGCGGCGCGGCGCGAACCCGCTGCTCAGTAAGGGCAAGTTCTCTCGGTGGGCCGGATCGCAACCACGTTGCCCTGACCTAACGATCGACGCGCTGGTCGGACGTTCCCCCTATGCCACATATTGTGCACAGATTTTCCATATCTGCTATATGTTGGTTAAGTTGTTGGAACAAAACGAAAACTTTTGCTTTACTCGAACCTTCATATGCCGCATTCTGATCGGCACTCGGTGGCGGGAGTTCGGGGGATGGACGGTTCAACTCTTCACTCATTGACTGACATCTGGTCGGGTCGTGAACCGTCCATAGAGGCCAAACGCGACGCCAAGCGTGCGGCTTGGGCCAACGGGGCTCGCCCGTCACAGACCTATCACCGCATCTTCCAGGCAGATGCACGCACGCTGCCAGCTGAACCGGCGGAAGACGTGCACCTAGTCGTCACGTCGCCCCCATACTTTAACGTGGTGCGCTACGAAGATACCGACGCCAGCGCTCAGCTCGGCCATTTCGAGGACTACGAGGCCTTCCTGGACAACTTGGATCAGGTTTGGATGCGGTGCTTTCAGCGTCTCGTACCGGGCGGACGCATGTGCGTCGTCGTCGGAGATGTTTGCATCGCACGACGGAAGGGAGGGCGCCATCATGTCATTCCGCTTCACGCCGATATTGCGGTACGTTGCAGGCGCCTCGGGTTCGATTATTTGACTCCAATTCTGTGGGCCAAGATTGCGAATGCTTCGACGGAAGTTGCCGGGCCGGGTGGGTTTCTCGGAAAACCTTACGAGCCGAACGGCGTTATTAAGAACGACGTTGAATACGTTCTA
>JBHHZJ010000084.1:0-14468 GCA_046758005.1 Kiloniellaceae bacterium
TCGCCTCCGGCGCCGACATCGCGCAGATGAACTGCGTGCGCAAGCACCTGTCGGCCGTCAAGGGCGGGCGCCTGGCCGCGGCCACGGCGCCGGCGCGGATGGTCAGCCTGATCGTCTCGGACGTGCCCGGCGACGACCCTGCCATCATCGCCTCCGGTCCGACGGTGGCCGACCCGACCAGTTTCGCCGACGCCCGGGCGATCCTCGACGGCTACGCCATCGCGCCGCCGCCGCGGGTGCGGGCGCACCTGCACGCCGCGGCCGAGGAGACGCCAAAGCCCGGCGATCCTCGCTTGGCGCGCGCCGAGACGGTCCTGATCGCCCGCCCGCAGGACGCCCTGGAGGCCGCCGCCGCCCGGGCGCGCGAAGCGGGGGTGAGGCCGGTCATCCTGGGCGACGCGATCGAGGGCGAGGCGCGCGAGGTGGCCCGGGTCATGGCCGGCATCGCCCGGCAAGCGGCGCGCCACGGCCAGCCGGCGCCGCCGCCCTGCGTCCTGCTCTCCGGCGGCGAGACGACGGTCACCGTGCGCGGCGCGGGGCGCGGCGGACGCAACGCCGAATTCCTTTTGGCGCTCGCCGCCGTGCTTGACGGCGCGGCGGGCATCCACGCGCTTGCCTGCGACACCGACGGCATCGACGGCACCGAAGACAACGCAGGGGCGATCATCGGCCCGAAGACCCTGGCGCGGGCGCGCGGCGTCGGCCTCGACGCCAAGGGGCGGCTCGCCGACAACGACGCCTACGGCTTCTTCGCCGCCCTGGACGATCTGATCGTGACCGGCCCGACGCTCACAAACGTCAACGATTTCCGGGCGATCCTGGTGCTGGGCGGGACCTGAGATCCGCGCACGGCGACGCTATCGCTATCGCTTAATGCATTCGCCAGACACGATGGGTAATGTTGCGCCATGCCACGCAAGCGCAAGGTCAAGATCATCGCCACCCTGGGCCCGAGCAGCTCCGAACCTTCGGTCATCCGCGAGCTTTTCGAGGTCGGCGCCGACGTCTTCCGGCTCAACTTCAGCCACGGGGCCCCTGCCGACCACCGCCGCAACCTCGAAACCATCCGCGCGCTCGAGCGGGAGCTGCACCGGCCGATCGGCGTCCTCATGGACCTCCAGGGACCGAAGCTGCGGGTCGGTCAGCTCGAAGGCGGCCGGATCGAACTGGAACCCGGCGCCAAGTTCCGTCTCGACCTGACGGACGCGCCGGGGGACCGGCGCCGCGCGCCCCTGCCCCATCCGGAGGTCTTCGCCACGCTGACGCCGGGGGCGGACCTGCTGCTCGACGACGGCAAGCTGCGCCTGCGGGTCGAGGACTGCGGCGCGGACTACGCCGAGACGGTGGTGGTGACCGGCGGCCCCTTGTCCAACCGCAAGGGCGTCAACGTGCCGGGGGTGGTGCTGCCGATCTCGCCGCTGACCGACAAGGACCGCGGCGACCTGCGCTTCGGGCTCGACCTCGGCGTCGACTGGGTCGGCCTTTCGTTCGTGCAACGGCCCGAGGACGTGGCCGAGGCCCGGCGCCTCATCGCCGGGCGCGCCGCGGTCATGGTCAAGATCGAGAAGCCTTCCGCGATCGACCATCTGGACCGGCTGATCGAGCAATCGGACGCGATCATGGTCGCGCGCGGCGACATGGGCGTGGAGATGCCGCCCGAGGACGTGCCCAGCCTGCAGAAACGGATCATCCGGGCCTGCCGCCTGGCCGGCAAGCCGGTGGTCGTGGCGACCCAGATGCTCGACTCCATGGTCCACGTGCCCGCGCCGACGCGCGCCGAGGCTTCGGACGTGGCCACCGCGGTCTACGACGGGGCCGACGCGGTCATGCTCTCGGCCGAGACCGCCTCGGGCGACTATCCGGTGGACTCGGTCACGATGATGGACCGCATCGCCTCGCGCACCGAGGCGGACCCGTTCTATCGGCCCCTCCTGCACGCCCTGCATCCGGAGCCGGAGCCGACCGCGCCGGATGCGATCTCGGCCGCGGCCGCCCAGGTGGCGGCGACCATCAAGGCGGCCGCGATCGTCAGCTACACCACCTCGGGCTCGACCGCCCTGCGCGCCGCGCGCGAGCGCCCGGACGTCCCGATCCTGGTGCTCACCTCCAAGATCGGGACCGCGCGCCGCCTGGCGGTCACGTGGGGCGCGCACTGCGTTCATACCGCGGACGTCAAGTCCTTCCAGGAAATGGTGCAGAAGGCCTGCCGGATCGCGCGCCAGGAAGGGATCGCGGCGCCGGGCGACAAGCTGGCGATCACCGCCGGCGTGCCGTTCGGCACCCCCGGCGCGACCAACGTCCTGCGCATCGCCTGGGTCGAGCGGTGAGGCGCCTCAGGCGGGCTTGCGCAGCACCGCCTGAACGACGGCGATCCGGTCTTCATCGAGGTTGCGCCGCTGATTCTGCGCCATCGCAGCGAAGTCGTCGCCGAGCAGAACGTGAAATCCGAGGGCCGGCGCGCCTTGCTCCTTGATCCGGCGCGCCAGAGCGGCGAACCATTCGCGCGCCGCATGCGTGGTATCGCGCCAGTCCCGGATCTCGAATCCGGCGGCCTCGAGGTGCATGCGCATCTCCTCGGGCGTGACCAGGAAGCTGATCGAGGGCTCGCGCGCCCAGGGCACGGGGAAATGGACCGGCCCGCCCGGCCCGGCCAGGATGTCGTAGAGCGCCAGGCGCCCGCCGGGCTTGAGGACCCGGCGCATCTCGGCGTAAAGCGTGGCCTTGTCGGCGATGTTCATCGCGGCGTGCTGGGTCCAGACCACGTCGAAGCTTGCCCCCTCACCGCATGACATCGCGGCCCCCAATCCTCACGGCCACATGACGACGGGCGGGAGCGACATGAGGATCGCCTCGACGTTGCCGCCGGTCTTGAGGCCGAACAGCGTGCCGCGGTCGTAGAGCAGGTTGAACTCGACGTAGCGGCCGCGCCGGACGAGCTGGCGGCGGCGCTGCTCGTCGGTCCAGGGCTCGGCCATGTGCCGGCGCACGATGTTCGGATAGACCTCCAGGAACGCCAGGCCGACGTCGCGGGTGAAGGCGAAATCGGCCTCCCAGTCGCCGGAATCCAGATAGTCGTAGAAGATCCCGCCAACCCCGCGCGGCTCGTTCCGGTGCTTGAGGAAGAAGTACTCGTCGCACCAGGCCTTGAAGCGCGGGTAGTAGTCCGGGTCGTGCCTGGCGCAGGCCGCCTCGAGCGCGGCGTGGAAGCGGGCCGTGTCCTCCTCGTCCGGGACCATGGGCGTCAGGTCCGCACCGCCGCCGAACCAGGACTTCGCGGTCACGATGTGGCGGGTGTTCATGTGCACCGCGGGCACCAGCGGCGAGCGCATGTGCGCGACCAGCGAGATGCCGCTCGCCCAGAAGCGCGGGTCGTCCTCGGCGCCGGGGATCTGCTTGGCGAAATCGGACGGGAATTCGCCCCACACCGTGGAGACGTTGACGCCCACCTTCTCGAACAGGCGGCCGCGCAGGATCGACACCGCCCCGCCGCCGCCCTTGTCCGGGTCGCCGTCCAGGCGCGCCCAGGCCTTGCGCGCGAAGCGGGCCGGGGCCGTGTCGCGGAGCTCCGCGGCGACGGGCAGCGTCGCGGCGATCTCGTCGCTCAGCTCGTCCTCGAGCGCCTCGAAGGCGGCGCAGATCCGGTCGCGCAGCTCCTCGAACCAGGCCGCCGCCCGCGCCTGGCGCCGTGGCGTCGTCTCGCTCATCGCGCCGCGTTCGGGAACCGGCCGGTCTGGCGCAGCGCCTCACCCAGGACCATGGCCGCGGCGAGCGCCACGTTCACCGACCTCAGGCCCGGGCGCATGGGGATCGCGAGCCGGGCGTCGGCGGCGGCATGCACGTCCTGGGGCACGCCGGCGCTCTCGCGCCCGACCATCAGGTTGTCTTCCGCCTCGAAGGCGAACTCGCAGTACGGCATGTCGCCTTTCGTGGTGAGCAGGACCAGGCGCCCGGGCGCGGCGCGCCGGTAGGCGGCCCAGGAGCGGTGCCGGGTCATCTGCACCCGCTCGAGGTAGTCCATGCCGGCGCGGCGCAGGCGCCGGTCGTCGAGCACGAATCCGCACGGCTCGATGATGTCGACGGGCACTCCCAGGCAGGCGCACAGGCGCAGCAGCGCCCCGGTGTTCTGCGGGATGTCGGGCTCGAAAAGGGCGAGTCGCATGGGCGCGGGACGAGCCTGGCCGTGACGGGCATGGGCCTTTGCCTTAGCGGGAATTTTCCTCTATATGGCTGCTGCGAGACAAGCACGCGCAGTCGGGGTGTGGCAAGCGCGGCGGGCCGAGGCGTCCGCGCGGTCGATCATTGGGGGAAGAACACGATGGCAGACAGCGCGAATCCCGTGCATCCGGGAGAGGGTGAAACACGACGTGATTTCCTCTACCTCGCGGCCACCGCGATGGGCGCCGTGGGCACGGCCGCGGTGGTTTGGCCGCTGGTCGATTCCATGAACCCGGCCGCGGACGTGCGCGCGCTGTCCTCGACCGAGGTGGACCTCTCGCCGGTCGAGACCGGTCAGCGCATCACGGTCACCTGGCGCGGCAAGCCGATCTACATCGACCGCCGGCCTCAGAAGGAGATCGAGGCGGCCCGCAGCGTCGACGTCGCGAGTCTTCCGGACCCCGAACCCGACGAAGCGCGGGTGCAGAAGGCGGAGTGGCTGATCGTGGTCGGGATCTGCACCCATCTGGGGTGCCTGCCCAAGGGCCAGCGCCCCGGCGACCCGAAGGGCGAGTGGGGCGGCTGGTTCTGCCCGTGCCACGGCTCGCACTACGACACCTCGGGCCGCATCCGCAAGGGGCCGGCGCCGAAAAATCTGGCGATCCCACCATACGAGTTCCTCGACGACACCACGATCCGGATCGGCTGAGGGGGCCTGGAGCCATGAGCGGTTTCAAGACGGACAACCCCGTGATCAAGTGGATCGAGTACCGGCTGCCGATCTTCTCCTTCATCGACCACTCGGTCGGCTCGGCGTATCCCGCGCCGAAGAATCTCAGCTACTGGTGGAACTTCGGTTCGCTGGCCGGTCTGGCCCTGGTGGTCATGATCGTCACCGGAATCATGCTGGCCATGCAGTACACCGCGCACGTGGATTACGCGTTCGACTCCGTCGAGCGCATCATGCGCGACGTGAACTACGGCTGGCTGCTGCGCTACCTGCACACGAACGGGGGCTCGTTCTTCTTCATCGTGGTCTACATCCACGTCTTCCGCGGGCTTTACTACGGCTCGTACAAGACCCCGCGCGAGTTGCTGTGGATACTGGGCGTGGTCATCCTCATCCTCATGATGATGACCGCCTTCATGGGCTACGTGCTGCCCTGGGGCCAGATGAGCTTCTGGGCCGCCACGGTGATCACCAACCTGTTCTCCGCCATTCCCTTGGTGGGCGAGGGCATCGTCACGTGGTTGTGGGGCGGCTTCTCGGTCGACAACCCGACGCTCAACCGCTTCTACGCCCTGCATTACCTGCTGCCGTTCGTGCTCGTCGGCGTGGTCGTCATCCACATCTGGGCGCTGCACGTCTTCGGCTCGAACAACCCGCTCGGCATCGACACGAAGGGCCCCCAGGACACGATCCCGTTCCACCCGTACTACACGGTGAAGGACCTGTACGGCATGGGCGTGTATTTGGTCGCCTTCGCCGCCGTCGTGTTCTTCGCGCCCAACATGCTCGGCGAGCCGGACAACTACATCCCGGCCAATCCGTTGTCCACGCCGCCGCACATCGTGCCCGAGTGGTACTTCCTGCCGTACTACGCGATCCTGCGCTCGATCACGTTCGACATCTGGTTCGTGCCGGCGAAGTTGATCGGCGTCATCTTGATGTTCGGATCGATCCTGCTTCTTTTCATTCTGCCGTGGCTGGATCGTTCCCCCGTGCGCAGCGCGCGGTTCCGGCCGATCTACAAACAGTTTTTCTGGGTGCTGGTCATCGACTGCATCGCGCTCGGCTGGGTCGGGGCCAACCCTCCGGTGCCTCCGTACATCTATGTCGGGCAGGTGGCCACCGCCTACTACTTTTTCCACTTTCTGATCCTGCTTCCGCTGCTCTCGGTGATCGAGCGGCCCAGGCCGCTGCCCAGCTCGATCAGCGAACCCGTGCTCAAGGGCGGCGGCGCGCCGGCCGCAGCGACCGCGAAGCCGATGGGGAAGGCGTGATGAGACAGCTTCTGGCCGGCGCTTTGGTCGGCGTCTTCTGCCTCGGGTCGGGCGCGGCGCTGGCCGCCGAGGCGAAAGTGCCCGCGTACGACTGGTCGTTCGAGGGCGTGTTCGGACGCTTCGACCGGGCCGCCATGCAGCGCGGTCTCCAGGTCTATCGCGAGGTCTGCTCCGGCTGTCACTCGCTGAGGCTGATCGCCTTCCGCAATCTCGCGGCGCTGGGCTACGACGAGGCGGAGATCACGGAAATTGCCGGGGAATACAGCGTCATCGACGGTCCGGACGACGAAGGCGAGATGTTCGAACGCCAGGGGCGGCCGTCCGACCGCTTCCCGCCGCCGTTCCCCAACGCCAAGGCGGCCGCGGCGGCCAACAATGGGGCGGTGCCGCCCGACCTGTCGCTCATGGCCAAGGCGCGCAAGGGCGGGCCCAGCTACATCCGCGCCCTGCTGACCGGCTATGAGGAGCCGCCGGCGGACTTCGAGCTGCTCGAAGGATTGAACTACAACGCCTACTTCCCGGGCGCCCAGATCGCCATGCCCCCGCCGCTCTTCGAGGACGCGGTGGAGTACCAGGACGGCACGCCGGCGAGCCCCGACCAGATGGCCAGCGACGTGGCGACATTTCTCATGTGGACCGCCGAACCCGACCTGGAGACGCGCAAGCGGATGGGCATCAAGGTGATCCTTTTCCTCTTGGTGTTCACCGGCGTGCTGTACGCCACCAAGCGGAAGGTCTGGGCCGACATCCACTGAGCCGCCGGCGACGGTCGGGAAGCGCGCGGCGGCAAGGGGAGCGCGCATGGGCGAGCCTGGCACGCCGCCGGTCGTCGGCGTCATCGGCGGCAGCGGCCTTTACGACATCCCGGGACTTAAGAAGACCGCCTGGCGGCGCGTCGACTCGCCGTTCGGCGCGCCGTCCGACGAGCTGCTGTTCGGCGAGCTCGGCGGCCGGCCGCTCGTGTTCCTGCCGCGCCACGGCCGCGGCCACCGCATCCCGCCGTCGGAGCTCAACTTCCGCGCCAACATCGACGCGCTGAAACGCGCCGGCGTGACCGAGATAGTCTCGATGAGCGCGGTCGGCTCGCTGCAACCGGACCTGGCGCCTGGGACGTTCGTCATCGTCGATCAGTTCATCGACCGCACCTTCGCGCGCTCCAAGAGCTTCTTCTCGACCGGCTTGGTCGCCCACGTCTCCATGGCCCATCCGGTGTGCGGCCGGCTCGGCGAGGCCTTGGAGAAAGCGGCGCTGGATCTCGACCTTTCGGTGCGCCGCGGCGGCACCTATGTCGTCATGGAGGGGCCGCAGTTCTCGACCAAGGCGGAGTCGGAACTCTACCGCTCGTGGGGCTGCCACGTGATCGGCATGACCAACATGCCCGAGGCCAAGCTCGCCCGCGAGGCGGAGATGTGCTACGCGACCGTGGCCATGGTGACCGACTACGACTGCTGGCACGAGGACCACGACCACGTGACCGTGGACCAGGTGGTCAAGGTGTTGCTGGAGAACGCCGACAAGGCGCGCGCGCTGATCGGGCAGGTGGCGCCGATGCTCTCCGGCCGCGGCGCGTCGTGCCCGGAGGGCTGCCACCAGGCGCTGAATAACGCGATCATCACGGCGCCCGAGGCGCGCGATCCCTCCGTGGCCGCCCGGCTCGACGCCGTGGCCGGGCGCGTGCTCGGCGGCTGAACGGCGCGGCCGAGGCGGGGCACGGGGGGCCATGAACGTCGACGGCAAGCCGACCCGGAGCATCGCGCTCGCCGCCGACGGCTGGGCGGCGGAGATCATCGACCAGACCCGCCTGCCGCACGAGTTCGCCGTCCGCCGCCTGGAGAGCCTGGACGAGGCGGCCGAGGCGATCCGGGCCATGCTGGTGCGCGGCGCCCCGCTGATCGGCGCGACGGCGGCCTACGGCCTGGCGTTGGCCATGCGCGCCGATCCCTCGGACGAGAGTTTGCGGCGCGCGGCGCGCGCGTTGCAGGCGACGCGGCCGACCGCGGTCAATCTGCGCTGGGCCGTGGAGGACGTGACGGCGCGCCTGCGCCCGCTCGCCGCGGGGGAGCGCGCCGCGGCGGCCTACGCGCGCGCCGCCGAGATCTGCGACGAGGACGTGGCGATAAACCGGGCGATCGGCGCGCACGGGCGCGCCCTGATCCGCGAGGTCTGGGAGCGGGGCGGCCAACGCGGCCCGGTCAACCTGCTCACCCATTGCAACGCCGGTTGGCTCGCCACCGTGGATTGGGGCACGGCGCTCGCGCCCGTGTACATGGCGCACGACGAAGGGATTCCGGTCCACGTCTGGGTCGACGAGACCCGCCCGCGCAACCAGGGGGCCGGCCTGAGCGCGTGGGAACTGGGCCAGCACGGCGTGCCGCACACGGTCGTCGTGGACAACGCGGGCGGCCACTTGATGCAGCAGGGGATGGTCGACCTCTGCATCACCGGCACGGACCGGACCACGGCGCGCGGCGACGTGTGCAACAAGATTGGCACCTACCTGAAGGCGCTGGCCGCACACGACAACGGCGTGCCGTTCTACGTCGGCCTCCCCGGGCCGACGATCGACTGGACGATCGAGGACGGCCTGAATGAAATCCCGATCGAGGAACGCGACGGGCGCGAGGTCTCGGAGGTGACCGGCCGGACCGCGGAGGGCGCCATCGCCGCCGTGCGCGTCACGCCCGAGGGCAGCCCGGTGGCCAACTACGCCTTCGACGTGACGCCGGCGCGCCTTATCACCGGGCTGATCACCGAGCGCGGCGTGTGCCCGGCCTCGCGCGAGGGGCTGCTGTCGCTCTACCCCGAACGGCACAACCGGCCGGTCGAGCGACCGGACGAAGGACGATGACGGCGCGGGACTCCACGGGGCTCATGGCCTTCTGGGCCGACATCGACGAGAGCTACGTCGAGGAGTTCCGGCGCTGGCACAACTGCGAGCACGTAGGCGAGCGCGTCGGCATCCCCGGGTTCAACGTCGGGCGCCGTTACCGGGGGATCGGCGAGGCGCCGATGTTCTTCATGTTTTACGAGACCGACGACGCGGACGTGCTCAAGAGCGCGGCCTATCTGAGCGCGCTCAACAGTCCGACGCCGTGGACGCAAGCGTCCCTGAGGCACTTCCGCAATCCGGTGCGGACCATCTACCGCCTGGCCGCCGCGGCGGGGACGGCTGCGCCGAGCGAGGCGCCGTATCTTTTCGTGACCCGGTTCGATGTCGATCCCGTTTCCGGGCCGGCTTGGCTTCGATGGTACGGCGGCGAATGTCTGTCCATGCTGTGCGCCCTGCCCGGCGTGTTCCGCGGCCGGCTGTACGAGGCCGACGAAGCGATCTCGGGGCTGATGACCTCGGAGCGCGGGCTCTACGCCGGCGGGCCGGGGCGGCAGAAACACTGCGCCCTGATCGAGCTGGCCGCGCCCGATTTGCCGGACGACCCGGCATGGCGGGCCGCCGAGGCCTCGGCGACACGGCCGCCAGGCGCGGACGCGGCCCTTCGGGACGTCGTGGCGGAGCGCTACTGGCTCGACTTCGTTCTCTACGCGCCCAACCCGGACTGAGCCGTGTGTCCCCACGTTGTGCGGAGGCGGCCGCGCGGCGGCCCTGCGCGCTCACCGCGAAGGTCACTCGGCCGCAGGGGCGAGAATCTCGAACGGTTTGCCGACGCCGCGCAGCCGATGCTTGCCGAACCTCTCCCACGCGATCGACGTATGGCGCGCGAAGGCTTCGCTCGCCAAGACGGGACGATCGAGCTCCTTGGTCAGGGCCTCGAGCCGCGCGACCTCGTTGACCGTCGATCCGATGACCGAAAACGACACCCGCTCGGGCAGGCCGATGTTTCCGAACAGGACGTCGCCCACGTGGAGTGCCAGGCCGAAGGACAACGGGTTCGCCCCTGCCTCTTGCCGCGTGCGGTTGACGGCGGCAAGTCGCTCCCGGGCATCACGGCTCGCCGCCAAGGCCCGGCCGCACGCCTCATCGACGTTTGCCCCCCTGGCCGGGATCGGAAAGATCGCGAGCACGGCATCGCCGATAAAGGCCAGGATTTCCCCGCCGTGGGCCATGACCGCGCCGCCCGCGGACCCGAAGTAGTCGTTGAGCGCCTCGATGTACCCTTCGGGGGGCAGCGTGTCGGCCATCCGGGTCGAGCCGCGCAGGTCGCTGTACCAGATCACGGCGTGGATGGTTTCCCCGTCGCCGCGCCTGATCTGCCCATCGAGAACGCGCAGCCCGGCGTCGGGTCCGAGGTATGTCGTGACCACGTTGCGGGCGATCTGATCCTTGATCCGTATTTTGCACGCCACGCCGAGGCGCTGCTGGATGCGCAGCAGGGACCGGATGTCCTGATCGGCGAAGCCCGAGGGCCTATCGGTGATCCAGGAGCCGGCGATCCCGTCGGGGCGGCCGCCACCGAACTTGACGAGGAAGCCGAGATAGTCCGTCGCGCCCGCGTCGCGAAATTCGGACAGGACCGGGAAGTCCAACACCGCCTCTTCGCCCAGGAGATGCCGGCGCAGAAAGGGAACCTGGGTCCGGATCATGTGGTACAGGGGGCTGACCTTGAAGCGCTCCGGAAACTCGCCTTCAACCGGATGCGCGTAACTGTCGGTTTGAACCCCGCGCCCGCGGAGCCACGTCAGGCCCATGCCGCTGTACAGCGGATGCAGGACTCGGAACGTGACATGCCCCCGCCACAGCGGGATTCCCGCGCCGAGCAGGCGTTCGCAGCAGCCCTCGAGCAGGTCCTCGAAACCGGCCTCGCCCAACGCCTGAGCCATCAGCCAGTCGGCCACCCGACCGATCAGGCTCGACGGGGGAGAGTCCGTGTCATCCGCGGTTGCGTGCGCGGGCTCCGACATGCTTCAAGGATATGCGTCAACGGACCCGGCGTCGAGAAGCGACCCCATTCGTGCCCCGTGCGGAGCCCAGAGCGCAAAAGTTCCGGCCGGGTTGGTCTGCCGCGCCCGTGGCCGGAAGAACGGCCGCCCACGGGCGGCGAACAGGATAGGCCGGGGACAGGGCCATGAAACACCTCGGGCTGCGCCGGAAGTTCATCGAGGCCGCGCGGCGCATGAACGCGCTCGGCGTCAACCAGGGCACCTCCGGCAACCTCGGCGCGCGGGCGGGCAGCGGCATCCTGATCACGCCCTCGGGCATGCCCTACGAGGCGATGCGCCCGGCCGACATCGTGGAGATGGCCTTCGACGGGACTTGGCGCTGCGCGGCGCCTGAGTGGCGCGCGGCGGGTTGAACGAGGGAGATGGGAATTGGACAGCCTGTGGAACGATGCCGACGCCCGGCGCACGGTCGAACGGTACCGCCAGCAGGGTATCGACGAAGACCTGGCCCTGCGGGTCTACACCACGCGGTTGCTCGGCGGCGAGTCCCGCCTCGTGCTGCACGGCGGCGGCAACACCTCGGTCAAGACGCGGCTCGAGGACGTGACCGGGGAGGCGGTCGAGGTGCTCTGCGTCAAGGGCAGCGGCTGGGACATGGCCACCATCGAGCCCGCGGGCCTGCCCGCGGTGCGCCTGGAGCCGCTCGGGGCGCTCCAAGGGCTGACGGCACTGAGCGACGAGGACATGGTCAACGTGCAGCGGCGCAACCTGCTCGATTCGCGGGCGCCCAACCCCTCGGTCGAGACCCTCTTGCACGCCTTCCTGCCGCACAAGTTCGTCGACCACACCCATGCCAACGCGGTGCTCGCGATCACCGATCAGCCCGACGGCGAGGCGATCTGCCGCGAGGTCTACGGCGAGCGGGCGGCGCTGGTGCCCTACATCATGCCGGGCTTCGACCTGGCCAAGAGGGCCGCCGAGGTCTTCGCCGAACATCCGGAAGCCGAGGGGCTGATCCTGCTGAAGCACGGCGTGTTCAGCTTCGGAGATTCTGCGCGCGAGGCCTATGAGCGCATGATCGACCTGGTGACCCTGGCCGAAACGCGTCTCGCACAGGGTGCTAGAAAGCCCCTGGTGCAAGCCGAACCGCCGCCGGCACTGGCCGAGGCGAGCGAGGTTGCGCCCATCCTGCGCGGCCTGCTGGCGATCGAGACCGATCCGGCCGAGGGCCTCTATGACCGCTTCGTGCTTGCATTCCGCGGCAGTGAGGCGATCGGGAATTACGTGAACGGCGCCGAGCTCGAGCGCATCAGCCAGGCCGGTCCGGTCACCCCCGATCACGTGATCCGGACCAAGCCGGCGCCGGTCATCCTGCCGCCGCCCGCCGCCGCCGATCTCGACGGCTTCGCGGCGGCCGCGGCCGCCGCCATCGATGACTACAAGGCCCGTTACCAGGACTACTTCGAGCGCAACAACCGGCGCGTCGGCGGCGTCAAGACCGCGCTCGATCCCGTGCCGCGCGTGCTGCTGGTGCGCGGTCTGGGCCTCTTCGCCGCCGGCAACAGCGCCAAGGCCGCAGCGATCACCGCCGACCTGGCCGAAACTACCGTCGAGGTCGTTACGTGGGCCGAAGGCCTGGGCCGCTTCGAAAGCATTTCCGAGGCCGACATCTTCGACATCGAGTACTGGTCGCTGGAACAAGCGAAACTCGGACAGGCCCGGGAAATGCCACTGGCCCGCCACGTGGTGGCGGTGACCGGCGGAGCGGGCGCCATCGGGACCGCGACCGCCGCCGCCTTCAAGGCCGAGGGCGCGGAGGTTGCCCTGCTCGACCGCGCGGAATCGGCGCTCGAGGCGGCCGCCGCCGGGACCGGCGGGTTGGCGGTCGTCTGCGACGTGACCGACCCGGAGTCCGTACGCGCCGCCTTCGGCCGGGTGGCCGAGGCCTACGGCGGCCTCGACATCGTGGTCTCCAACGCCGGCGCGGCCTGGCAGGGCCGCATCGGGGACGTGGCGGACGAGGTGCTGCGCGCCAGCTTCGAACTGAACTTCTTCGCCCATCAGTACGTCGCCCAAGCCGCGGTCGCGATCATGGGCAAGCAGAAGACGGGCGGCGTGCTGTTGTTCAATGCCTCGAAGCAGGCGGTGAACCCGGGCCGCGACTTCGGGCCCTACGGCCTGCCCAAGGCGGCCACCCTGGCCCTGGCCCGGCAGTACGCGGTCGACTACGGCGCCGAAGGGATCCGCTCCAACGCGCTCAACGCGGACCGGATCAGGAGCGGCCTGCTGAGCGACGACATGATCCGCTCGCGCGCCCGCGCCCGCGGCGTCTCCGAGGGCGACTACATGCGCGGCAACCTGCTGAACCGCGAGGTGCGGGCCGAGGACGTGGCCAAGGCCTTCGTCGATTTGGCCCGCTCGCGCAAGACAACGGGCGCGGTGCTCACCGTCGATGGCGGCAACATCGCGGCCGCGCTGCGATGATACCCACCATCCTCCCATGATGGCGGGTAATGCCCGTATTATGAACGCGCCTCGCGCCATTACCGGGATCGACCACGTCCTGGTCGGGGTCCGCGACCTGGAGGCGGCGCGGCTGAGCTTCGCGCGCCTCGGGTTCACGGTCTCGCCGCGCGGCCGGCACATCGGCTGGGGCACCGCAAATTACTGCGTGATGTTGCGCAAGGGTTACATTGAGCTTCTGGGGATCGTCGAGCCGGCGCGGTTCACCAACAACCTGGACGCGTTCCTGGAGACGCGCGAAGGACTGCTTGGCGTCGCCTTCGCGAGCGACGACGCGGCGGCGGCGGCCGCGGCGCTGCGCTGCAAGGGAATCGCCGCCGACGGCCCGAAGGGCCTGAAGCGCAAGCTGGAGCTGCCGGGCGGCGAGGTCGAGCCGGCGTTCGAGCTGGTCCACCTGCCGGCCGAGGCGACGCCGGGTGTGTCCGCCTTCATCTGTCAGCACCTGACCCCCGGGCTGGTCTGGCAGCACGCCTGGCTCGACCACGCCAACGGCGCCGGCGCGCTCGTCTCGGCGACCGGCGTGGTCGACGACCCCGGGGCGGTTGCGCTTGCCTACGGCGCGCTGTTCGGCGCCGACGCGGTCTGGGCCGAGCGCGGAGTCGTCGAGGCCGACACGGGCCAGGGGCGCCTGCGCTTCACGACCCCCGAGGGGCTGCGCCGCCTCTATCCGGGCGTAGCCGGCCTGCCGCGCCACCCCGCTCCGTGGCTCGCCGGCCTGCGCCTGGCGGTGGCCGATCTCGACGGCACCGCCGCCTGCCTGGAGGCGGCCGGCGTGGCCTTCGTGCGCGACGCCGATATCCTGCTGCGTCTCGCGCCCGACCAGGCGTGCGGTGTGGTCCTCGAGTTCGCCGTTGGTAATACCAAGTCTCGGTGATAATGACCCTTTTGACCTCTGGGTTTTGACCCGCTGGTTAGGCGCGGTTCGCGCCGTGGTGCGCGCACCACAAGCGGAT
>JBHHZJ010000085.1:0-14445 GCA_046758005.1 Kiloniellaceae bacterium
CTAGCCCTTCAGCCACTTCGGCTTGCGCTTCTCGAGGAAGGCGGCGATGCCCTCCCGGCCCTCGGCGGAGGCGCGCTGGCGCGCGATCCGGGCCGCGGTGTCCTCCACCGCGTCGTCGTCGATCGGGCGCCCGGACAGGGCGAAGATCAGGTCCTTGGCCGCCACCTGCGCGTTCGGCCCGCCCTTCATCAGCGCCCCGATAATCTTCTTGCCGGCGTCCTCGAGCGCCTCGTCGGGTACGACGACGTGGACCAGGCCGAGCGCCAGCGCCTCGCGCGCGGAAAACGTCTCGGCGCTCAGGAAGTAACGCCGCGCCGCGCGCTCGCCCATGGCCGGGATCACGTAGGGGGCGATGACCGCCGGGATCAGCCCCAGCTTGACCTCCGAGAGACAGAAGTTGGCCGTCTGGGCGGCCACCGCGATGTCGCAGCAGGCGACCAGCCCGACCCCGCCGCCGAGCGCCGGGCCCTGCACGAGGGCCAGCGTGGGCTTGGGCAGTCGGTTCAGCGTGCGCATCAGCCCGGCCAGCGCCCGCGCGTCCCTCAGGTTCTCCTCTTCGCTATAGCCGGCCATGCGCTGCATCCAGTTGAGGTCGGCGCCGGCCGAGAAACTCCGCCCTTGGGCGCAAAGGACCACGACCCGCACGCGCTCGTCCGTGCCGAGCCCCTGCAAGGCGGCGCTCAGCTCCACGATCAAGGTGTCGTTGAAGGCGTTGTGAACCTCCGGGCGGGTCAGGGTGATCCGCGCCACGCCGTCGTCGGTGATCTCCTCGAGAAACAGGGGCTGCAGCATACCGTTCACATCCTGAAGACGCCGAAGGTGGTGGGCTCGAGCGGCGCGTTCAGCGCCACGGAGATGCCGAGGCCGAGGGCCATGCGCGTGTCGAGCGGGTCGATGATGCCGTCGTCCCACAGCCGCGCCGAGGCGTAGTACGGGTGGCCCTGGCGCTCGTACTGCTCGAGGACGGGGGCCTTGAACGCACGCTCCTCCTCCTCGGGCCAACGCCCGCCGCGCGCCTCGATCCCGTCGCGCCTGATGGTGGCCAGAACCTCGGCCGCCTGCTCGCCGCCCATGACCGAGATCCGCGCGTTCGGCCACATCCACAGCAGCCGCGGCCCGTAGGCCCGGCCGCACATGCCGTAGTTGCCGGCGCCGAAGCTGCCGCCGATGATGACCGTGAACTTGGGCACCTTGGCGCAGGCCACCGCGGTCACCATCTTCGCGCCGTCCTTGGCGATGCCGCCGGCCTCGTACTTGCGCCCGACCATGAACCCCGCGATGTTCTGCAGGAAGACGAGCGGGATGCCGCGCTGGCAGCACAGCGCGATGAAGTGCGTTCCCTTGAGCGCCGACTCCGAGAACAGGATCCCGTTGTTGGCGACGATGCCGACGGGATAGCCGAGGATACGGGCGAAGCCGCAAACCAGGGTGGTGCCGTAGGGCGCCTTGAACTCGTCGAGCTCGCTGCCGTCGACCAGGCGCGCGATCACCTCGCGCACGTCGTAGGGCTTCTTCACGTCCGAGGGAACGATGCCGTGGATCTCGGCCGGGTCGTAGAGCGGGTCGCGCGGCTCGGCGAGGTCCAGCTCGTGGCGCTTGATGCGGTTCAGGTTGCCGACGATGCGCCGGGCGATCGCCAGTGCGTGAGCGTCGTTGCGCGCGGTGTGGTCGGTGACCCCGGAGACGCGCCCGTGGACGTCCGCCCCGCCCAGCTCCTCGGGCGTCACCTCCTCGCCCGTGGCGGCCTTCACCAGCGGCGGCCCGCCCAGGAAGATCGTCCCCTGGCCGCGGACGATGATGCTCTCGTCCGACATCGCCGGCACGTAAGCGCCGCCGGCCGTGCAAGAGCCCATGACCACGGCGATCTGCGGAATACCCTTGGCCGACATGTTGGCCTGGTTGTAAAAGATCCGCCCGAAGTGGTCGCGGTCCGGGAAGACCTCGTCCTGGTTCGGCAGGTTGGCGCCGCCCGAATCGACGAGGTAGATGCACGGCAGGTGGTTCTGTTCGGCGATTTCCTGGGCGCGCAGGTGCTTCTTGACCGTGATCGGGTAATAGGTGCCGCCCTTCACCGTGGCGTCGTTGGCCACGATCATGCACTCGCGGCCCGCGACGCGGCCGATGCCGGTGATGATCCCCGCGCACGGGACCTCGCCGCCGTACATGCGGTAGGCGGCAAGCTGCGACAACTCGAGGAACGGCGAGCCGGTGTCGAGCAGCGTGCGGATACGCTCGCGCGGCAGCAGCTTGCCGCGCGCAACGTGCTTGTCCCGCGCCGCCTCCCCGCCGCCCTGCTTGACCTCCTCCACCTTTGCGCGCAGGTCCGCGGCCAGCGCCTGGAGCGCGACCTGATTGCGGCGAAACTCTTCGCACCGGGTGCTGATCGCGCTCTTGAGGACCGTCATGGCGCAGGGACTCGCTTACCGGGAGCGCTAAGATGTGCCGGAGGTCCGGGCGGCGGCAAGAAAAAATCCGCGCGCGCCCAGCGCCTGGTCCCGCGATTTCCGGCCGGCAATCCAAGGCTTGCGGCCGCGGGCGCCCGCCCCCTATGGTCGGCCGGACCGACTTGTGGGAAGCCACGCATGTCCGAGCTGTCGAAGATCGAGGAAGCCGCCGAGCTGATCCACCGCACGCTGCGGCCGACCGCGCAATACTGTTGGCCCCTGATCTGCGAGCGCGCGGGCACCGAGGTCTGGGTCAAGCACGAAAACCACACCCCGATCGGCGCCTTCAAGGTGCGCGGCGGCCTCGTCTACATGGACGATCTGAAGCGCGCCCGGCCCGGCGTGCGCGGCGTCATCGCGGCGACGCGCGGCAATCACGGCCAGAGCGTGGCCTTCGCCGCCCGCGCCCACGGGGTCGCGGCGGTGATCGTGGTGCCGCACGGAAACAGCGTCGAGAAGAACCGGGCCATGCGCGCCTTCGGCGCCGAGCTGGTCGAGCACGGGCGCGACTTCACCGCGGCGCTCGACTACGCCGTCGAGCTGGCCGAGGAGCGGGGCCTGCACATGTTCCCTTCATACCATGCCCTGCTCGCGCGCGGGGTGGCCTCCTACAGCCTGGAGTTCCTCCGGGCCGTGCCGGACCTCGACACGCTCTACGTGCCGATCGGGCTCGGCTCCGGAATTTGCGGCGCGATCGCCGTGCGCGACGCGCTGGGGCTCGGTACCAAGGTGGTCGGCGTGGTGGCGGAACGGGCCGCGACCTACGCCCTGTCGTTCGAGGCCGGGCGGCCGGTGCCGACAGACTCGGCGGACACGATGGCCGACGGATTGGCCGTGCGGGTGCCGGACCCGGCGGCGCTCGACATCATACTCGAGCGCGCCGAGCGGGTGGTCGCGGTTTCCGAAGACGAGATCAAGGCGGCCATGCGCGCCTTTTTCACCGACACTCACAACGTCGCCGAGGGCGCCGGCGCGGCGCAGCTCGCCGCCCTGCTCAAGGAGAAGGACCGGATGGCGGGCCGGAAGGTGGGCCTCGTCCTGTCCGGCGGCAACGTGGACAGGGCGGTCTATCGGGCGATCCTGGCCGAGGCCCAAGGGCCCGGCCTCACCAGCCGCCGGTCTCGAGCCACAGGTTGATGTCCTCGAGGCGGTCGTAGCCCCAGAACGGCTCGCCGTCGACGATGACGAAGGGCGAGCCGAACACGCCCTTCTTGAGCGCGGCGTCCACCTCGCTCTTCAGCCGATCCTTGATTCGAGGGTTCTGCAGTGCGGCCAGCACCTCCTCCTCGTCGTAACCCAGGTCGGCGGCGACTCCGGCGACCGCGGCCGGCGCGCTGATGTCCCGGCCCTCGCCGAAAGCGGCATGGAACAGCGCCCGCGCCAGCGCCTTGCCCGCCTGCGCGTCCTGGTCGGACAGCCAATAGGTGGCCCGGGACGCCGCCACCGCCATGAAGGGAAAGGGCTTGGGCAGCGTGAAGGGCGCGTCGAACAGACGCGCGCTGCGGGCCAGATCGCGGCGCGCGTATTCGCCCTTCATCGGAATGTCGAGCAGCGGCCGCGCGCCGGTGGTCTTGAACACGACGCCGAGCAGAAAGGGCTTCCAACGGACCTCGCGCCCGTGCTCCTCGCCCAGCTCGTCGATCCGCTGGGCGGCGAGGTAACCGTATGGGCTTGAGAAGTCGAAATAGAACTCAATCGGTGCGGCCATGAGCGTGTCCTCGTGCAACTCGGGGGGGCCGCGCGAGATTACCCAATTCGTGCCCCGCCGCCCAGCGCCGGCCGCCCGTCCCGCCAACGGTCGCGTTAACCAATGGCGAACGTTGTTCGCCTATCGGGCCTCCCCTATACTGCGCCCAAGCTCAGGGTCAAGGCCCCAACGCGGGGCCGAGGGAAGGGAAATTCCGGATGCAGCCTCCCGGCTGGCCGCAAACGCCGGCGGCGGAACCGGAGCGGAATATCGGGGCCCCGGCGGCGCGCCCGATGGCCGACGAGACGCCCGCGCAGCAGGCCCGGCGGCGGGCGCGGACCGTCGGACGCTACGAGGATTTCCTGCGCTCCACCGTCGACTGGTTGTGGGAGACCGACGCGTCCCTCGCGCTCACCTACGTGTCCTCGCCGGTCGCGCTGAACCTTGGCATCCCGGCCCAGGTGCTCATCGGCCGACCTCTGCTCGGGCTCGGGCGCTTCGCGGCCGGGGCCGGCCGGCAGCAGCGCGGCCAGGCCGCGATCGAGGCGCGGAGACCGTTCCGCAACGCGCCCTTCGTCATGAACGGCGCCGGGGGCCGCGAAGTGGCCTATCGCCTGAGCGGCGTGCCGTACTTCGACGAGGCCAGCGGACGCTTCGCCGGCTACCGGGGCACCGCGTTCGCCGTCCCGCCGGATGCGCGGCCGGCGGAGCGGGCGGAGGAGGAACTGCAGGCCCTTGCGGCGACCCTGGAGGAGACGCTGCTACGGCACCAGGACCTGGCTTGGCGCCTCTCCCAGCTCAAACCGCAGCCCGCGGCGCCGGCCGTTCCCCTGGATCGCACGGCGCACGAGCTGCGCACGCCGCTCAATGCCATCATCGGCTACGCCGAGCTGGGCCTGAAGGAGATGTTCGGCCCGCTCGGCGAGCGTTACCTGGACTGTTTCCGGACCATCCGCGAGGCCGGCCGGCACCTCGACGAGCTGGTCACGCAGATGCGCGAGGCTGCGAAACGGACGGACCGGCCGGCGCTCGCCTCGGAGATCGTGGATGTGGCCGCGGTCGTCGCCAAGGCCAAGGCCATGGTCGCGCTGGCCGCCAAGGGCGCCGACGTCGACCTCAGCCGGGTGGGTCCCATGGCGGGCGGCCGCGTCATTGGCGATCACCTGGCCTGCACGCAGATCCTGGTCAATCTGCTGACCAACGCCGTGAAGTTCACCCCGGCGGGTGGGTCGGTCGGCCTGGAGACCCTTGTCGGGCCGGACAACAAGCTGCAGATCGTGGTCTGGGACACCGGTATCGGCATTGCGCAGGAGGAGCAGGAAAAGATCTTCGAGTCCGACTACCGGGCGGAGCAGGTGCGCGCCCTGAACCAGGTGCCGGGCCTCGGCCTGGGTCTCGCGATCTCGCGCGACCTGGCGCGCGCCATGGGCGGCGACCTCACGGTGTCGAGCCAGCCCGGGCAGGGCGCGCGCTTCATCCTGTCCCTGCCGCTCGCGGCCGAGCCCGGCGCAAGCGGCGGGTGAGCGCGGGCGGTTTCGCTCACCCTGCCGCGCGCTCGAGGATCCACGCCACGGGCTCGGCGAGATTGTCGGCGACCGCGCCGTGCGGCGGCGCGACCCTGTCCTCACGCCCCGGTCGCGGCGAGGCGCCGGACGCGGCCCTGCATAAACCGGTGGGCTAGTCGGCTCAGGAACCGGTTCAGCCGACCGTGGGGCTTGAGGCCGACGATCTTGAAAAGCATCGCGACGATGCGCTCGACAAGGTAGGGCTGGTAAATGGGATATGCGCGCCGAACGTAGGCTTGGTTGCTGCGCTTGTGGTTGAACGGCTCCTGGCCCCCGTTCGCGGCGTAATAAGCGTAAGCGAGCTCTTCGTCCTGAGCCTCCATGACACGCCCGGCCACGACCCGGATCCGGTTCCCCAGCCCGATCCCCTCCGTGGCGAGGTAACGCCTCGACAGCTCGTAGAAGGTCTTGTAGTGACGCAGCTCGTCGGCGGCGATGCGCCGGCACAGCTCATGCAAGACCGGCTCGTCGCAGGCGCGGCGGATCGCCGTGTAGTGGGAGCTGGTGCCCGTCTCGACGACGCAGCGGGCCAGCAGCTCGCCGGTGAGCGAGCCGCGCACCGACTCGGACACATCGATCGGCACCCGGAAACCGTCGGTATAGCGCTTGAATCTGGCTTCGAAGTCGAAGTCCGGATCGGCAAGGCCGGCCCACCGAGCCAGCGCCCGGCCATGCTGTACCTCCTCCTCGGCCCACGCCCATGCAAGCTTCTGGAATTCCGGATCCTGGTGGAAGACATTGCAAAGATAGGCGGCATAATCGGGCGCGTTATGTTCGACCATGCTCGCGGCCTTCACCAGTTTCACGAGATCGGGGTCGACGCGGGAACGGTCGAACCGCCGCCAGGGTATGTCGTCCAGGGTCCAAAGTTTCATGGCAGTCCAGGGTTTCATGCCGCCCTCCCGTTTCCCTACTGAGATCGGATCAAGCCCCCTTGACCAACTGCTGCGCCGGCCTGCCCGTCCGTGGGGCAGCAGGTCGTGCGTTCACGCCGACGAGGCACGGCGTGCGCGCTCCCGGACCGTCCGCTCGTCATTCGCCAGTGCCCTTCGCCCCGCGCCGCGTGCGGCGACCCTTTGTTCGAGCGCCCCGGATCCGACCGGGATCCGACCGGGATCCGACCGGGATCCGACCGGGATTATCCCGGGAATTTCGCCGGAAGGGTCACCGTCAGGCCGTCAAGGTCCTCGGTCACGACGATCTGGCACCCGAGCCTTGACGTAGGAGTGAGACCGAAAGCCAAGTCCAACATATCCTCCTCGTCCTCGTCGGGGTCCGGCAGTTGCGCGTAAGCGCCGCGGTTGACGATGACATGGCAGGTCGAGCAGGACAGCGAGCCCTCGCACGCCCCCTCGATGTCGATGTCGTTCTTACGGGCGACCTCGAGGATGGTCAGACCAAGCGGGGCTTCCACCTCATGGCGGGCGCCCGCCGGATCGATGAACGTCATCCTGGGCATGGAACCGCCCTTCAGAGTTTCCTCACGAGACGGGGCGTGAACAGCAGAACCCTCAGGCCAGTTGCCAACGCTCGCGCCACTCGTCGGTGACGTAGTTGACGATGATCGAGCGGCGCACGCCCCGGATCGGGCGTTTGATGAAGCCGTGCCAGGTGTCCTTGCCGGGAATGAAGATCAGGCCGTGGTTGGGCCGGAACGGCGCCGTCTTCACGTGGTTGAGCTGTTGGTCGAAGATGTCCGTCCCCGCGTCCGCCAGGTCCGGCTCCTTCGACAGGTAAATCAGCATGGTGTACAGCTTCACGCTGATGTCCGTGTGCGGTTCCAGCCAAAACCCGTCGGTGTCCTGGGTGTACTCGATCCTGAGGTGCCCCTTCGACAGGTCGATGCCGCAGGTTTCTTCGATCTTCCGGATGCAGCGCCGGTCCGTCAGGGTGTCGACGACGTCGCGGCAGACGTCGAACCGAGCGCAAGCCTCCGGGTTGAAGTAGTACCGGGTGTCGTTGTTCGCTTCCCGGGTTCCGTTGTAATCGGTGATGACCGGCGGCTCGACCGGCAGGTTCAAGATCCCGTCGCAGGCATCCTCGCTCAGCGCGTCCTCGAGCAGCCAGTGACGGAAGGGTCGCGTCTCGGCCTGCGCCCGGTCGAGGCAGTTCAAGAAGACTTCGGTATTCGGGTTCATGCTGCGTCCCCATGCGTCCTCGTGTTTCGGAAGCTCGGATCAGGTGAAAGGCAGGTAGCGCTTGATCTTCGCCGATACGCGATGGCGCCCCAATTCGCGCACCGCGACGGCCGCATCGCTCATCCAATTGAGCATGACATAGCGCCGGTCGCCCTCGTAGGGCATGTGGCCGTGCCAGGAGTTGTCGCAGGGGCGAAACGCGATCAGCGTGCCTCCGTGCGGCGGCACCTCGGCGATCATGTCGTTCAGGTCGTCCGGACCGCGCAGAACGCGCAGCCGTCCCCCGTCGGCTTCCCATTCCGCGTTGAGATAAAGCAGGGCCGTCACAATTTTGCTCTTGGTGTCCGTGTGGATGCGTCCGTCCTTCTTCTGGCACCGGCCGCGGACCGTGACCATCAGGGGGTTCCCGGAGAGATCCAGACCGAATTTCTCGCAGAACGCGGCTTCGAGCTGCGCGCTCCGGATTTCCTCGATGAGCTCGGCGAAGCGAGGGCCGTACGAGACCTCGGACAGCGGGAACAGGCCCGCGCGCGTGATATTCGGGAAGTCGTCCCGCACTCGCGGCAAGGCTTCCGCCTTAAGGAAACCGGGCACGACCAAAAAGTCGAAAGGGTCACGACTGAGCGGCGTGGCCCTAAAGGCGTGTAGATCGAGCATGGACATCCTTGCCCCCCAATGGTCGAGCCCCGCGCGGGCATCGTAACGGTGATCAAATTGGAACACCGGGGGAACGGCATTGATTTGTGTCAATCCGGACATCCCATACTTCGATTCGGGAACGGTCTCGGACCGACTTTCGGATTTGTCGGGCATGGCGCCGGGACCGTGGATTGCGGCCTCGACGAGGAGGCGGAGGCAGCCACGAGCGAGGGCTGCCCACCGGCTCAGCCGTCCCGGCGCTCCAGGACCCAGGCGAGCGCCTCGGCAAGGTCGGCTGCGACCGCAGTGGGTGGTGGATCGACCCTCTCCTCGTCGCCCGGCCGGTACTTCCCGGTGCGCACGAGAATCCCGGGAATCCCGGCGGCGAGCGCGCCGCCCACGTCGGCCTCCGTGTCGTCGCCGATCATGACCGCCTGGCCGGGCGCGCAGCCCAGGCTCTCGACCGCCGCGGCGAAGAACGCGGGCGAGGGCTTGCCGAGCACGGTCGCCCGCCGCCCGGTGGCGTATTCCAGCGCGGCCACGAAGGGGCCGGCGTCCAGGCTGAGCGCGCCGTCGGCGTCCTGGAAGCTCCGGTTGCGCGCGAGCGCCAGGAAATCGGCGCCGCCCTGAATCGCGCGGAAGGCCGCGTTGAGCGCCGGGTACGCGAAGCGCTCGGCCGCATCCCCGACGACCACCGCCTCGGCCCCGCCGCCGGGCACGCCGGCGAAGTCCTCCTCCAGGGCCGGGTGCACGAGGAGGTGCGGGCTCAGCCCCTTGTCCTCGAGGTAGGCGCGGGCCGCCAGAGCCGGCATGAAAACGTCGCCCTCGCCCGCCGGCACGCCGAGCCGGCGCAACTTGTGCAGGAAGGCGCGCCGGGGCGTGCGGGTCGTATTTGTGAGATAGCGGACCGGCAGACCGGAGGCCTTCAGGCCCTCGAGTGCTGCGATGGCGCCGGGCAGCGGCTCGTCGCCGACGTAGACCACCCCGCCGAGGTCCATGAGCACGCCCCTGATCATGGCCGGCCCGTGCTCATTCTGCGGTTGCCTCAGGTATCTTCAGGTATCTTCCGCGATCCGGCGGCTGATGATGAGGCGCTGGATGTCGGAGGTGCCCTCGTAGATCTGGCACACCCGCACGTCGCGGTAGATCCGCTCGACCGGGAAGTCGGCGAGGTAGCCATAGCCGCCGTGGATCTGGATGGCGTCGGAGCAAACCTGCTCGGCCATCTCCGAGGCGAAGAGCTTGGCCATGGACGCCTCCTTGAGGCACGCCCGCCCGGCGTCGCGCAGCGCCGCGGCGTGCAGCACCATGAGTTCGGCCGCGTGCAGCCGGGTCGCCATGTCGGCGAGCCGGAAGGAAACCGCCTGGTGCCCGATGATCGGCGTGCCGAAGGCCTCGCGCTGCTTGGCGTAGTCGAGCGCGGCCTCGTAGGCGGCCCGGGCCATGCCGGCCGACTGCGCGGCGATCCCGATGCGCCCGCCTTCCAGGTTCGACAGCGCGATGCCGTAGCCCTCGCCCTCCTCGCCCAGCAGCAGGTCCGGCGTGAGCTTCAAATCCTCGAGCACGATCTGACAGGTGTCGGAGGCCTTCTGGCCGAGCTTCTTCTCGACGCCGGCCACCTTGAAGCCGGGCGTGTCGGTCGGGACGATGAAGGCGCTGATGCCCTTCTTGCCGCGGCCGGGATCGGTGACGGCGAAGACGATGGCCACGTCCGCGTTGCGGCCCGAGGTGATGAACTGCTTGACGCCGTTGAGCACGTAGTGGTTGCCCGCGCGCTCGGCCCGGGCCTTGATCGCGGCCGCGTCCGAACCGGCCTGCGGCTCGGTCAGGCAGAACGCGGCCAGCATCTCGCCGCGCGCCATGGGGCGCAGGAAGCGCTCCTTCTGCTCCTCCGTGCCGTAGCGCAGGACCGGCAGGCAACCGACCGAATTGTGCACGCTCATAATGGTGGAGCACGACCCGTCCCCGGCCGCGATCTCGATCAGCGCCAGCGCATAGGACACGTTGTCGGCCCCGGCCCCGTCCCATTGCTCGGGCACGAGCATGCCCAGGAATCCGAGCCGGCCCATCTCCTCGATCGCCTCCCTGGGAAAACGCGCCTCGCGGTCCCAGGCCGCGGCAAAGGGCGCCAGGCGCTCGCGCGCGAAGCGGCGCGCGGTGTCGCGAATCAGTTCCTGCGCCTCGGTCAGGAGCGCCCGGTTCGGGTCGGTCATGTCACCGTCCGGCGGTCGATCGCACCGAGAGTAGTCTTCGGCGCGGGGCCGGGTCCAGCCGAACCGTTTCCCGGTTGGTCGCGGGCGCCGCGTTTGATTATGATCCGGCGCCGCGCCCTTGCCCGAGCCGGTCAACCGCGAGAGAAAGTCGAACCATGCTGCTCAGACTGAAACGTGTTCTGGAGGAGTCCCAGGTCGCCGAGGTCCGGCGCATCGTCGAATCGGCGAAGTTCGTCGACGGCGCGGTCAGCGGCAAGCCCACGCTCAAGAGGAACCTGCAGGCCGACCGCGCCACGCCCGAGTTCGACGCCGCGATCAAGATGGTCGTTTCCGCGCTCATGGCCCGGCCGGAGTTCAAGAATTACGCGCTGCCGAAGCAGATCACGCTCGAATTCAACCGTTACGACCCGGGCATGTATTACAAGACCCACATGGACGCCGCACTCATGGGCGGAGTGCGCGGCCAGCCGATCCGCGCGGACCTGTCCTTCACCGTGTTCCTGACCGATCCGGCGGCGTACCGGGGCGGCGAGTTCGTCCTCCACACGCCCTACCGCGAGGAGCGGATCAAGGAGCCGGCCGGCAACGCCATCGTCTATCCGTCCAACATGCTGCACCGGGTCGAGCCGGTCGAGGAGGGCACGCGCTGGGCCGCCATCGGCTGGATCCAGTCGATGCTGCGCACCGAGGCGCAGCGCCAGATCGTGCACGAAATCGAAGCGCTGCGCGCGATGGTGGTCGCGGCCTTTCCCGACTCCGAGATGCAGGAGCGCTTCGACCGGCTGCACAGCAACCTGCTGCGCTACTGGGCGGAGGTGTGACGGGGATCAGGGATCAGGGATCAGCAGGAGGGGTCCGAAAGTACATTTTGATCCCTGATCCCTGATCCCTGATCCCTGAATCACCACGGAATTTCGCTGCCGTCGAAGCTGAGGAACTTGCCGCTGTCCTTCGCGGTCAGGCGGTCGATGACGAGGCGCATGCCCTCCACGCTCTCGGCCGGCGTGATCGCGGCGTTCGGCCCGCCCATGTCGGTCTTGACCCAGCCGGGATGCAGCACGACGGCGGTGATGCCGCGCGGCGCGAGGTCGATCGCCAAAGATTTGCAGACCATGTTGAGCGCCGCCTTGGACGAGCGGTAGACGTAGGCCCCGCCGCTCGTGTTCTCGGCGATCGAGCCCATCCAGCTGGAGATGTTGACGATCAGCCGGCGCCGGCTGCGCGCGACATGTTCGACGAAGCGCTCCGCCATGCGCATTGGCGCCAGCGTATTGACGGCGAAGACGGGCAGCCACTTATCGTAGTCGGTCTCGCCGAAGCCGGTCTTCGGACCGTAGACCCCCGCGTTGTTGAGCAGGATGTCGATGGCCTCCTCGGCCAGTTCGCGCGCGAGGCTGGCCACCTTGAGCCCGTCGGTCACGTCGAGCCGGTGCACCGTCGCGGCGCCGCCGGAGGCCTCGCACAGGGCCCTCAGGTCCCGGGCCTTGTCCGGGTTGCGGCAGCAGGCGTGCACCCGCCAGCCGTCGCCGGCGAACGAGCGGGCGAACGCCAGCCCGATTCCGCGGCTCGCGCCGGTGATGAGGACGCTCGGCATGATCGCTCCTTACGGGCTTGCAAGGGATGCGAAGCTTGCGCCCCGCCCGCACCGGTGCGCAAGGGGGCTGGACTCAGGCGACCTGCGTGGCGGGCCCGCGGCGCGGGCGGGCGACCAGCTCGCCGCCGCAGTTGGGGCAGCGGCGGTTCATCTCGGCCGCGCAGTCGCGGCAGAACGTGCACTCGTAGCTGCAGATGTAGGCCTGCCCGTCCGGGGTCAGCGCCGCGGCGCAGCGCTCGCACGCCGGCTTCATGTCCAGGGCCATGACCGCGCGCTCGCCTAATGCACCCGTTCGACCGCCATGGCGGTCGCCTCGCCGCCGCCGATGCACAGCGAGGCCACGCCTTTCTTGAGATCGTACTTCTCCAGCGCGCTAATCAGCGTCACCAGGATGCGCGCGCCCGAGGCGCCGATCGGGTGGCCGAGCGCGCAGGCCCCGCCGTGCACGTTGACCTTGTCGGCCGGCAGGTCCAGGTCGCGCATGGCGGCCAGGGTGACCACGGCGAAGGCCTCGTTGATCTCGTAGAGCGCGACCTCGTCCCTGGACCAGCCGACCTTGTCCAGCACCTTGCCGATCGCCCCGATCGGGGCGGTGGTGAACCAGGCCGGCGCCTGGGCGTGGGTGGCGTGGCCGCGGACCGCGGCGCGCGGCGTCAGGCCGCGCTTCTCGGCCTCCGACAGCCTCATGAGGACGAGCGCCGCCGCGCCGTCGGAGATCGAGCTCGAGTTGGCCGCGGTCACCGTGCCGCCCTCCCGGAAGGCGGGCTTGAGCCTGGGGATCTTGTCGAGGTCGGCCTTGCGCGGCTGCTCGTCGAGTTCGACCGTGGTCTCGCCCTTCCGTGTCTTCACCGTGACCGCCACGATCTCGCGCGCCGCGGTGCCGTCCTCGCTCGCGCTCCGGGCGCGCGTGAGCGAGCGGACCGCGAAGGCGTCCTGGGCCTCGCGTGTGAACTGGTAGTGCCGCGCGGTGTCCTCGGCGAAGGTGCCCATCAGCCGGCCCTTGTCGTAGGCGTCCTCCAGGCCGTCCAGGAACATGTGGTCGATCACGGCGCCGTGGCCCATGCGGTAGCCGCCGCGCGCCTTGGGCAGCAGGTAGGGGGCGTTGGTCATGCTCTCCATGCCGCCGGCGACCATGACCTCGCCCGAGCCGGCGGCGAGCAGGTCGTGCGCCAGCATGGCCGCCTTCATGCCCGAGCCGCACATCTTGTTGACCGTGGTGCAGCCGACCGATTCGGGCACGCCGGCGCCGAAGGAGGCCTGGCGCGCCGGCGCCTGGCCCTGGCCGGCGGGCAGGACGCAGCCGAAGATGACCTCGTCGACCTCCTCGGCCGGGACGCCGGCACGTTCCAGCGCGCCGCGGATCGCGGCCGCGCCGAGCTCGGGGGCGCGCAAGGGCGCCAGATCGCCCTGGAAGCCGCCCATGGGGGTGCGCGCCAGGCCGACGATGACGATCGGGTCTTCCCGCATGACCAGCGTTTCCTCGGCTGTCAGATCAGTGACTTGTACCCGGTCCGGGTCGTGTCTTACTCCTCCGGCTCGCCGGCGTCCAGCCAGGCCCGGTAGGCCGTCAGCGTGTCCTCGTTCGGCGGATAGAGCCCGAGCACCGGGTCGCCGCGGCGCACGCGCATCAGGGCGAAGCGCTCGAAGCGCTCCTGCTCCGGGGCGGCCTCGGCGATCTCGTCGGCGAGCGCCCGGGGCACGACGACCACCCCGTCCTCGTCGCCGGCCACCACGTCGCCGGGAAGCACCGCGACCCCGCCGCAGCCGATCGGCTGCTCCCATCCGGCGAAGACCAGGCCGGCGATGCTGGGCGGCGCGGCCGGCGCGGCGCAGAATGTGGGCAGGCCGACCTCGCGCACCCCGGCGATGTCGCGCAGCGCGCCGTCGGTCACGAAGGCGACCGTCCCGCGCACCTTCATGCGCAGAAGCAGGATGTCGCCGATCGTCCCGCAGCCGCGCTCGCCGCGCGCGTCGACGACCGCGACCCGGCCGGGCGGCATGGCCTCGATGGCCTCGCGCAGCGAGCCGGGCCGGGCGTAGCTCTCGGGGGTGCCCAGGTCCTCGCGCAACGGCAGGAAGCGCAAGGTATAGGCCTCGCCCGCGAAGCGCGCGCGCGCCGGGTCGAGCGGCCGCGGGCCGTCCATCCAGGTGCGCCGGATGCCGCG
>JBHHZJ010000086.1:0-14351 GCA_046758005.1 Kiloniellaceae bacterium
TCACCGAGGAGATCGCGTTGGTCACCGACATGAGCGGCGAGTGCAGCGCCGGCGTGACCCGCCACACCACGTGATAGCCGACGAAGACCGCGAGCACGAATACGGTCAGGCCGACGACGAGCGGCGAGATGCCGGCATGCGCGCCCGTGTCGACCACCAGCCGGCTGGCCTCGCCGGCCAGGGCCGCCGCGCCTTCCGAAAGAGCGCGGGCCTGGTCGGCGAGCGCGGCGGCTTTCTCGGCGAAGCCTTGCGATTCCATGGGCTCAACCTCCTTCGCCGGTGAGCGCCGGATGCACGATCGCACCCTCGCGGGTGATGCAGGTCCCCTTGATGATCTCGTCGTCCCAGTCGATCTTCAGGGACCGGCTTTCCTGGTCGATGACGAGCTGGAGCAGGTTGAAGATGTTGCGCGCATAGAGCGCGCTCGCGTCCTCGGCCAGCCGGGCTGGCACGTTCAGGTGCCCGACGATGCGCACGCCGTGCTTGGCGACCACCTTGCCCGGTTGGCTGAGCTCGCAGTTGCCGCCGGTCTCGACCGCAAGGTCGACGATCACCGCGCCCGGCCTCATGGTCTTGACCATGTCGGCGGTGACGAGCCGCGGTGCGGGCCGGCCCGGAATCGCCGCGGTGGTGATGACGATGTCCTGCTTCTTGATCGTCTCGGCGATGAGGGCGGCCTGCTTCTGCTTGTAGGCTTCGCTCATCTCCTTGGCGTAGCCGCCGGCGGTCTCGGCCTGCTTGAACTCCTCGTCCTCGACCGCGACGAACGTGGCGCCCAGGCTCTCGACCTGCTCCTTGACCGCCGGGCGCACGTCGGTCGCCGAGACGACCGCGCCCAGGCGCCGCGCGGTGGCGATCGCCTGCAGCCCGGCCACGCCGGCGCCCATCACCATGACCCGCGCCGGCGCGATGGTGCCGGCCGCGGTCATCATCATTGGCATGGCCCGGCCGTACTCGGCCGCGGCGTCGAGCACCGCCTTGTATCCGGCCAGGTTCGCCTGCGACGACAGGACGTCCATGGATTGCGCGCGCGTGATGCGCGGCAACAGCTCCATGGCGAAGGCGACGACGCCCGCCTTGGCCAGCGCCTCGATGTCCTTGCCCGCTCGGTACGGGTCCATCAGGCCGATCACCAGCGCGCCCCTGGGGACGAGCGCCAACTCGTCGTTCTTGCCGCCGGCGATCGGCCGCTGGACCTTGAGCACGATCTGGGCGCCGGAGAGCGCCGCGGCCTCGTCCTTGGCGATCGTGGCGCCGGCCTGCCTGTAGGCCTCGTCGGTGAACGAGGCGGCCGCCCCCGCCCCTTTTTCCACCGCGACCTCACAGCCGAGCGCGGCCAGCTTCTTCACGGTTTCGGGCGAGGCCGCGACACGTGACTCGTGCGCGCGCCGCTCCCTGGGGATGGCGATCTTCATATCCTGGTTCCCCGTCGGTACAAGGATGCGGCTGCTTGAACCCGCCCGCGCCGGCCGGACGTCTTCGCCGCCCCCCTTTTCTCGCGGCTCCCTTAATGACGGCTGGGGCCGCGCGGTTCAAGCCCTTTGGCCGGTTTGTCGGCGGATTCGCGGCGTCGGCCGCCCTACCTCGCGGGCGATGTCTCCGACCGCCCGTCCGGGGCGGCTCCATTCGCTCCGGCGCGTGGAGGGGCCACGGGATTCTTCAGCGCAAACGCGATCTTGTCGGTCAAGTTCTTGCTGGAAACGGGTTTGGCGACGACCGCGGTGGCGCCGGCGTCCCGGGCGGCCAGGACGTTTTCCCGTTCCGTGTGGGCCGTCAGGACGATGATCGGGGTCCGCTGGTTCGGGTTTTCGGAATTGCCTCGCACGAGCCGGGTGAGATCCAGCCCGTTAATCGGCTCCATCTGCCAGTCGAAGATGAGCACGTCGAACAACCGGCTGGTCAGCAGAGGAAGGGCCTCCTCCCCGTTCCGTGCTTCGCGGATCTCCCGGCAATTCAGATCGCGCAGGAAGCTCCTGACGAGCCGCCGGATCAGGTCATCGTCGTCGACCAGCAGGACCGCGAGATTTTTGGGGAGCTCGGCCATGGGTGTCCGGTGGAATCCCGAGAAACCAAGTGAGCATGCGGCGGTATGACGGCATCCAAGCACAAAATGGTTTAAGCGAGGTTTAATACCCTTCCAGACCGGCATGGGCCCCGCCGGCGGGCAGGTCCCCAGGATTCCGGCATGGCGAAACGCCCGGCCTTGACGGCGGCGGCGCCAAAGGGGAAAACGGCCCCACCGGGCCAGCGGAATCCACGGCGGAGTCTCGGGAGCGTGACCGACGGCGATCCGGACGTCCTAACGGCCGCCGCGCGCGGCGATGCCGCGGCGCTCGAGGCCGCGTTGGAGCAGGGGGCGGACGCGAACGCCCGCGACCGCTGGGGTGCGAGCGCGCTGATGCACGCCGCGGCCAGGGGGGATTTGGCCGCGGTCGAGCTGCTGCTGGCCCGCGGCGCGGGCGTCAATCGGACCAGCGACGCCGGCAACTCCGCCCTCATGGCCGCCGCCGCGCGCGGCCACAAGGAGGTCCTGACGCGCCTGCTCGACGCCGGGGCCGACCCGGGCCACAAGAACAAGTGGGGGATCTCGGTTGACGACTGGGCCGGTTGGCCGCCCAACGCGGCCGAGGTCCGGGCGCTCCTGCACGCCGCAAGCGAATGAGCCCTTGCGCTCGGCCCGCACGCCGGCGGGGCGCGGCCCCCCGTGGCCGGCGGGCGGTCCGGGCCGGCGGATCGCGGCGATTTGTTGGCGCGACCGTGGCATTCCCGCCTTGTCACAGCGATTCCACAGCCGGCTCGCCGATCGAACCCGGAGCCGCAACCCCGCACCGGGGCCCGCGCCGCCGCCATGCCGGCGCGATCAGGTTGGCGGGAAGGACCGGAATTCCAGCGGTTTTCGGGACGAGCGCGGGACCCCGCCACGGCCCCGGCGTAACGGACTGCCAAGTTTTATTAAAATGACCGGCGGCGAAAACGGCGGAAATCCATGCCTTCCGCAATGGTCCGTTAACTTTTATCTGTTGAAATGTACCGCTTAATAACAACGGACGGCGTTATTGGGCCATGGGCGCGAGGCGGCGCCGGCGGCCCCGGAACACAACGCCGCGATGTGCGGAGATGATGCAATGACGCTCGGCAAGGCGTTCCACGGGATGATGGCCTCGCTCCTCGTTCTGGGGTTGAGCTTCGCCGGCGCGGTTTCGGCCTCGGCGCAGCCCTCTCCGGAGCGGGCGGCCCGGTTCGTCGAGGGTCTCGGCAATCAGGCGGTGGCGCTGCTCGCGTCGAAGGAGGCCAAGATTCCCGAAAAGCGCCAGGCGGCCTTGCGCGATCTGATCCGCAATGGGTTCAACCTCGAGCTGACCTGCCAGTTCGTGCTGGGCAAGTATTGGAACCGGGCGACGACCGCGCAGCGCGAGGAGTTCCAGGAACTGTTCACCGAGTATCTGCTGAACAGCTACGCCCGCCGCCTCGGCTCGTTCCGGGCCGAGACGCTGACCATCGTCGCCAGCCACGCGGTCGGCAGTAAGGACGTGCTGGTCGAGACCAGCGTCGAGGGGCCGGACGGCCCGGCCAATCCGGTCTGGCGCGTGCGCGCCGACGACGGCCAGTACAAGATCATCGACGTCTCGATCGACGGCGTCAGCCTGGCGCTGACCCAACGGCGCGAGTTCGCCTCGGTGGTCAACCGGGTCGGCCTCGAAGGGCTCCTGGAGATGCTCCGCGAGAAGCTGGCCGTGCAGGCCAAGGAGGCCCGCTGGGCGCCCTCGAAACGGGGCACCCACGTGTCGCTGCTGGCCAGCATCCTGGCCTCGCCGAACGCCAACAAGATCGGAATTCTCCTCGCGCGCAAATGACCGCGCGACGGTTCGCGCCTCACTTTCTCCTCTCGACCTCCTCCGAACTCCTGAGCGGGCCGGCCACTCCGCAAGGTGGCCGGCCTTTTCCCTGCCGGTGGCTCATCCCGAACCCTCGATGCGGTCGAGCATCCGGTAGTAGAGGTCGAGGAACGGCAGGAACCACGGCCGGCCGCCGTGGAACGGGATGGCCCGGAAGGCGAGGTCGTCGAAGGCCGTGGCGCCGTCGGGCGAACCGAGCAGCTTGAGCGCGACCTTGTGGCCCAGGTACGGCGCCATCGCCACGCCCGAGCCGTTGTAGCCGAGCGCGAAGTGGATCCCGTCGGCCACGCCGACGTGGGGCACGTGGTCCCTTGAGAAGGCCACGAAGCCCCGCCAGGCGTGGCTGATCTCGACCGTGGCCAAGTCCGGGAAGAGCTGCACCAGCAGGCGGCGCAGGCGCGCCGCTGCGGCCGCCGGATCGATCGCGCGCAGCGCCGCCCGCCCGCCGTACAGGATGCGCTGCCCGTCCGGCGAGGGCCGGTAGTAGCAGCCGCGCGAACGGGTCTCGACGATCATGCGCCCGCCCGGGATCAGGCGCGAGACCGCGGCCTCGCCCAAGGGCTCGGTGGCGATGATGTAGCTGGCCACCGGCACGAGCCGGCGCCGGAAGCCGGGTGTCGCCGGGCCGGTGTAGCCGTTGGTGGCGATGACCACGTCGCGCGCCGCGGTCCGGCCGCGCGGCGTGGCGAGCGCGAAGCCCCGGCCGTCGCGCACGAGCCCGATGACCGGTGTATGGCCGATGATTCCGGCCCCGGCGGCGCGGGCGCGCTCGAGCAGGCCCTGGTGGAACAGCCCGGGATGCAGCGACCCGTGCCGGTGGTAGAGACAGCCGCCGTGGTAATGCTCGGTCGCGACCTCCTTGTGCTGCTCGGCGCGCGGCACCATGTCGGCCTCGAGCCCGATCTCGCGGCGCAGCAGGTCGGTCTCGCGCCCCACGGCGTCGTAGTCGCGGGCCCGCCAGGCGGCGCGGAACCGGCCGCAGCGCGTGAGGTGGCACTGGATCTGCTCGCGCTCGATTAGGTCGGCGGCGAATTCCAGGGAGGCCAGACCCTCCCTCAGGACGGCCGCCGCCTTGTCGCGCCCGTAGCGCCCGGCGAGCGCGGCGAAGCCGAGCCGGTGGCCGCTGCCGATCATGCCGCCGTTGCGCGTGCTCGCCCCCGCGCCCGGCGGGCCGGCGTCGAGGACCAGCACGCTGCGCCCGGCGCGCGCCAGGGTGAGCGCCGCGCAAAGGCCGGTGAAGCCGGCGCCGACCACGGCCACGTCGACGTTCCGCGGCAGCGGGGTATCCTCCGGCTCCGGGCGCGGCGCCGCATCCCACCACCAGGGCGCGAACCGCACGTCGGGGGTGAAGATCGAGTCCGCCATGAGCACCGTTATAGCGGGGCCGGGGCCCGCCCGGACAGCGCTTTGGCGCCCTCGTCGCCGCGCGGCGGCAAACCCCCTTATCCGGCGCGGCGCGAACGCCTAATCTTGGCCGGGCGGCCACCCGCGAGCGCCGGACGGGAAGGAGACGGGCATGAGGAAGAACATCGCGATCGACGGACAGCGGCTTTGGGACTCGCTCATGGAGATGGCCAGGATCGGCGCCACCGAGAAGGGCGGCAACTGCCGCCTGGCGCTCAGCGACCTGGACCGCGCGGGCCGCGACCTCTTCGTGCGCTGGTGCGAGCAGGCCCGCTGCACGGTCGAGGTGGACGCGATGGGCAACATCTTCGCCCGCCGCCCGGGCCGCGACGGCAGCCTGCCGCCGGTGATGACCGGCAGTCACCTGGACACCCAGCCGACCGGCGGCAAGTTCGACGGCGTCTACGGCGTGCTCGCCGGGCTCGAGGTCATCCGCACGCTCAACGACCACGGCATCGAAACCGGGGCGCCGGTCGAAGTGGCGGTCTGGACCAACGAAGAGGGCGCGCGCTTCGCCCCGGCCATGACCGGCTCCGGCGTCTTCGCCGGGGTCTTCGACCTGGACTACGGCCACGCGCGCGCCGACGTTGAGGGCAAGACCCTGGGCGCGGAGCTGGGGCGCATCGGCTACAAGGGCGAGGCGTCCTGCGGCGGGCGCCCGGTCGGGGCCTACTTCGAGGCGCACATCGAGCAGGGGCCGATCCTCGAGGCCGAGGGCAAAACCATTGGCGTGGTCACCGGCGCCCAGGGCCAGCGCTGGTTCGAAGTGACCGTCACGGGCGCCGAATCGCACGCCGGCACGACGCCGATGCCACGGCGCCGCGACGCCCTCCACGGCGCGGCGCGCATGATCGCCGAGGTGCGCCGGATCGCCGCCGCGCGCCCGCCGGACGCGGTGTCCACCGTGGGCGTCGTGCAGGTCAGCCCGAATTCGCGCAACACGATCCCCGGCCGTGTCTTCTTCACGGTCGACCTGCGCCATCCGCAGGACGAGACCCTTTCGGCCATGGCCGCGGACCTGCGCGCGGCCTGCGACCGGATCGCCGGCGAGGATGGCCTGGCGTGTGCGCTGGAGGAGATCTGGTACGCCCCGCCCATCGCCTTCGACCCGGACTCCGTCGCCGCGGTCCGCCAGGGCGCGGAGGCGCTCGGCTACCCGCACCGGGACATCGTCTCCGGGGCCGGTCACGACGCCTGCTACATCAACCGGGTGGCGCCGACGGCCATGATCTTCGTGCCGTGCGCGGACGGCATCAGCCACAACGAGGCGGAAAGCGCGACCCCCGAGGATCTCGAGGCCGGCTGCAACGTCCTGCTGCACGCCGTGCTCGAGCGCGCCGGCGGGTGAGAGGGGCCGAATCCGCGCGAAGCGTGCGCAGCCTTAGGTGCGGGCGCGATTGCGGGCGCCGATCCCGAAGTAGTCCCGCAGCGTCCTCGCCGTCGTCTCGGTCACGTAGTAGATGCCGTCGACGATCTTGTTGTGGTCGCCGTCCCATTCGGTGGCCGAGAAGTCCCAGCCGATCAGATGCGCCTTCTTCTCCGGGTCGTCGATGAAACGGCGCAGCCGGCGGCTCAGCACCGCCTGGAAGTGGGACAGCACCCGCATTTCGCCGTCCTGCGTCGCCGCCAGCAGCTCCTTCTGGCTGACGCGGCCGCCGCGCTCGGCGAACAGCCTGAGGCGCGCCCGGTGCGGCTCCGCCAGGCCGTGGAGCAGGCGCGCCGCCAGATCAGGGGTCAGGTCGAACGGCTGACGCCAGAGCAGGTTGGCGTGCTTTTTGGCCGGTGGCGGCGTGAAAACGCGCCTGCCGGCGAAAGTCTCGAGCACCTCGCGTTGGGTCTCGGACGACAGGCGCCGGAACTCGGACTGTTCGATCACGATTCGCATGACCAATCTCCGGGCCGGATCTGATGGGATCTGCGTGGGGGCCTACAGGATCGCAAATTCTGCGCCGCGCGGCAAATCCTTGACGCGGATCAATGCCGAATTCGGGGTCGAATTCGGGGTCGAATTCGGGCGCTTCGCCGGCATGGCGCGGCGTCCGGTGGCCCCGACCCCGTCAATCCGAAAACACGAGCGGATTGAATCGGGTGTCGCGATCGTACGCGTCCATGCCCTCCTTCCGCTTGAGATGATTGACGACCGCATAGGTCAGCGGGGTGGCGGCGGCCTCGTAGGCCGACTTGACCAGCCACTGCGTCAAGACGAGCGCCAGGAGCGCCGGGACCGGAATCGTTCCCGCGAACGCGAGGACGATGAAAACCAACGAATCCAGGGCTTGGCCCACCAGCGTCGAGCCGATGGTCCGCGTCCACAACCACCGTCCCCCGGTCGCGATCTTCATCTTCGCCAGGACGAAGGCGTTGGCGAACTCGCCGACCAGATAGGCCAGAAAGGAGGCGACCAGGATCCGCGGCGTGTAGCCGAGGATCCGCTCGTACGCCGCTTGGCCATCCCAAAACGGCGCCGGTGGCAGCTGCTGCCCGATCCAGATTGCCGCGACGACGATCAGGTTGCAGACGAAGCCGAGCCAGATGACGCGCCGCGCCTGCGCGTAGCCGTAGACCTCGGTCAGGACGTCCCCGAGGATATAGCTCACCGGGAAGATGACGATCGCGGCCGGCAGGAGCAGGCCGGATACGCTGATCAGTTTCACCGCGGTAACGTTCGCCGCAATAAGACAGGCGACGAACAGCACGACGATCAAAACGAACCTGATCGAATATCTCATTGGCGTGTACGCATCGTTCTCCGGGGCCCGGCTACCGCGCGTGAACCCTCACCTCGGCCCCGACCGCCAGCCCGAGGGCGCGCGCGGCGTGTCCCCGGTTGACCGCGATCTCGGCCAGACCGTTGGCGTTTTCGTACCAGAAGGGCGCGCCGGGCGGAAGGTCGCAAAAGCTGCGCGCGCGGGCGAGGCGCCGGCCCGCCACCTCCAGGATCGCTCCGGAGGCCAGCCCGGCGGCGCGCAGGCCGGTCATCGCGTTGCCGAAGTGGTCGATGTAGACGACGCGCGCCAGGTCCTGCGGCCAATCCGCCCCGGGCGCGCGCTGGGTTTCGGCTTCGCTCCGCTCTCGGCCCGGCGGCGCCTCGCCCCGCGCCAGCCGCGCCGCCACGGGGGCGAAGACGTCGCGGCCGTGAAACGACGCCGATAGCCGCGCCGGGCGCCAGGTGATCTCCCACGCGCGGGCCTGCGCCGCGCGGCGCGCCACGATCGCGAACAGGCCGTTGTCCGGCCCGACGTACCAGCGCCCGTCGGCCGCGACCACGAGCGGCGCCCGCGGCCCCCCGACACCGGGATCGACGACGGCGAGAAACACCGTGCCGGCCGGAAACTCCGGCGCATAGGCGGCCAGCAGGTACGCCGCCGCCTGCGGGTCGAAGGCCGGGGCGTCGCAGAACAGGTCGACCACCGGCACGCCGGGCGCCTCGCGGTGCAGGACGGCCTTCATTTGGCCGACGTAGGGCCCGGAGGGGCCGAAGTCCGTAAACAAGACGATCATGGCTGACTCTCGCCCCCACTCGCGCCCGGAAGCAAGCCGGGTTCCGGGTCCCCGGCAAATCCAGGCATCGGAGCCTCACGACATACCATATGTGGCATTTTTTATTGCCTAGAACGCAGGATATATGATATAGGACGATATTTAGCGGTATTCATGGGGGCAAGCACATGACGTGGACCGACGACCGAGTCGCAGAACTCGCACGCCTTTGGGAGTCGGGATACAGCGCTTCCGCGATCGGCCGGGTCCTCGGCGTTTCGAAGAACGCCGTGGTGGGAAAGGCGCACAGGTTACGGCTGGCCTCGCGGCCCTCGCCGATCCGGCGGGAGCGTCGCGCGCCCGTGCGCCGACGCATCCCGATGCTGGCCAGGCCCATCGAGCCGCGGCCCGTCGCCGCGCCGCCGCCGCCGCCCGAGCCGCGTTGGACGGTGCGGCGCGTTGGAAAGGGGCCCAACTGCCTGTGGCCGATCGGCGATCCTCGGGAGCCGGACTTCCATTTCTGCGCCGCGCCCGCCGTTGAGGGCAAGCCGTATTGTCCCGAGCATTGCGCCCGCGCCTATATCACCCGTACCCGCGCGGAAGACGAGGCTGCCTGAATCTGGCCTCGCGTTGCCTGCCCGGGCGGATCGCGCCGGCCGGAGCCTCCTGCGGCCGGCGCGATTCTTTCTCGTGCCCCGGGTTTCCCGCCGGGGCCGGGCTCAGACTACGCACGCGCTGCCGCCGCGCCGCGGGTCGCCGGCGGCCCCGAAACGCCCCTTCGCATCGCGGGCGACCGCGTGAACCCCGCCGAAGAACAGGTTGTGGCGCGGCCATAGGACCACCTTCTCGGCCACGTCCTGCACGGCCTTGGGCGCGGCCTCGTCGATGTCGTCCTCGAGGCTGGCGGTGCCGGCCTCGAAGTGCAGGCGGGGCGCCTCGACCGCCGCGGCGATCGGCAGGCGGAGGTCGATCAGGTTGACCAGGACCTGCAGAATGGCCGTCCGGATCCGGTTCGACCCGCCAGAGCCCAGCGCGGCCACCGAGCCGTCGGCCCGGTACGCCACGGTCGGGCACATCATCGAGGACATGCGGCTGCCCGGCGGCCATTGGTGGAAGCCGTGCGGGTTGAGGTCCTCCTCGCCCAGCATATTGTTGAGCATGATTCCGGTCCCGGGCAGGATGTAGCCGCACCCCTCGCCGTTCGAGGCGCTGAGTGCGGCGATGTTGCCGGCCGCGTCGACCACGCTCATGTGCGTGGTCCCGCGGGCGCTGGCCGGCCGGCCATGGACCTCCCGCGCGTAGCGGGCGAGCAGCGCCGGATCCAGTAACCGTTCCGCGGCGGCCGCCTCCTCGGGTTCGGCCACCGCCTCGTGCAGGCGCGATTCGACCCGCGCCCGGTTGGTCAGATCCATCACCCGCACGAGCAGGGCCGCGTGCTCCGCCGCGGAGCCGCGGGCCGCCACGTCGCGCCGCATCAGCAGCTCGAGGGCGAAGGCGATGAGCACGCCGCCCGAGGCCGGCGGCGGGTTGATGAGGATGCGCGCGTCCCGGTATCGCCGGTCGATCGGGCGGCGTTTGATCACCCGGTAGCCGGCCAGGTCCTGCGGGTCGAGCTGGCCGCCCTGCGCGCGGCAGTCGGCGACCAACCGGCGGCCGAGCTCGCCCTCGTAGAACAACGCATCCCCCTCGGCGGCCAGCGCCTCCAGGGTGTCCGCGAGGGCCGGCTGGCGCAGCACGTCGCCTTGGGAGAGCAGGTTTCCGTCGGCGCGGGTGAACAACGCCCGCCCTTCGGGCCGGGCGGTCAGGACCGGGCCGACGACCCGGAACACGTAAGTGTCCACGGGGCGCACGCGAACGCCGCGACGGGCCAACCGCACGGCCGGCGCGACCAGGCGCGCCATGGGAAGGCTGCCCAGGTCCGCGTGCGCCGCGAACAGGCCCTTGATCGCGCCCGGGGTGGCGATCGCGCCGAGGCCGATGTGGAACTCCTGCGTGGCGGTGCCGAAGTCGGCGAGGATCGGGTAGAAGTCGATGTCCTGCACGCGGCGCCGGCAGCGCGGGGTCTTTACGAAGAAATCGTAGAGCACGGCCTCGCCCCCGGCGCGGCGCGCGAGCAGGAACCCGCCGCCGCCGAGCGAGCACAGCACCGGCTCCGCAACGGTGGCGGCACAGAACGCGGCCAGCGCCGCGTCGAAGGCGTTGCCGCCGTCTTCGAGGATCTCGCGCGCCGCCGCCGCGGTCGCCGGATGGCCGCAGGCAACGGCGCCCTTGGCGGTCACCGCCGCCTCCGCCGGGGTTGCCGCGTGAGCGCGCCGGTCATGGGCGCGTTCTTGCCATGCGGTCCGGTTGCGGTAAAGCCCGATCCCGGGCCGCCCGGCGCGCCGCGGGGTCATACCAGCCACCCTTGAGATCAGTTGAGTGAGATCAGTTGAGGCTGCTGCCCGCGTTCGGCCCGGAGTGCCGGAAATTGAGGGGGTTCTCCGCCGGCTGCCGCTTGAGCGGCGGCGGCGGCGGCGGCGCGGCGTAGAACTTCTGCTCGCGCTCGTCGAGCGAACGCTCGAACGGGCTGCGCATGCGGACCTGCGCCCCGTTCTGCTGCGCGGTGCGCTCTGCGCCCCGCAGTTGGCGCGCCAGCCGCTGGTTCCAGGGCAGCACGTAGGAGCGCGGCTCGTCGATGCCGGGGACGCCCAGCCACAGGTAGATCGCCTCGCCCTCCTCCATCCGCGAACTCAGGACCGAGGCCTCGGCGAGCTCCTGTCGGGCCCACTCGATCTTGATCGGCTTGGGTCGGCCGAGCATCTCCGCCAGCGCCAGGTAGCCGGCCGGCAGGAACACGGCGGTGGTCGCCAGAGCGCCGAGCTTGATCCACAACCGGCGCGGCGCCCACACCGCGATGTTGGCAAGGATCGCCGCCAACGCGCCGAGGCCGGCGAACAGGATCAGCAAGTCGTTCATGACGACTTCTTCTTCGAACGCAGGGCCTTGGGGAGGTCGTGCACGCTGCCCGGCACCAGCTTGCCGTCCTCGTTGAGCGAGAAGCGGAAGGCGGTCAGTTCCTGACCCTGGTGCTGGAGCAGCAGCTTGGTGTGCAGAATCCGCTTGGCGGCGACCTGGGCGGAGGGCTTGACGCTGACCGCGACCGCCACCGGCAGGGGCAGCTGCCCCGTCATGTCGCGATACAGGTGCACGTTCACGGTGTATTCGCCGGCCGCGATGCCGCGGCTGTAGGACACCTCGTAGTTGACGTCGGTCACGTCGGATTGTCCGCCGAGGTCGTCGCGCAGCAGGTTGAAGATCAGGCCGCCCTTGTTCGAATAGCCGACCGGCACGTCGCCCGGCGCCTGCACCCAGAGGTCGACGTCGGCATCGACCGTGTCCGGCCAGCTGATCTCGACGATGACGTTGCCCGGCGCGGGCGTGCCCTCGTCGGCGGTCGCCGGCGGATTGAGGTGCGGCAGCAGCAGAAGCACCATCGCGATGAAGCCGGCGAGCGCCAGGAAGATGACGTCGCGGAACACCGTGTTGGCGCCGTCGTCGTCGAAATGGTCAAGTGGGTGCATGTTCCTCTCCGAACTCGAGCAGCCCGGTGATCAGCTTCACCGTGCCGCCGGCGAGGAGCTGGTAGTTGACCATCAGCCAGACGTTGAGTACCGACCCGACGAGCGTGGTGTAGAGCGCCGTCGACATGCCCGCGATCAGGGTCGAGATCATCGGCGTGATCGCCTTGACGTCCGAGGCCTGCTCCGGATGAACCCCGGACAGCGCGATGATGAAGCCGACCACGGTTCCGATCAGGCCGAGCAGCACCAGGCTGCCGGCGACCTGGCGTACGATCGCCACCCGCTGGGTCAGCTTCAAACGCAGCGCGGCGGCGATAATGGCGCGGCTCTCGCCGCCGCGGCCGCGGATCTGAGCCAGGTATTGAGCCGCGCGCGAAGGCGCCAGCGGGTCGAAGGACTTGACGTGGTTCAACTCGCGGCTGGTCTGCCAGACCTTGCGCGCGCAGATCCCCAGGCCGCCCAGGAAAACCACGAAGATCACCGCCGACAGATAGGTCTTGTCGGCGATCAGCACCTTGTCGACCAGGCCCTGGACATAAGCCGCCCCGAGGAGGGCCAGGCTCAGGATGTTGAGCAGCGCGAAGCGCAGCAGCAGGAGGTAGTGATACGGCCGTTCCCGGCGTGGACCGGCCCTGGACGCCAGCCAGGCCAGATGTTGTGCGTCATCCGGCCCGGCGGGCAGCTCCGCCGCCGGCGCGCCCTGCGCCTGGGTCGTGCGTGGCGTCGAGCTCGGAATCGCCATGGTCAATCCGCTCCTGGGGTTGCGAACCGGGAGAGGCCCAGGAAGTCCCCGCCGGCTCCGTTTCGCCCGCACCCGTCCGGGACCGCCGCTTCGCTACCTCAGGCGGTGCCACAGACGAGGGCACTTCAACTATGCCGGATGTAAGTTAAAAGGTTGTTAACCAACCGGGACGGGCGCAGGCGTGACCCGCGCCGCCGCGCCGCCTATAGTGGCCGCCGACGAGACGAGGAGGGCGCAGGCGCGGCAATGCCACGGGAGAGCAGCACTCCGGCGGCGGCGCCGGATCGCGCATCGGCTCAGGCCGGGGCCGCAACGGCGCCGCACGAGGCGGTCGCGCGCGAGGCCCGCGCCCTGAGCGTGGCCGTCCTGTCCGCGCGGCGCACGCCCGAGGCGCCGGCGCGGGTGGGCCGCGAGGCCATGGAGCGCGCCGAGGCGGCCTTCGCCGAGCTGCGCAAGGACGACGAGTCGGTCGAGCGCGAGGTGCAGGGGCTGCACTGCAAGAAGTACTGCGCGCACTGCTGCTACAGGATGGTGAGCGCGACTCCGCCCGAGATCTTCCATCTCGCCGATTACATCCAGACCACGTTCAGCGCCAAGGCGCTCGCCAAGCTGAAAGCGCGGCTGCGCGAGCTGGACCGGAAAACCAGCGGCATGACTCCGGTCGAGCGCGCCGGCGCACGCGAGCCGTGCGCGCTCCTGGTCGGCCGCCTGTGCTCGGCGCACCCCGCGCGCCCGGCCATCTGCCGCGGCTTCAACTCGCGCGACGTGGGCGCGTGCGAGCGCGCCCTCCGGCGGCGCGACGTCACAATCCCCGTGTTCCTGGCGCAGTACCGGATCTTCGCCCACGCCCACCTCGGCGTGCGGGCCGGGCTGGCCGACTGCGGCCTGAGCTCGACCCACGTGGAGCTGACCCGCGCCCTGCGCATCGCCCTGGAGACACCCGACGCCGCCGCGCGCTGGCTGGCCGGCGAGCCGGTGTTCCGAGCGGCGGAGCTGGCCTCCGCGCCGTAACGGGGCGACCCGGGCCGCGCCGCATACCGGCGAGCCGGACGAAGCCATCCGCTGCCTGGAAGGAGACCCGGCATTGCCGGTGGACATGCCGCACCCATCGCCGGCGGCGCCCGATGAGGCGGAGGCGCCAACGGCGTTGGCACTCCGCGGAAAGGACGGCGACAGTTAACCTATTGTTTTATATGGTGGGCGCGCGTGGGATCGAACCACGGACCTCCTCGGTGTGAACGAGGCGCTCTCCCGCTGAGCTACGCGCCC
>JBHHZJ010000087.1:0-14249 GCA_046758005.1 Kiloniellaceae bacterium
CTAGAGCGGATCCGGGTCGATGAATCGCCTTCGGGCGATTCTGATCGACCCGGATGCGCCCTAGGTTCCGAGCCTGAGGGGCGCGGTGAGGCCGCGCAGCGTGGCGATCACGCTGAGCGGCGTGATCTTGCCGGTGCGCGGGTTTTCCTCGCTCGGCACGGTCTCGATGGCGAGCTCGAAGCGGGCGCTGTCGGCCTCGACGAAGATGCGGTGCGTGTTGCGCGCGAGCGCCGGGTCGGCCCAGATCTCCAGCCGCGTCTCGTCCGGCCCCACGCCGGCGAGGCTGAGCGCCGCGGCGACGTTGACGTTGGCCGGGAAGCCGCGCGCGCCTTCGCGCGCCGTGCCCTCGAAGATCCTGACGGGCTCGCTCAACCCGCTCAGGTCGATGCCCCTGGCCTCCAGGTAGGGCGCGCCGGCGAGCGAACCGGGCGGCTTGCGGGTGATCATGCGCACCGAGCGGATGGTCCCTTCGGCCGCCGCGCGCACCGCATCCAGGCCGAGCAGCGCCCCGCTCGGCACGATGATCCGGGCGCCCGTCGCCCGCGCGCGCTCGACCAGGTCCATGCGCGCGAGCAGCGCGCCGCAGCTGAGCGTAACGAGGGTGCGCCCCGACGCCACCGCGGGCTCGGCGATATCCGCGAAGACCGCCGCCGGCGCGCACTCGACCACGACGTCGGCACGCTCCGCCAGCTCGGCCGGCGCCACGACGGGCACCGCGCGCCGGCATCCCCGCAGCTTGCGCGCCGCGCGCGTGCGGTCGCGCGCCGAGACGGCGACCAGTTCCAGGCCGGGCAGGCCCTCGTCGAGGCGCCGCGCGACCGGCATCCCGATCGCGCCGAGGCCGCCCACGGCCACGCGCAGGGGCGAGGCGTCAGTAGCCGAGGGCACAGCCGTCCTTGCGCGGCTCCGAGGCCCCCGTGAGCACGCCCTCGTCCCGGTCGATCCTGATCGCCTGTCCGCCGCCGAGCGGCTTGGGCGGCCGGGCGAGGGCGTGGCCGCGCGCGCGCAGGCCCGCCACGGCGTGTTCCGGCACGCCGCCTTCCACCTCGACCGGCCCTCCGGGGCGGGGGAAGACGCGCGGCAGATCCAGCGCCTCCTGCAAATCCAGGCCGAAATCGAACAGGTTGCTCAGGAACCAGGCGTGGCCCATGGGCTGGTACTGCCCGCCCATGACGCCGAAGGGCATGAGCGTGCGGCCGTCCTTGACCACCATGCCCGGAATGATCGTGTGCAGGGGCCGCTTGCGCGGCGCGATGCAGTTGGCGTGGTCCGGGTCGGTCGAGAAGCTCTCGCCCCGGTTCTGCAACACGACCCCGGTGTTCGGGCTGACGTAGCCGCTGCCGAAGGAATGGAAGACCGAATTGATGAAGCTGACCGCGTTGCGGTCCTTGTCCACCACGCACAGGTACACCGTGTCGGCGTGCGCCGGGAACCGGCTCGGCGGCAGTTCGGCCATGGCCCGGTCGGGGCGGATTCTCGCGCGCGATTCGGCGGCGTAGGCCTGCGACAGCAGCATCTCGACCGGGACCTCGACCCGCTTGGGGTCGGAGACGAGGTTGTCGCGGTCGTTGTAGGCCAGGCGCCCCGCCTCGACCGCATAGTGCAGGCGCTCGGCCGACAGCGGCTCGGTCACGTCGGGCAGGAGGCCGGAGAGGATGTTCAGCATCTCGAGCGCGGCGATGCCCTGCCCGTTCGGCGGGCACTCGTAGACCTCGTAGCCGCGGTAGGTCGTCCTGATGGGCGTGACGTACTCGCCGCGCATCTCGGCGAAGTCCTCCATCGTGTGCAGGCCGCCGAGGCCGCGCAGGAAGGTGACGATGTCCTCGGCCACCGGCCCGGTATAGAAGCCGTCGCGGCCGTGCGCGGCGATGCGCTCGAGCGTCTCGGCGAGCTCGGGCTGGCGGTGCACGCGGCCCACCTCGGGTGGCCGCCCGCCGGGCAGGAAGATCCGCGCCGCGGTGGGATCGAGCCTCAGCAGTTCGGCGGCCAGGGTCCAATCGAAATGGACCCGCGAATGGATCGGATAGCCGTCGCGGGCGTAGCGGATGGCCGGCGCGATAAGGTCGCCGAGGCCGCGCGTGCCGTGGTCGCGCAGGAGTTGCGACCAGGCGTCGATCGCCCCGGGCACGGTCACCGCATGGGGGGAATGCCGCTCGATCGCGCGGATGCCGCGTTCGCGGTACCACTTGGCGTTCGCCGCGGCCGGGGCGGGTCCCGAGCCGTTGAAGGCGATCACCTCGCCGCCGCCGCGCGGCGCGTAGAGCACGAAGCAATCGCCGCCGATGCCGGTCGACTGCGGCTCGACCACGCACTGCACGGCGCAGGCCGCTACCGCCGCGTCCATGGCGTTGCCGCCCTCCTGCAGCACGTTGACGGCGGCGAGCGTGGCCAGGGGATGGGAGGTGGCCGCCATCCCGTTCATCGCATGGACCGGCGAACGGCCCGGAAGCTCGAAGTCGCGCATGACCCTTTCCCGTTGCCTCGCGGATATCAGGCCAAAAAGCCCGGCGCCGTTCAAACGAAAAAGGCGGCGGCCGGGGCGCCCGCCTGGAGATGAATTGCCTCGCACGGGGCTAAAGCAAACGTTACCCTTTGTTAAGCCGCTGCGAACGAAACTGAGGCATGGCCCAGTCGCCCGTATCGATGTCGCGTCCCAAGATCGGCCTCGCCCTGGGCAGCGGGATCGCGCGCGGCTGGGCTCACCTTGGCGTTCTGCGCGCGCTGGAGCGCTACGGCTTCAAGCCCGATGTCCTCGCCGGCACCTCGATCGGTGCCATGGTCGGCGGCGCCTACCTGGCCGGCCAAGCCGACACGCTCGAGGCCTGGGTGCGCTCGTTGAGCAAGGTGCGGGTGATTTCGTATCTCGACTTTCGGGTGCGCAGCGGCGGAATGATCGGCGGCCGCCACCTGGTCGAGGCGATGGAAGCGCACATCGGCGACATGCTGATCGAGGATCTGGGCGTTCCGTATATCGCCGTCGCGACCGACCTGGTGACCGGGCACGAGGTCTGGCTGCGCAAGGGCAACCTGGTGGAGGCGATGCGAACGTCGTTCTCGCTGCCCGGCGTGTTCGAGCCGATGCGGATCAACGGCCGCTGGCTGGTCGACGGCGCGCTGGTCAATCCGGTGCCGGTGTCCGTCTGCCGGGCGATGGGGACGCAGCTGACCATCGCCGTCAACCTGAACGCGGATCTCATCGGCAAGGAGCGGCGCACCGATTCGGACATCCCCAGCATCGCCGGCTTCGACCTCTTGCAGGAGATCAAGAGCGGCCAAGCGGCCGCCCCGGTCTCCAAACTCGGCGGCCTGACGCGCCGCATGCTGCGCCGCGAGCCGAGCCACCCCAGCCTGTTCGGCGTGATGATCTCGGCCCTGAATATCGTCCAGGACCGAATCACCCGCTCGCGCCTGGCCGGCGAACCGCCGGACGTGCAGATCGCGCCCCGGCTGGGCCACATCGGCCTGCTCGAGTTCGACCGCGCCGACGAGATCATCGCCGAGGGCGAGGCCGCGGTCGAGCGCGCCCTGCCCGACCTGCGCGCCGCGCTGGCCGTGTTCGGCCGCGACCTTCGGCCTCCCGGGAACGGCGACCGGCAGCGGGCATGAGCGCCCGCGACGCCGCGGCCGCGGCCCCCAAAGATCAATTCCAATCCAAAATCACTTTCCCGGAGCGCCCGGAGCGCATGACCTCGAAGCCCTCGTGGAAGTCCGCGATCGGGAAGACGTGGGTGATCACGGGCGCGATGTCGAGGCCGCTCTGCAGCATCGTCGTCATCTTGTACCAGGTCTCGAACATCTCCCGCCCGTAGACGCCCTTGAGCGTCAGGCCCTTGAAGATCACCTGGTTCCAGTCGATCGGCGCCGACTCGGGCGGGATGCCGAGCACGGCGATCCGCCCGCCGTGGTTCATCGTGCGCAGCATGTCGCGGAGCGCCTCCGGGTTGCCGGACATCTCCAGCCCCACGTCGAAGCCCTCGAGCATGCCGAGCTCCTGCATGGTCCGGTCGAGCGAGGCGCGGGTCACGTTGATCGCGCGCGTGGCGCCCATCTTCGCCGCGAGATCGAGCCGATAGTCGTTGACGTCGGTCACCACGACGAAGCGGGCGCCGACGTGGCGGGCGATCGCGGTGGCCATGATGCCGATCGGCCCGGCGCCCGTGATCAGCACGTCCTCCCCCACCATGTCGAACGACAGGGCCGAGTGCGTGGCGTTGCCGAGCGGGTCGAGCACGGCGCCGATGTCGTCGGGCACGTCGTCGGGCAGCGGGAAGGCGTTGACCGCGGGCAGGCACAGGTACTCGGCGAAGCTGCCCGCGCGGTTGACGCCGACCCCCACGGTGTTGCGGCACAGATGCCGGCGTCCCGCGCGGCAGTTGCGGCAGTGGCCGCACGTGATGTGGCCTTCGCCGGAGACCCGCTCGCCGATATGGAAGCCGTTGACCTCGTCGCCGATCTTGGCGACCTCGCCGACGAACTCGTGGCCCACGGTCATGGGCACCTTGATCGTCTTCCGCGACCACGGGTCCCAGTTGAAGATGTGGATGTCGGTGCCGCAGATCGCGGTCTTGCGGATCCTGATCAGCAGGTCGTTGGGCCCGGTTTCGGGCGCGGGGACGTCCTCCAGCCAGATGCCCGGCTCCGCCTTGGCCTTGACCAGCGCCTTCATGCCCGCGCACCCGCTATGAGATGACGCCGAGCGTGCGGCCGACCTTGGCGAAGGCTTGAACCGCGCGGTCGAGCTGGTCGCGCGTGTGGGCCGCCGACATCTGGGCGCGGATGCGCGCCTGGCCCTTGGGCACGACCGGATAGGAGAAGCCGATCACGTAGATGCCCTCGGCGAGCAGGCGCTCGGCCATCTCGGCGGCCAGCTTCGCCTCGCCCAGCATCACCGGGATGATCGGATGCCCGGCCCCGGCGAGCGTGAAACCGAGCGCCGCCATGCGCTCGCGGAAATAGGCGCTGTTCGCCCTCAGACGCCGGCGCAGGTCGTCGCTGGCCTCCAGCAGGTCGAGCACCTTGAGCGAGGTCGCCGCGATCACCGGGGCCAGGCTGTTGGAGAAGAGATAGGGGCGCGAGCGCTGGCGCAGCCATTCGACGACCTGGGTGCGCGCGGCCGTGTAGCCGCCCGAGGCGCCGCCCAGCGCCTTGCCCAGGGTGCCGGTCAGGATGTCGACCCGGCCCTCGACGCCGCAATGCTCCGGGGTCCCTCGCCCGGCCGCGCCGATGAAGCCGACGGCGTGCGAATCGTCGACCATGACCAGCGCGCCGTGGCGCTCGGCCAGGTCGCAGATCGCCGGCAGGTCGGCGACGATCCCGTCCATCGAGAACACGCCGTCGGTGGCGATCAGCCTGAAACGGCAGTCGCGCGCCGCCTCGAGCTGGCGCTCCAGGTCGGCCATGTCGTTGTTGGCGTAGCGCAGGCGCCGCGCCTTGCACAGGCGCACCCCGTCGATGATGCTGGCGTGGTTCAGCGCGTCGCTGATGACCGCGTCGCGTTCGTCCAGCAGGGTCTCGAACAGGCCCGTGTTGGCGTCGAAGCAGGAGGAATAGAGGATCGCGTCCTCGGTGCCCAGAAATGCGCCGATCCGCCGTTCCAGCTCCCGGTGCGCGCTCTGCGTGCCGCAGATGAAGCGCACCGAGGACATGCCGAAGCCGTAGCGGTCGAGCGCCGCCTTGGCCGCCTCCACGAGCGCCGGGTGGTTGGACAGGCCGAGGTAGTTGTTGGCGCAGAAGTTCAGCACCTCGCGCCCGTCCTCCAGGCGGATCGCCGCCTCCTGCGGCGAGGCGATGACCCGCTCCTCCTTGTACAGCCCGGTCTCGCGCAGGGCCGTGGTTTCGCGTTTCAGGTGGTCGAGGAACTTCGGGTCCATGGGCCTGCCGTCTTCGCGCCGGGTCCGGTCCGCCTCGGTCTTGTCCGCATAGTGCCGGCCGAGGTTACCACAACGGGGGGCGCGCGGGCCAACGGCGCCCCGGCCGCCTCAGGTCCGCCGGGTCGTGGTCAGGCCGCAGCGCCGGCACTGCACCTTGGCCACGCTGCCGCCCGCCCCGAAGCCGTACGTCACGTCGATGACCTGGAAATCGTGCAGGCCTAAGAAGCAGAGGATACGGCCCAGGATCGCTTCCACTACGAGACCTCCTCGCCTCTGCCCCTGCCAGGGGTGATACTACGCGTTTTGTCGGGTCTTGCCGAGCCCGCGCCGGCAGACGGCAAGCGAGGGGCGCAACACGCGCTCAACCGACCGGCGGCGGCGGCCAGAGCAGGAACACCGCAGCGAGCAGGATCTCGACGGCGAGGTAGGTCAGGGTCGTGCCCCCGGGTCGACCGTCGATCAGGAGCGAGTACACGCGTGCGACGACGAGGACGGCCATCACGATCCCAAGGGCGAGCACCAACGGGCGCGAGCGCTCGAGGTCCCAGCAGGCCCACAGGGCCACCATGCCGAGCGCGGCCATCATCGCGTTGAGGCCGCGCAGGTGGTTGCGGGCGTCGGCGGCCTCGGCGATCAGCCACGTGCGGCCGATGCCCGGTCGGAACGCGCCGGCCAAGCCGGGGCCGACGAGGCTGAGGCCGAGCAGCCCGAGAAGGCTGTACAGCACGCCCATGTGTGCGGTGCTCATCGCTTCGTCCTGCCGCTTCCCGCGAAGTCTTCGCCGCCCTCCGCACTTGCCCCCGGCGCCTCGGCCGCCGCGTCCATGGCGCCGATGATCGAGCCGGCCAGCGCGAAACCGGTCTCGACCAGCTCGGGAACGACGGTATGGGCGCCGAGCTTCTGCAGCTCTCGGGCATGCGCGTCGTCGCGCGCGCGGGCGTAAACCTTCAGGTTGGGGAAAATATAGCAGACCAGACCCACCAGTTGGGCCGCGGCCTTCGGATCGTCGATCGCCACGACGAGCGAGCGGGCGCGCTCGACGTGCAACGCGGCCAGGATCTCCGGCCGGGTGATGTCGCCGTAGTAGACCGGCAGGCCGCGCTGGCGCGCCTGCGCGATGCGGTGCGGGTCCATGTCGACGGCGACGAAGGGCACGCCCGCCGCCTCGAGGCGGGCGGCGACCGCGCCGCCGACCCGGCCGAAACCGGCGATGACGATGTGGTCGCGCAACGCCTCGACGCCGGCCGCGGTCTCCTCGACGCCGACCGCTTCGGCGCGCTCCACACGCCGCGCCACCTCGGCGCCCAGGCGCGCGAGCAGCGGCGTGGCCACCATGGACAGCCCGACCACGACCAGCAGCAGCTGCCCCTGCGCGCCCGGCACGACCCCGCCGGCCATGCCGGCGCCCAGCAGCACGAAGGCGAACTCGCCGCCCTGCGCCAGGAGGATGCCGAGATACAGCGCCTGCGCCCAGGCCACGCCGAACAGGCGCGCCAGGATCACCAGGATCGCCGCCTTGCCGACCAGCAACGCCACGAGCAGAGCGGCGATGATCCAGCCCTGGCGCACGGCCAGTTCCAGGTCGATCGACATGCCGACGGTCACGAAGAACAGGCCGAGCAGCAGGCCGCGGAACGGCCGGATCACGGCGCCGACCTGATGGCGGTAATGGGTCTCGGCGAGCAGCATGCCGGCGAGGAAGGCGCCGAGCGCCATGGACAGGCCGGCCAGGCGCGTGAGCAGCCCCGCGCACAACACGATCAGGAGGGTGAATGCCGCGAAGATCTCCGGATCGCGGATCGCGGCGACCGGCCAGAACACGTGCCGCAGTACGATCCGCCCGACGCCGAGCAGCGCGATCACGGCGATCAGCATCTTGAGCGCCGCGATGCCGAGCGCGGACAGGGCCGTCGCCTCGCCTTGGCCGAGCGCGAGCACAGCCACCAGGAAGGGCGCGACGGCAAGGTCCTGGACCAGAAGCACCGCGAAGGCCGAGCGCCCGACACGGGTGGTGATCTGGCCGCGCTCGGACAGAAGGCCCAGGACGATCGCCGTGGACGACAGCGATAGCCCGGCGCCGATCACCCCGGCGGCGAAGACGGTCTGGCCGGCCGCCACCGCCGCCGCCCCGATCGCGAGCCCGGTGAGGATCACCTGTGCGGCGCCGAGCCCGAAGACCGACCCACGCATCACCTTGATGCGCTCGAACGGCAGCTCCAGACCGACGGTGAACAAGAGAAAGACGACACCCAGCGCGGCGAGCGCCCGGGTCGTCTCGACGGCGGCGACGAGGCCGAGCCCGGTGGGGCCGACGACCGCGCCGGCGACCAGGTAGCCGAGAATCGACCCCAGGCGCAGACGCTGGAACAGCAGCACCCCGACGACCGCGGCCAGCAGGATGACGATGACTTCCAACAGGTAGCCGGCCTCGGGCATCTCGTCGCCCACCTGGACGCGTTGAATTGAGAGATCGTCGCAAGGATCGTACCCCGGACGCGGGGCGGCGCGAAGCGCGCTCGATCACGCGCCGCCGAAACGCGGCGGCGGACCGGCCGAGGCTCAGCCGCTCAGCGCGCCGGCGGTCAGGCCCGAGACGATGCGCCGCTGGAACACGAGCGCCAGAATGACCACGGGCACGGTCACGATGACCGACGCCGCCATGATTCGGCCCCACGGCAGCTCGTACTGGCTGGCCCCGCTAATGAGCGCGATGGCGACCGGCACCGTGCGCGCGTCGTTGGTAAGCGTGAAGGTCAAGGCGAACAGGAACTCGTTCCAGGCGGCGATGAAGGCGAGCAGGCCGCTCGTTACCAAGGCGGGACGAAGCAGGGGCACGAAGATGTCCATCACGACCCGCCAGTGGGTGGCGCCGTCAATCAGCGCCGCCTCCTCGATCTCCGCCGGCAACTGGCGCATGAAGGTGGTCAGCACCCAGGTCGTGAACGGCAGGGTGAAGATCATGTAGGCGATGGTCAGGCCGAACCAGTCGTTGTACAGGCCGAGCGCGCTCAAGACCTCGAACAGGCCGGACAGCACCGCCACCTGCGGGAACATGGACACGCCCAGGATGACGTAAAGCAGCACGATTCGACCGCCGAACTCGATCTGCGCCAGAGCGTACGCGGCCAAGACCGCCGCCCCCAGGGCCAGCGCCACGGTCCCCACCGCGACCATGACCGAGTTGAGGATATTGCGCCCGAACGGCTGCTCGGCGAAGACGGCGACGTAGTTCTCCCGGCTCGGCGCGGCCGGCAGGTAATCGACCGTGAACAGCGCCGAGCCCGTCTCGAGCGAGGTCACCACGGCCCAGTACACCGGCGCCAAGGTGAACGCCAGGATCGCCAGCACCGCGAGCGCGAACCCGATCCTGCGCACTGGCCGGGCGGTCATCGCCGCACCACCCGGTCCGGGCGCAGTCCGGCCGCGTAGGCCACGGTGAAGAGCCCGACGATTGCGAAGATCATCACCGACACGGCGGAGCCGTAGCCGACGTCCTGGAAGTCGATCATCTGCTGGCGCGCGTAGACCGAGATGCTTGCGGTCGCCCGGCTGTTGCTGGTCATCACGTAGATCAGGTCGAAGACGCGCAGCGCGTCGAGCGTGCGGAAGATGAGCGCGATGCCGATGGCCGGCAGCAGGAGCGGCAGCGTGATCGTGCGAAAGCGCGTGACCGGCCCCGCCCCGTCCACCTTCGCCGCCTCTTGCAGCTCGGCGGGGATGGTCTGCAGGCCGGCGAGCAACAGCAGGGCCATGAACGGCGTCGCCTTCCACACGTCGGTGACGATGACCGCGGCCATGGCGGTCACGTCGTCGGCCAGCCAGGCGACCGGCCGTTCGATCAGCCCCAGGCGCAGCAGCAGGTCGTTAATCACGCCGTAGACGTCGTGGTACATCCAGCGCCACATCTGGGCGCAGACGACGGTGGGGATCGCCCAGGGAACGAGCACCGCGGCGCGCAGCGGCCCGCGGCCGCGGAAGCGGGCGTCGAGCACCAAGGCGAAGGCGAGCCCGAGGACGAGCTGCAGGGACACCGATCCGAGCGTGAACACGACCGTGTTCCACACCGCCCGCCACCAGTCGGGATCCGTCAGCGCGAAACCGAAGTTCGACAAACCGATCCACCCCGCTGCATCGAGGTCGGACAGCCTGGCGTCGGTAAAGGCGAAAGCGACGGTGCGCGCCAAGGGGTAGCCGGCCACGCCGACGAGCAGGGCGAGCGCGGGCAGCAGGAACAGCCACGCGGCGCGCACGCGCCTGTTGTGCAGCGGCGGCCGCTCGCGCGAGGGGCTCACCATCGGCCGTCGCGGCTCAGCCGCCGCAGGCGGCGCTCCGCCGCCGCCAGGTTGCGCGCCGCGTCCCCGCGCCCCGACAGCGTATCGTGCACCGCGTTCCAGAAGATGCTGCTGAGCTGATTGTACTTCTCGCCCGCGATCCGCGACGGCCGGGCGACCGCCACCTCGAGGCTCCCGGCCATTTCGTGCAGCAGCGGCTGGGCGGCGAGCACGTCCGCATCTTCGTAAAGCGCCGGGATCGTCGGGTTGAGACCCGCCTTGACCGCGCGCCGCGCCTGTTCCTCGGCCCGGGTCAGGTAGCGCACCAGATCGGCGGCGACTTCGGGATGCCGCGAGTACCTGCTCACGCCGAGGGACTGGCCGCCCAGCGTGCCACTCGGCTTTCCCGCCGCGCCGCCGCGCGGCAGCGGGGCCACGCCGACCCGGCCCCGAACCGGGCTGTCGGGACCGTTCGCCAGCGCCCAGGCGTAGGGCCAGTTGCGCATGAACACGGCCCGGCCCGACTGGAACACGCCGCGGGCCTCCTCCTCCGCGTAGCCGAGCACGCCGCGCGGCGCGATGTCGCCGATCCAGGACGCCGCGGTCTCGAGCGCGGCGACGGCGCGCGGATTGTCGAGCGCGATCCGGCCCGCCTCGTCGACGATCCGACCGCCGCCGAAGCTGTCGATCCACTCGAGCGCGTTGCACGTCAGGCCCTCGTAGGCCTTGCCCTGGAAGACGAACCCGACGATGCGTTCGTTTCCCGCGTCTCGCTCGCCGGCCACGATCGCGCGCGCCGCTGCCGCGAGCTCGGCCCAGGTGCGCGGCACGGCGAAGCCGTACGCCTGCAGGAGGTCCTTGCGGTAGTAGAGCAGGCCCACGTCAGTAAACCACGGAATCGCCTTCAACTCGCCGCCGACCGTGTTGTTCTCGATCAGCAGGGGGAAGTGGGCGGCGATGGTCCGCGCGTCGATGTAATCGCGAAGGTCCACGAAATGCCGGCCCAGGATGCCGGGCCAGATCACGTCGAGCTGGAACACGTCGATGTCCGGGGACCGCGCCGCGAGGAGCTGTTGGAACAGGCCGAGCCGGTTGGTCGCCAGGCTGGGGCTCTGCACAAGCTCGACATTGTGGCCGGTCTGCGCCGCCCAGGCCTGCGAGGCCTCCCGGCACAGCTCGAACTCGATACCGACGGCCGCGCACGCAATGGTCACGCTCGCCGCCCGGCCCGGAGCGGCCGGGGCGAGGGCGAGCATGACCGCAAGACCCCAACAGGGCACGAGCCGGCCCGGCGTGCTTCCGGGAAGCCCTACTCGGAGCAGGATCGACGTTGCGGGCATGACCCTTCGTGCGCTTGTTCGTGACGGCCGTTCGTGGGCCGCCGCCGACCGGCCTCGTGGAAGCCGGTTTTCCCGATCGTTTCGGCGCGCGTCAAGGACGGAAGCGCGAACCGAACTCACGGACGGCCGTTCGACGCGCTTGATTTTGCCTCGCCCCTGCCCCCTATAGTGAATCAAACGATATCGCGGGGCACCTGTGCGCCGCCGGCGCCGGCCGCCGGGCGCAACGGAGGGAACTCGCCAAACCGCAGGGGGAGGACCATGCGCACCTACATCAAACGGGCCGCTGCGACGGGCCCGGACGGCGGGGCTGGCGAACGCGCCGCGCAGGTCGAGGAGACCGTCCGGCGCATGCTCGCCGACATCGCCGAGAACCGGGACGAGGCGGTCCGGCGCTACGCGCGCGAGCTCGACAAGTGGGAGTCGGCCGAGTTCCGGGTCTCCGACGACGCCGTCCGGCGCGTCGTCCGGGACATGCCGGAGACCTTCAAGGAGGACTTCGACTACTGCAAGCGGCGGGTGCAGAACTTCGCGCGCCGGCAGCTCGAGAGCCTGCGCGAGTTCGAGGTCGAGACCGAGCCCGGCATCCGCCTCGGCCAGAAGCACATCCCGGTCGCGACGGTCGGCTGCTACATCCCGGGCGGCAAGTACCCGCTCGTGGCCGCCGCGATCATGAGCGTGGGCACGGCGCGCGTGGCCGGCGTCGAGCATGTCCTCGGCTGCGCCCCGCCGCGCGATGCCAGGGGCATCTACCCGCACACGCTCTACGCCCTGCACGCCGCCGGCGCCGACGAGATCTACACGCTCGGCGGCGTCCAGGCCATGGCGGCCATGGCCTACGGCTGCGTCGGCGCGCGGGCGGTGGACCTGATCACCGGGCCCGGCAACCCCTACGTGGCGGAGGCCAAGCGCCAGCTCTTCGGCGTCGTCGGCATCGACCTCCTGGCCGGGCCGACCGAGATCCTGGTCATCGCCGACGACAGCGCGGACCCGGCGCTGGTGGCCACCGACCTGCTCGGCCAGGCCGAGCACGGCCCGGACAGCCCGGCGTGGCTGGTGACGACCTCGCGCGAGCTGGGACAGGCGGTCCTCGCCGAGGTCGAGACGCAGCTCGAGACGCTGCCGACCGCGCCGATCGCGCGCGTGGCTTGGCGCGACCACGGCGAGATCGTGGTCGTCGCCGACGACGACCAGGCGATCGCGGTGAGCGACGAGTATGCGCCCGAGCACCTGGAGGTGATGACGGCGCGCGACGACTATTACCTGGAGCGGCTCAGGAACTACGGCAGCCTGTTCCTCGGCGAGGAGAGCACGGTGGCCTACGGCGACAAGGGCGTAGGCACCAACCACACCCTGCCGACCGCGCGCGCGGCGCGCTACACCGGCGGCCTGTGGGTCGGCAAATTCATCAAGACCGTGACCTACCAGCGACTGACCAAGGACGCCAGCCGGCGCATCGCGCCGGTGATGAGCCGGCAATGCGAGGTCGAGGGCATGCTGGCCCACCAGATCACGGCGGACGTGCGCTACGACCGCTACGCCCCGCGCAACGAGCCGGCCTGACGCCGAGGCGTGGTAGGCGCGCGCTGCGGCGTCACGGCAGCGGCGGCGGGATATCCGGCGAGCGCACGCCGAGGCGTTGCAGGCCCAGGTCGCGCGCCGTCGTGAAATCGTCGACCGCGCGCGCCTTCTCCCCTTGCGCCTCGTAGGTGAAGCCGCGGTTGTAATAGGCGCGGGCGAAACTGGGTTTGTTGTGGATCGCGGCGTCGTAGTCGGCGATGGCTTTGTCGTAGGCGCCTTTGTAGTGATAGGCGTTGGCGCGGTTGAAATACACGTCGGCCAGGTGCTCCAGGGTCAGGTCGCCGGACTCGATGGCGCCCGTGTACGACTCGATCGCCAGATCGAGGTCGTCGATCCGGGCCGCGGCGTATCCTTTCTTGTACGCCTGGTACCCGCGGGTCGGCCCGGCGCGGGCGAGTTTGGGCGCCGCCGTGGCGGGCGCGGAGGAAGGCGCTCGTGCTCCCGCCCGCGCCTCAGCCTCGGCGGCGGCGTCCTGGCCACCGGACTCCCTCAGGCGGGCGATCACTCCCTCCAGGTCGAAGCCAGGCCCGGTTTTTTTCGCCGCCGCCGGCGGAGCGGCGGCCGGCGGGTGTTTCGCCGCAGGGCCCTGCGCGGCCGACGGCGCCTTTGGTGGCGCGGGCGCGGACGGCGCACCGGCGTGGTTCGGCTCCTTGGCCTGCCGCGCGTGAATCTCGGCCGTCTCCGGCGCCGCCGGGCCGGGCGCGGTGGCTGCACCGCTGTCGGGGGGCTCCGCAGCGGCGTCGGGTTCGCGCTGTGCGGACACCGCATCGGTTTCCTTGGCCGTGTCGCTCTCCGGCTCCTCGCGCGCCGCCGTGATCGGAGACGCCGCGGCGGCGGGCAGGTTCGCGCTCGCGTCGAGCCCGGTTTGCCCGGACGCGGCCCCGGCCGACGCGGATTCGGGCGGTACGACGAGCGGCGGGGCCGCGGGTTCGGCGGCTTCACCGGCCGTATCCGCGGCCGCGACCGGCTCGGACGCCGCCGCCTTTGGGACCGGTCCGCGGGCGACCGTCGCCTCCGGCGCCACGGCCTCGGGGGCCGGGGCCGCGGCCTGCGGCGGAACCTCCTCTTCCGCGGACGGCGCGGTCTCGGGGGTCGGGGCAGCGGCCTGCGGCGGAACCTCCTCTTCCGGGGCCGGCGCGGTCTCGGGGGTCGGGGCAGCGGCCTGCGGCGGAACCTCCTCTTCCGGG
>JBHHZJ010000088.1:0-14218 GCA_046758005.1 Kiloniellaceae bacterium
GCGAGCGGGTCTGGCTGTCGAGCGCGCCGAAGGGCTCGTCCATGAGCAACACCTTGGGGTCGTTGGCCAGCGCGCGGGCAAGGGCCACGCGCTGGCGCATGCCGCCCGAGAGCTGCGCGGGATAGGCGTCCTCGAAGCCCTTCAGGCCGACCTGCTCGATGTAGCGCGCCGCGGCTTCGGCCCGGGCGTGCGCCGGTACGCCCGCGATCTTGGGCCCGAACTCCACGTTCTTGCGCACGCTCAGCCAGGGAAACAACGTGTAGGACTGGAACACCATGCCGCGGTCGCGCGACGGGCCGGTAATGGGCTGGCCGTCGAGGCGCAGCTCGCCCGAGCTCGGCCGGTTGAGCCCGGCGACCAGCCGGAGCAGGGTCGATTTGCCGCAGCCCGACGGGCCGACGATGACCGAGAATTCCCGGTCGGCGACCTCGAGCGACACGCGCTCGAGCGCGGTCACGTTGCCGCCGCGGCGCATGGCGAAGCGCATCGTCACGTCGTCGATGACGAGGTTCGCCACCGGCTAGACCCGCGCGGCCCAGGGCAGCAGCCAGGCGCGCAGCGCCTTCATGATGCGGTCGGTGGTGAGACCCAGCAGGCCGATCACCAGGATGCCGAGGAAGATCATGTCGGTGAACAGGCCCCGCATGGAATTGAGGATCATGTAGCCAAGGCCGCTGTTGGCCGCGACCAGTTCGGCCACCACCAGGTAGGTCCAGGCCCAGCCCATGGTCACGCGCAGCGTGTCCATGACGCCGGGCATGGTCGCCGGAATCAGCACCCGGGTGACGACGTGCCGGCGCTTGGCGCCGAGGGTGTAGGAGCAGTCGATCAGGTCGCGCGAGACGCCCGCCGAGACGTCGGCGATGAGGATCACCTGCTGGAAGAAGGTGCCGAGGAAGATGACCGCGATCTTCTGTTCGATCCCGATGCCGATCCACAGGATGAGCAGTGGAATGAGCGCGCTCACGGGCAGGTAGCGCACGAAGCCCGTGATCGGCTCGACCGCCGCCTCCACGATCTTGAAGCTGCCCATCAGGATGCCGACCGGCACCGCCAGCACCGAGGCCAGGATGAACCCGGAAAAGATGACCGTCACGCTCGAGCGCGTGTGGACGAGCAGCGAGCCGTCGGCCAGCGTCACGTAGGCGGCGATCAGCACCGCGTCCGGCGTCGGCAGGAAGTCCGGGCGCACGAGTCCGCCGTAGGACAGGATGCACCAGCCGAGGAAGACCGAGACCGCGGTCAACGCGCTCGTCGAGACGTAGACGCGGGCCGGGATCTCGGTCTTCGGCGCGAAGTAGGACGAGATGCGCGCGAGCATCCCGGCACCGTCAGGGCGTCATTGCGCGACGGCGACGTGGCTGATCAGGTCCTTCGGAGTCGCCTTGACCTGCAGCTTGCCGAACCCCGACCAGATGTCGATCGCGTTCTGCACCGTCGTGCGGAGGCCGCCGAGCTTGTCCGGCGTGCCGAAGAACGACTCGTTCATGGCCTTGTCGTAGTACGCGATCCCGGTCAGCGTGTCGGCGAAGACCTTGGGGTCCTTGAGCCAGCCGCCCACACCCTTGGCCATGATCGCGTTGGCCTCGTCGGGGTCGCTCCTGACGAACTCGACCGCCCGGACCCAGGCGCGGTAGATGCCCCTGATCTCGTCGCCGCGCTTTTCGATGACATCGTTCGGGGCCAGCACCACATCGGTGATCAGGCCCGGCTTACTCGAACTGTCGGTCAGCAGGTGGCCGTGCTCGGACTGCTTGCCGCGGGACAGCCAGGGCTCCCAGGTCACGGCGGCGTCGACCCGGCCGGAGACGAAGGCGCTGCCGGCGTCGCCGGCGGTCATGTTGACGACCTCTATGTCCGATTCGGAAAGGCCGGCCTCCTGTAGCAGCACGTTGATGTAGAACTGCGAGACCGATCCTTCGGTGAAGGCGACCTTCTTGCCCTTGAGGTCGGCGACGGTCTTGATGTCCTTGTTCGCGACCACGCCGTCGCCGCCCTTGGAGTCGTCGAGCGCGAAGAGGTACCTGTACTTCGCCCCGCCCGGCTTCAGGTAGAGCAGCACGGTGTCGACCGTGGTGGCGAGCGCGTCGATCCGCCCGGCGGCCAGGGCGGCGAAGCGCACCTTGACGTCCTCTATCGTGACCAGCTCGAGGTCGACGCCCTCGTCCTTGAAGTAGCCCTTCTCCTTGGCCACGAAGAACGGGCCGTAGCCGACCCAGGTCGAGTGGGCGAGCTTGAAGACCGCGGCCTTGGCCGGGCCGGCGAGGGCGCCAAGACCCAGGGCCGCCGCCGCGATCAGCGCCGCGCTCAGAATCGTGAATTTGCGCATGTGATAGCCTCCTCTGTGTGGTGTATCGGGGGTATATCGGGGACAGTATACTTAATTCTGCGAATTAAGTATACTGTCCCCGATATACCCCCGATATTGGCCCCCGATATTGGCCTAGGTCCCCGCGACCCGGGTTTGCGCCGCGCCGGCGACACGCCGCGCGGCCACCGCGTCGGCCAGCACGCACAGGATCTCGAACATCATGGTCGCACCGACGATTGCGGTGTTGCCGCTGGGATCGAAGGGTGGGGCGACCTCGACCACGTCGCCGGCGACGAGGTTCAGGCCCTGCAGGCCGCGCAGCATCCGCTGCGCCTCGTAGGTGGTGAAGCCGCCGATCTCCGGCGTGCCGGTGCCCGGCGCGTAGACCGGGTCCAGGCCGTCCACGTCGAAGCTGACGTAGGTCGGCCCCTCGCCGACCACCCGACGCGCCTCGGCGATCACCGCGTCCACGCCCATATCGTAGAACTCGTCGATGTCGATCACCCGGATGCCCTGCTCAAGGCCCCAGTCGCCGTCGCCGTCGCTGTACAGCGCGCCGCGGATGCCGATCTGGACGGTGCGCTTGGGATCGAGCAGGCCTTCCTCGATCGCGCGCCGGAACGGCGTGCCGTGGGTGTAAAAGTGGTCGCCAAAGTAGCGGTCCCAGGTGTCCGTGTGGGCGTCGAAATGGACCATGCCGACCGGCCGTTCCCCGGCGATCGCGCGCATGATCGGCAGGGTGATGAGATGGTCGCCGCCGGCGGCCAGCGGCACCACGCCGGCCGCGTGCACCCGGGCGAAGAACCGCTCGATCCGCTGCAGCGTGTCCTCGAGGTCGATCGGGTTGACCGGCACGTCGCCCAGGTCGGCGCACCGGCACAGCTCGAACGGCTTGATGCGGCTCCTGTGGTGCACGTTGCGCGCCATGGTGGACATGTCGCGGATTTGGCGCGGCCCGTGCCGCGCGCCGGCCCGGTTGGTGGTGCCGCCGTCCCAGGGCACGCCGATGAGGCCGATGTCGATGCCCGCCGGCTCGCTCACGTGACGCAGGCGCATGAACGTCGCGATGCCGGAGAAGCGCGGCATCACGTTGCCGGAAATCGGCTTGAAGGACTGCGCCTCGTCCGCCATGACTCCGCCTCCCGATTCGCCGGCCCGCCTCTTGCGCGAACGGATCCGCTGCGCCCGGCCGCACCGGCCCGGCACCGCACCTAACATTGCCCCGGTCTTCGGCCCGGGTAAACTGGGAATATTGGACACGGGCGGTGCCGGGCTGGTCGAATGGCCGCCCGCGCGGCCTTCGGGCGCGGCCGCGGGATTGACCGACGTCGCCCCGCGGCCGCTGCGACCCGAACTGCTCAGCTATCGCGGCGCGTTCAAGGCCGTCACCCGCAAGGACGCGCCCCCGACCCCTGCCGTGCAGACGGTTCCGGTGGGACTGCGCGCCTTGCCCGGCGTTGCAAAGGCGCGATGAATCGTTCGCCGGTCCAGAGCCGGCGTGACATCATGGTGTCATCGTTAGCCGCGGCCCCTTCGCAGGACAGGAGGGGCTTGAGACCATACGAAGTTCCCCCTCGGCGCCACGTCCGTTTCGTTTCGAACGGAAAGCGGCCGGCTCATTTGGAAGGCATTCCTACCAGATGAGCCGGTCCGCTGCTGTCCTTATTTCTTTTTGCCCGGTCTTTCGCCGCCGCAGCTTGGGTCAGCCACGCCGAACGGGTAGGGGTCCTCCACATGGACGTTCACGCCGTAGCCCGCGCGGCTATCAAGCACGCCATCACCGTTCTTGTCGATTCTGAGCAGCAGCTTGAAGTGGGCATTTCCAAGCTCGACATTACGCTCGTCGTCGAGGTGCAGACACGTGAACCGGAAATCAACGTCGACCTGCGAGCCGGAAACGGGTCCGACAGCCTCCAAGACGCCGTCGGCGGGATCCTTCCTGGAGCTTGGGGTGAATCCTTTGCGCTTCAGGACGAAGGCGTCGAATATCGGCGTCGCTACGACTGGCGTCGTCCCCGAAAACGTCCACATCACCGTCATGGTGATCGGATCACCCAGGGTGTAGTCGAGATCCTCGAAGCTGGAGTCCCAGGTGATCGTCGTCTCCCCGTTGGTCCTCGAGCTGGTGTCGACCAGGTCAAGCGCGAAAGCCGGCGCCGCGCAAAACGCGATTAGGGCTCCGGTGACCAGCGTGGCGCTTCCATTCCTCATCGTCCTCATGGCCGCTTCTCCCTAGCCGGTAACTGCACTGTCCATGGAGTCTAGTCGCGGCTCATGACCGCGCCGTGAGTGCGCGATGAACTGAGAATGAACGGACGGTGAAAGTGGGGTGAAAAGGGGCCTTGGTCGGGGCCTTCAGGCCTTGAGCATGTAGCCGGCACCACGGACGGTATGGATCAGCTGGCGCTCGAACCCGTGATCGACCTTTTGCCGCAAGCGCCGGATGTAGACGTCCACGACGTTGGTCATCGGATCATGCCAGTAACCCCAGACGTGTTCCTCGATCACGGTTCGGCTCAAGACCCGATTCGGATGGCTCATGAGGTACTCGAGGAGCGCGAATTCCTTGGCGGTGAGCTCGATCAGCTTTCCCGATCGCGTGACTTCGTGGGTGTTCTTGTCGATCACCAGGTCGGCCGCCTGAAGCGCCGGAGCGAGGTCGACGTCACGCGGTCGGCGGAGAAGGGCTCGAATCCGGGCGAGAAGCTCCTCGAAGGCGAACGGCTTGGTCAGATAGTCGTCGGCTCCCGCGCCCAGACCCGTCACTTTGTCCTCGACCGAGTCCTTGGCGGTCAGTATGAGGATCGGGGACTGAACGCCGCCCTCGCGCAACCGTCGGCAGACGTCGAGCCCGCTTTCGACGGGCAGAAGAATATCGAGCACGATGACGTCGTAGGGCCCCGCCAGCCCCATCTCGATCGCCTGCATGCCATCCGTGGCGATGTCTACGCTGTAGCGTTCGGCCTCCAGACCCTTTTTGATGAACCTGGAGACACGCCTGTCGTCCTCGACGAGCAACAGACGCATGAGGCCTCACTCACCCTTGGGACGAAACGCGAGGGAAGGTAACCGAGACCGTTGTCCCACGACCGCGCGCACTTTTCACGTCGATCTCTCCCTGATGAATGTCAACGATGGATTTGGCGATGGACAGGCCAAGGCCGGTGCCCTCTTCACGCGTGGCTCGCGCAACGTCCGTCCGGTAGAAACGCTCAAAGATATGTGGCAGCTCCTCATCCGAGATCCCGATGCCGGTGTCCGAGATCTTCACCCTGGCACGATCGCGTTCCACAGCGAGGACGAGTGCCACCTTCCCGTCGGGCCGCGAGTATTGGATCGCGTTGTCCACGAGAATGAGGAATAGCTGCCGGAGATGCAGAGGGTCTCCCCAGACCGTAATCGAACTTTCCCCATCGAGGCTCAGGCTTACGTTTTTCAGCGCGGTCAAGGTTTCGCACTGGTGCGTCACGTCCTCCAGGAGCGGACGCAAGGCAACTTCGGTCATCTCGTAATGGATTTGTCCGGCTTCCGACCTCGCCAGGAAGAGGAGCTCATCGCACAGACGCCCCATTTGGCCGGCCACGGTGATGACGGCCTTTAGGCCCGCGCGGTACTCCTCTATGGATTGATCGGGCGCGCGCAGGGCGACCTCCGCCGTGCCCCTAATGACGGTCAGGGGGGTTCGCAGCTCGTGAGACACATTGGCGCAAAAGCGCCGTTGATCCGACAAGGATTCGTTCAGCCGCTCCAGCATCTCGTTGAACCGCCGGGCGAGCAGACCGATTTCATCGTCTCTGGGGATTTCAGCCTTCGACGCCAGATCTCCCTGCATGACGCGCTCCGTAGCCTTGACGAGATCGGCGATGGGCTTGGTCAGCGAAAAAGTGATCCCAGCGGCGAGCGCAAGGCTCAAGAGTATGCCCGCTGCCGCCAAAACGATGACCGTGTTGCGGGCCCAACGACTCTTGGTTTGGGCGAAGACCGTCTTCCGTTCAATCTCTCGTTTTTCGTAATCTATAAGGCGCGTTAGACTTTCAAGCGTCGCCTGGCGGAGCTGCTTCCAGTCTTTGAGAACGAGCGCTCTGGCGTTCGGCGCTTGGCCCCGGATGAGTAGGTCACCGATGCGCGCCGTGGCCTGCTCGAACGATCGGGAGTGGGTTGTTAGGTATCCCAACAACCGTTCTTCCTCGGCGGCCGGCGTGGGATTGAGTTTCCAGAAGTCTGCCAAATGCTCTCTTATGATTTGGTGCCTCTTTTGTATGTGAAGGAAATATTCATCCTTCTCATCGCTGAGAAGAACCCGGCGAAGATCGGTCTCTATCTCTCCGAGAAGAGTCCTGATAGTCGAGAGCGTACGGACCTCCGGAATTTCTTTTTTCGACACCTCTCTCAAAATCGAATCGAGTTCCGAGAGGCGATCGATGGCGACCACGGCGATGGCGCTGGTTACAAGGATCACGGCCAAGAATCCGCCGAACAACTTGGTGCCGATCGGGAGCCGCATCTGCGTTGCCCTTGCCCCTATAGGACTCCCTAATTCTTACTCTTTTTTCGGGCGTATGGTCCGGAATTCGAGGTCGGGACAATTTCCGAACCAGTGGGCGTGGTTTCACGGGCGGACCGCGCGGTCCCCGAGACTCGGCGCCGTCAACGGACAAAGCGCGGTCCGCCGCCGCGGCCGTTTGAAATGTGCCGCGACTTGTGGTCTGCTTCCCGAAAGCGGATCGTTGTGCGTGCCACGGAACGCACGCACGCCGTCGCCGCGGTTTGCATGGGGGGAAGGATGAGCGAAAGCGAAGTGCGGGCGCTTCGCCCGCCGGCGCGCGGCGCACTGGCACGGGCTCGAAACCTTGGCGCGCTTCCTCGATTCGCTTGGCTCTGGCTGACGCTTGCCACCGCCGCGTGCGGCGGCGAGGCGGAGTTCGTCTCGGCTCTGCTGCCGGACTTCTCGGAGCCGCCGGAGGCGGCGGCGCCGGCGGTCTACCCGGACCCCTCGGCGACCGCCTACGCCAGCGCCGCCTACGGCTCCTATTCCAGTTCGCAGTACGACAACGGCGACGAGATCGTGAACGGCAAGTGCCTGCCCGACCACCCGGTCAGTTACTGCACCACGATCGACGGCCTTTTCAAGCAGCCGGTGGGCTTCCCCGTGTACGAGGCCCGGGCGCGCTTCCTCGAAGGCAACCGGGTGTTCAACGCCAACTGGGTCCCGGCGCCGCGCCCGTACAACGAGCTGCGCGACGGCCTTGGGCCGGTGTTCGACGCCAGATCCTGCGCGGCCTGCCACGCCAACAACGGGCGCGGCCGCCCCCTCAGCGGCCGGGGCGAGGGGCCGGAGTCGATGATCGTTCGCATCGGCCTGAAGGGCGCGCCGGCGGGCGCCGCGCCGCTGCCGCATCCACGCTACGGCGGCCAGTTCAACACCCGCGCCGTGCCGGGCGCGCGGCCGGAAGGCCGGGTCGTGGTTTCCTACGAGGAGATCGAAGGCCGCTTCGCCGACGGGCAGGCGTTCTCCGTGCGCCAGCCGCGCTACGGCTTCGCCGACCTCGCCTACGGGCCGCTCGGCGAGGGCGCGCTCATCTCGCCGCGCATCGCCCCGCCGGTTATCGGCCTCGGGCTGGTCGAGGCGGTGCCGGCCGAGGCCATTGTGGCGCGGGCCGATCCCGGGGACACGGACGGCGACGGCATCTCGGGCCGGGCCAACTTCGTCCCCGACCCCGCCGACGGCCAAGTCAAGCTCGGCCGCTTCGGCTGGAAGGCGGGGGCGGTATCCCTGCGCCACCAGAGCGCGGCCGCCTTGTCCGGCGACATGGGGATCACGTCGTCGCTCTTGCCCGAGGCGAACTGTCCCGCGGTGCAGAAGGCCTGTCTGGCCGGGCCCAGCGGCGGGCGGCCGGAGATCCGGGACCGCGACTTCGACGACCTGGTCTTCTACATGCAGATGCTGAGCCCAACCGGGCGCCGCGCCGTGCAGGACCCGGACGTCGTGCGCGGCGAGGCGCTGTTCGAGGTCGCCGGATGCGCCGCCTGCCACGTGCCCCGGATGACGACCGGCGTGCACCCAGAGGCGCCCGCGCTCTCCCACCTGGTGTTCCACCCGTACTCGGACTTCCTGCTCCACGACATGGGCGAGGGGTTGGCCGACGGCCGGCCCGAGTATCAGGCGAGCGGCCGGGAATGGCGCACCCCGCCGTTGTGGGGGATCGGCCTGAGCGGGCGGATCAACGGCAACACTTACTACCTGCACGACGGCCGGGCGCGCAGCCTCATGGAGGCGGTCCTGTGGCACGGCGGCGAGGCCGAGATCTCGCGCGAGGCGGTACTCGCCATGCCCAAGCTCGAGCGCGCCGCGCTCGTCGCCTTCCTGGAGTCGCTGTGAGGCTCGGCCAACAGGGGGAAGATCACCGCACGGGCACAGCGACACGGAGTTGAACAACTCGAACGCAATTAAGTTCATGTAAGTGCATGCGCTTTGAGCTTTCCTGCGTCTCTGCGTCTCTGTCGTGATCATGAATGTGTTCTGGAAATCCGTGGTATTCCGTCACCAGCAATGGACTCCCGGGAACGAGGAACGATGCGATTCTGCGTGGATGAAGACGCGAGCATGCATCGGGCTGTCTCCCGGGGAGCGGGCGGGGCTGGAAGGTTGGGTGGCGGAGCGCAACAGGCCGCGGAAGCTGGTCTGGCGGGCGCGCATTGTGTTGCTGGCGGCGGACGGGTTCGGGCCGATGGCGATCGTGCGGACGCTGAGCAAGAGCCAGTGCACGGTGAGCCGATGGTCGGCGCATCTACGCGATCGGCAATTCGGTTCAGGTCGCGCGGCTTTCGGGCATCAGGGTCGGCCGGACCCTGATCGGCGTCTATGTTCTGAGCGGCGTGTGCGCGGCGCTGGTCGGCGTGATGCTGGCCGGCTTCAGCAACTAGGCGTTCCTCGGCATGGGTGATCCGTACCTCCTGCCGTCGATCGCGGTGGTCGTGGTGGGCGGTACCTTGATTACGGGCGGACGAGGACATTACCTCGGAATTCTCGGCGGGTGCCTGCTGTTGACGGCATTGGGAACGTTGCTCGCCGGGACGACGCTGCCGTTCGCGGTGCGTGACATAATCTACGGTCTGGTCGTGCTGGGCGCCGTCGTGTCGTTGCGCGAAGGCAATACCTGAGACGATCGGCGGGGAGGAGACATGACATGACCGAGGAAGGACGTCTCGCGATCAGGCCCGGCCTGCGCGTCCTGGTGAGCGCCGGCGCCACCGGGATCGGGCGGGCGATCGCGGATACGCTGGCCGATCACGGGGCGGCGATCCACGTCTGCGACATCGCCGAGGAGGCGCTGGACAGGTGCCGGGCGGAGCGGCCGGGCTACGGCGCCAGCGTGTGCGATGTGGCCGAGGAAAAACAGGTGGACCGGTTGTTCGAGGACGCGCGGGCCACGCTCGGCGGGCTCGACGTGCTGGTCAACAACGCCGGCATCGCCGGGCCGACGGCGGGCGTCGAGGAGATCGACCCGGCCGATTGGCGGCGCACGGTCGAGGTCAACCTGAACGGCCATTTCTATTGCGCGCGCCGCGCCGTGCCGCTGCTCAAGGCGGCCGAGGAGGGGGCGATGATCAACATCTCCTCGGTCGCCGGGCGCCTCGGCTACGCCTATCGAACGCCCTATGCGGCGACCAAGTGGGCGATCGTCGGCTTCACGCAGAGCCTGGCCAAGGAACTGGGCCCCGCGGGCATCCGGGTCAACGCGATCCTGCCCGGCGTGGTCGAGGGGCCGCGGATCGAGCGCGTGATCGCTGCGCGCGCCGAGGCGGTCGGGGTCGGTTACGCGGAGATGGAACGGGACTACCTGAACAAGGTCTCGCTCCGGCGCATGGTCACGGCGCAGGATATCGCCAACATGGCGCTTTATCTGTGCTCGCCGCTGGGGCGCAACATCTCGGGCCAGGCGCTGAGCGTGTGCGGCAACGTCGAGACGCTGTAACCGGGGGGCGCGCGTGAGCGAAACCAAGGTCGCGATCGTCGGCAGCGGGCTGATCGGCCGGGCCTGGGCGATCGCGTTTTCCCGCGGCGGGTGCCGGGTCGCATTGTTCGACCCCGAAGCGGGCGCGGCGGCGCGGGCGCGCGGGCTGATCGCCAAGGCGCTCGGGGACCTGGCGGACAACGGGCTGCTGGCCGGCGCCGCGCCGGCCGACGTGCTGGAGCGCATGAGCGTGGCCGAGCACCTGGCGGAGGCCCTCGAGGGTGCCGTCTACGCCCAGGAGAGCGCGCCGGAGGTGCTCGAGGTCAAGGTCGCGATCACCGCGGACATGGGCGCGCTCGCCGGTGCGGACACGGTGCTCGCCAGCTCGACCTCGGGCTTCGTCCCCTCGTCCTTCACCGAGACGGCGCCGGGACGCCACCGCTGCCTGGTCGCCCACCCCATCAATCCGCCCTATCTGCTGCCGGCCGTGGAGGTCGTGCCCGCGGTGTGGACCGACCCCTCGATCGTGGAGCGCGCGCGGGCCCTGCTCGAATCGGTCGGCCAGGTTCCCATCGTCATGACCAGGGAGATCGACGGCTTCGTGCTCAACCGCCTGCAGGGCGCCCTCCTGCACGAGGCCTTCCGCCTGGTCGCGGGGGGCTACGTCTCGGCGCGCGACCTGGACCGCGCGGTGGTAGGCGGGCTGGGGCCGCGCTGGTCGTTCATGGGCCCGTTCGAGACCATCGACCTCAACGCGCCCGGCGGCATCCGCCAGTATGTCGAGCGTTACGGCGCGCTTTACGCGAGGCTGGCGGAGACGCAAACCGAGCCCTGCGATTGGCCGGCCGCGCTCGACGCCGGGATCGAGGCCGAGCGCGCCGCGGCGCTGGCGCGCGCGGAGATCGCGGCGCGGCAGGCCTGGCGCGACCGCCGCCTGATGGCGCTCGCCGGGCACAAGAAAGACGCCGACTCAACCTTTGGAGAATAGGATTTCGCCATGGCCACGACCCGAAAGGTGATCATCACCTGCGCCGTCACCGGCTCCATTCACACGCCGTCGATGTCGCCCTACCTGCCGGTGACGCCGGACGAGATCGCGCAGGCCGCCATCGGCGCGGCGGAGGCCGGCGCGGCGATCCTGCACCTGCACGCGCGCGACCCCGACGACGGCCGTCCGACCCAGGACCCGGCGGTCTTCATGCGGTTCCTGCCGCGCATCAAGCAGGCGTGCGAGGCGGTGGTCAACATCACCACGGGCGGCGGCCCGGCGATGAGCGTCGAGGAGCGGATGCGCCCGGCCGTGCACCTCAAGCCCGAGGTCGCCTCGCTCAATATGGGTTCGATGAACTTCGGCCTGTTTCCGATGCTGGGCCGCTTCAAGGAGTTCAAGCACGACTGGGAGCGCCGGCACCTGGAGAACAGCCGCGACCTGGTGTTCAAGAACACGTACCGGGACATCGAGAACATCCTGACCTCGTGCAGCGCCAACGGCACCCGCTTCGAGTGCGAGTGCTACGACATCGGACACCTGTACAACCTCGCGCACTTCCTCGACCGGGGCTTGGTCAAGCCGCCGCTGTTCGTCCAGAGCGTGTTCGGCATCCTGGGCGGGATCGGGACCCACCCGGAGGACCTGATGCACATGCGGCGCACCGCCGACCGCCTGTTCGGCGGCGACTACCGGTGGTCGATCCTGGGCGCCGGGCGCAATCAGATCCCGCTGGCCACGATCGGCGCGGCGATGGGCGCCAACGTGCGGGTCGGGCTCGAGGATTCGCTGTGGGGCGGGCCGGGCACACTGGCCAAGAGCAACGCCGAGCAGGTGCGCAGGATTCGTCAGGTGCTGGAAGGCTTGTCGCTCGAGGTCGCGACCCCGGCCGAGGCGCGTGAAATTCTCGACCTCAAGGGCGGCGACGCGGTCGGGTTCTGAGCCGCCGGGTCCGCTCGGCAAATCCGCTTGAACCGGCCGGACGCGGCGTGCATGACTCCCTCGAACGCCGCCGCACGCCGCGCCCGCGCGGCCGAGGGCGCGCTGCCGGAGGTTGACGCGTGCCGCACCTGGAGCCTTTCCGCATGCTCGTCCTGGGCGACTTCGGCGGCGCGCCCGACGCCGCCGCGCCCCGAACGCTCGACAAGGACGACATCGCCGAATTCCTGAAATCCTGCGCCGAGGAGTTGTCGGTCGAAGTCCCCAACCGCCTCGCCGACGAACCGGCGCGGCTCGAGGTGCGTCTGCGCGTCTCGGCGCTCGAGGACTTCACGCCCGCCGGCTTGGCCCGGCAGCTTCCCTTTCTGGCGAGCGGCCTGCGCCTGCGCGACCGGCTCAAGGATCTGGCGCGCGGCGAGATCACGCTGGCGGCGCTCGAGGCCGAGGCGGCGGGCACGGCGGGCGGGGGCGCCTTCGCCGAGGCGCTGCGCCTGTGCCGGGAGGCCCATGCGCCGGGCTCCGGCCCGGGCGCGACCCCGAAGCGAGCGTCCGCGGAGCCGAGGGCGGCCCCCGGCGGCCCGCGGGACGATGCGATCGACCGCATCCTGGGCATCGTGTCCGGCGCCTCCGATCCGGAAGCGGACGCGCGCGCCGAGCGTGCCCTCGAGCGGTTCGTGTCCGAGGCGACGGCGGGGAACCGACGCCGGCGCGCGCCCGCGGGCGTGGCCCGTGCGATCGCGCTCAGCGAGCGGGTTCTGGGCGCGCAGATCGACGAGATCCTCCATCATCCGCTGGTGCAGGAACGGGAGGCCCTGTGGCGCGGATTGACGTTCCTGGTGCGCCGCGCCGACTTCCGCGCGGGCATCGCCGTCGAAGTCCTGAACGCCCCGAGGGACCGGGTGCTGGATGTGCTCCGCGAACATGTCCTCGTCGCCGAGGCCGAAGGCGTGTCGGACGCGCCGATCGCGCTGCTCGTGGCCGCGTTCGAGATCGTCAACCGCCCGGCGGACCTCGACTGGCTGCAGGCGCTCGGCGAGGCGGGGGAACGGCTCCAGGCGCCGGTGCTCGTCGCGGCCGGGCCCGGGTTTTTCGGCCTGGACTCGGGCGCCGCGGCGGGCGAGCTGCCCTACGTGGGCGGCCTCCTGGGCCAACCGCAATTCGCCAAGTGGCGCGCCCTGCGGGACAAGGAGGCGTCGCGCTGGCTCTGCATTGCGTTCAACCGGTTCCTGCTGCGCCCGCCGCATGGCGCCGAGCGGCGCCGAAGCCTGGGCCTGAGCGAGTCGGTCGACCGCCATGAGGATTACCTGTGGGGCGATCCCGTCTGGGCGGTGGCCAGCCTGATCGCCGCCAGCGTGGCGCGCTGCGGCTGGCCGACCGAGATGACCGGGGCCGTCGACGGCCGGATCGAGGGCCTGGACCTGTACGCGGCGGATCGGGGGCCGGGCCGGCCCATGCAGATCCCGCTGGCCGCCGCGATCCCGGACCGGCTCGCCGAAGACCTGGCCGAAGCCGGAATCACGGCGCTCACGTGCCGGCCCGAGCGCGACAGCGCCTACGTGATGCGCGCGCCCACCTTGCACCGGCCGGAGGTCTACGGCGACACGCGCGCCACGGCCGCGAGCCGCGCCATGGCCCGGCTTCCCTACCAGCTCCTCGCCGCGCGCATCGCCGCGAAAGTGGCCCGCAACCGGGCGTCCCTGACCGCCGGCAAGGGACCCGAGGAGATCGGATGGGCTCTGGAACGCTTCCTGTGGGAGCTGGTGGCCGGCACCGGGGCCGGCGCGGCGGTGGAGGTCGGCGTGGCGCGCGATGCGGCGCGCGCGGGCCGGCCGGTCGCGGAGATCCGCCTGCGCACCGGCGCGGCGGTCCTGAACGGCGCCGAGGTCGCCCTGACCTTTCCGGTGTAAGGCCGCCGGCGCGCCGGGCGCCCCTCGACAAAGCGCGCCGCAGTTGCTATCTAGCGCACCTGTGGGCGCATAGCTCAGTTGGTAGAGCAGCTGACTCTTAATCAGCGGGTCCGGGGTT
>JBHHZJ010000089.1:0-14014 GCA_046758005.1 Kiloniellaceae bacterium
AGGCGAGGTCCATCTCGAAGCGGTCCAGCATCTTGATCACGTCGTCCGCCGTGTACCAGTGGTCGGCGGTGATCCACCGGTTGGTCGTAAACAGGCGGATGGGGAAGCCCGCACGGTTCATGGAAATGGCGATCAGGTGACTGATCTTGTCGTCACGCTCCTTCATGAAGGCAGCTTCCGATTGTTCGACCGGGCGGCATTCTTCGGGCATGCCCTTCTCCCTCAGGAAGGTGTGGAAGTGGCCGTGTTCGCCGCTCCGATGCGAATGGTAGAAATACTGCGAGTGGGTTTCGGAATCGTAGACGTCGCCCTTCGGATAATGGTCAAGCTCATAGAATGTGCCCTGCCCGCGCAGCACTTCCGCGACCACGTTGGAGTTGCTCTTCTGGAGCACCCGGTAGCAGTCGACAATCTTCTGCCCCGCGACAGCCATCGCCTTAAGTTCCTCCGGCGACATTTTCCTCAGACTGACCATGTGCGCCACACCGCTTTACGTGTCCGCGGCGGCGATACCGCCACCTACGGATGCCACAGTTGCGTCGTGATCATATTCTTCGCTTTGCGGGCATCGTGTTGTTTCACCCGCAAATAACCATCGGCTTTGATCCGTTTTAACGGTTGGCCACGCTTTGATTTGGATCAATTCCGATCCGGCGGCACGATCACAATGTGTTGAAGTCGGATGAGCGAACGCAGAGGTGACCCGAGCTTCTTCCCGGGCGTGCAGGTCCGAGAGTTCGATTCAAAAGAAAGTGTTTTGTTTCAAGCGGTTGCGATGGAGTCGTTCACTCGCCGGCATTAGGCGTTCGCCCCGCCGAGCGCGGCGCGGAGCGCCTCGGTCACCTGCGCGGTGGTCGCGCCACCGCCCAGGTCGGGGGTCAGCGCCGTGCCGGCGGCGAGTACCCGCTCGATCGCCTGCATGAGGCTCGCCGCCGCCTGCTCCTCGCCGAGGTGATCTAGCATCATGGCCGCGCTCCAGAACGCGCCCACCGGGTTCGCGATGCCCTTGCCGGCGATGTCGAAGGCCGCGCCGTGGATCGGCTCGAACATCGAGGGGTACCTTCCCTCCGGGTTCAGGTTCGCGGTGGGCGCCAGCCCCAGGCCGCCCGACAGCGCGGCGGCGAGGTCGCTCAGGATGTCGGCGTGCAGGTTGGTCGCCACGATCACGTCCAGGCTTCGCGGATCGAGCACCATGCGCGTGGTCATGGCGTCGACCAGCATCTTGTCGGTCGCGATGTCGGGGTAGTCGCGGGCCACCTCGGCGAAGATCTCGTCCCACAGGACCATGCCGTGGCGCTGGGCGTTCGACTTGGTCACGCAGGTCAGCCGCCGGGCCGGGCGGGCGCGCGCCAGGTCGAAGGCGAAGCGCATGATGCGGCGCACGCCGGTACGGGTGAAGACCGCGGTCTCGACCCCGACCTCCTCGGGCAGGCCGCGGTGCACCCGGCCGCCCGCGCCGGCGTACTCGCCCTCGGTGTTCTCGCGCACCACGACCCAGTCCAGATCGCCCGGCCCGACGCCGGCGAGCGGGCTGGCCACGCCGGCCAGGACCCGCGCCGGGCGGACGTTGGCGTACTGGTCGAAGCCCTGGCAGATGGCCAGGCGCAGGCCCCATAGCGTCACGTGGTCGGGCACCTCGGGATCGCCGACGGCCCCGAAGTAGATGGCGTCGAAGCCCTCCAGCCTGACGAGCGCGTCGTCGGCCATCATCCGGCCGTGCGCGCGGTAGTAGTCCGAGCCCCAGGCAAACCGCTCGAAGCGCAGCTTGAGCGCCGGTCGGCGCGCCTGCACGGCCCCGAGCACCTCGATCCCGGCGGCCACCACCTCGGCCCCGATGCCGTCGCCGGGAATGACGGCGATCCTGTATTCGGTCATGGACTGGGCCGTGCATTCATGAGGATCGGCCTGGTTGGGCTCCGACCGGCGCCCCCGATGTCCGCCAGGAGCCGTGGACTATACCGCTCTCGCGGTCGTTTGGCGCGACGGGCGAGGCGGGCGGCACAGGAACGGGACGGGTCTGTCCCGTGTCGAGGTTTCGCGGTTTCGAACCTCGCCTCAGGACAGGAGCACTCCCATGATCGAGGACACGAGGATGCGCGCTTCCACGCCGAGCACCCAAAGAGGATACATCCGCGCGGTCAAGGATTTCACGGCCTTTCTCGGCCGCGCGCCGGATGGTGCGAGCGCGGAGGACCTGCGGCGCCATCGGCTGGACATGAGATCGAGCGGGGTCGCGGCCGCGTGGATGACCGCCGTCCGCGTCCGGCCGGGGACCGCCGCGCCTCACTGACGCGGTCGTGACTGGACGCCCGCGCGGCGACACGGCAATGTCACGCCGCCCAGGCAATAGGCAGGCAATAGGAAGGTCGATCGACATGGACGCGGAGGAACTGCGCACCCTTCAGGCGCCGCTCAAGGCCAGATACCGTGACGAGCCCGAGGCCGCGGTCGTCACCATGCGCGCGGTCGGCGAGCTCGACGCCGCGAACGTGACCTGCAAGGTCGAGACCGGCCGGGCGCTCGTCGAGGCGGGGCTGCACCCGGCGGCCGGCGGCGACGGCCTGACCGCCTGCTCGGGCGACATGCTGCTCGAGGCGCTGGCCGCCTGCGCCGGGGTGACCCTGCGCGCGGTGGCCACGGCGCTCGACATCCCCGTGAAAGGCGGCACGGTCACGGCCGAGGGCGACCTCGACTTCCGCGGCACGCTCGCCGTTGACAGGGCAGCGCCGGTCGGCTTCCGCGACATCCGCCTGCGCTTCGACCTGGACACCGAGGCGAGCCCGGAGCAGCTCGAATCGCTCATGAAGCTGACCGAGCGCTACTGCGTGGTCTACCAGACCTTGAGGAACGGCCCGCCGATCGCGGTCAGCCACCGTACGGCCTGATCCCGGTCCGCGCTCAGTCCGGCGAGATTTCCGGCTTGCCGGCGCCGAACTCGCGCGCCGCGTTGCCGTAGGCGATCGCCGTCGCGACCGCGCGCGGAAGCTGGGCGAGCCAGCGGCGGTGCTCCTCCACCAACGCGCCGTATACCTCCCAGCGCCGCGTGACGTAGGTGTCGGTCCCGATCATGAAGCGGTCGGGATGGCGCAGGAACAGGTCGCGCCAGGCCGGATCGAGGCGCCCGCCGGGCGCGATGTCGCCGGCGCGGAACGACACCTCGGTCCATAGCCGGGGATGGCGGTCGAGCAGCGCCCCGACGACCTCGGGCGGTTCGCTCATGCCGGCGTGGGCCCACAGGATCTTCAGGTCGGGTTCGAGGGCGAACAGGGCGCGCACGGGACCGGCCCCGGAATGGACGTGGAGCACGATGCCGCGATCCATCGCCAGGCGGACCAGGCGGCGCATCTGCGGCGTCGCGGCGGCGCCTTCGTCGCGCAGGTGAAACTCGCCGATCCCTCGGTAAATGCCGCGCTCGAGCCGCCGGACGACGTACTCCAAAACCTGCTCGTCGCGGAACCAGCCGCCCATGTCCGCCAAGTCGCGGTACGGCCGCAGGATCGGCACGATGCGCTGCGGGTCGTGCTCGTGGAGCATCAGCGTGCCGTCGTCCGGCGTGCTGGAGACCAGGGCCCGCGGCACGAAAGCGGCGTCCAGCTTGGCGAAGATCGCCGCCGGGCCGTAGGGCGCCCAGGCCTCGCGGCCGTAATGGACGTGGGTGTCGAAGACGGGCAGCCGCTCGGCCGCCGCGCCGGGCCGCCAGGACGCGACCGCGATCAGCCCGACGGCTGCCAGCCGCGGCGCAATCCATCCCAGGCCGGCGCGGACGGCGCCCCGCGGTCTTTCGCGCGCTGGGATTGGCTGCCCCATCCGTCGCCTCCGGCCGCCGCCCATGTTGTCATCCCGAGGCGCCCGCCGTGAAGCCGATTCCGAAGAGGCGGCCGCCGACGGGCCCGAAATTTTGGAATTTGCCAAGACCCTGGCTCGCGGTAGGTTTCACTCCGGGACCGAACGAATTCGGCACCTCAAACGGGATGGTCAGGGAGGATCACATGTCTGGGAAAGCCAGTAGCGGGTGGATCATTCGCGCCGCGGCGGCGGCCGCGCTCGGGCTTGGGCTCGGCGCCGGGCAAGCCGGCGCGGCGCCATTGCAAAAGCTGGGGCCACCCGAAGGCGTCGTCGATATCGTCGCCTGGCCCGGCTACATCGAGCGCGGCGAGACCGACCCGAACTTCGATTGGGTGTCCGGCTACGAGAAGAAAACCGGCTGCCGGGTCCGGGTCAAGACCGCGGGAACCTCGGACGAGATGGTCGCGCTCATGAACGAAGGCGGCTTCGACCTCGTAACCGCCTCGGGCGACGCCAGTCTGCGGCTCATCTACGGAAACCGGGTCCAGGAGGTGAACGTCGCGCTGGTGCCCAGTTATTCGACCATCGACCCGCGCCTGCAGAACGCCCCCTGGCACACGGTAGGCGGCAAGCATTACGGCGTGCCGTACCAGTGGGGCTCCAACGTGCTCATGTACAACACGCAGGTCTTCAAGCAGGCGCCGGACAGCTGGAAGGTCGTGTTCGAGGAGATGAGCCTGCCCGACGGCAAGTCGAACAAGGGCCGCGTGCAGGCCTTCGACGGGCCCATCTATATCGCCGACGCCGGCCTCTACCTCATGCGCCACAAGCCGGAGCTGGGCATCAAGGACCCGTACGAGCTGAACGAGGAGCAGTTCAACGCCGCCCTCGACGTGCTGCGCAAGCAACGCGTGATCGTCAACCGCTACTGGCACGACCCCTTCATCCAGATCGACGACTTCACCAACGAGGGCGTGGTCGCCTCCTCGGCGTGGCCGTTCCAGGTCAACCTGCTCAAGAGCAAGGGCCAGCCCATCGACAGCGTGGTGCCGAAGGAAGGCGCCACCGGCTGGGCCGACACCACCATGATGCACGCGAACGCGCCGCACCCCAACTGCGCCTACCTGTGGATGGAGTGGTCGCTCAACAAGAAGCTGCAGGGCGACCTGGCCGCCTGGTTCGGCTCGGTGCCGGTCGTGCCGGCCGCCTGCGAGGGCAACGCGCTGCTCGGCCCCGAGGGGTGCAAGGTCAACGGCTTCGGCGATTTCGACAAGATCCACTTCTGGCGCACGCCGCGGGCGCAGTGCAAGACGCAGCAAAGCTGCGTGCCCTACTACCGCTGGGTGACCAGCTACATCGCGGTGCTCGGCGGTCGGTGAAGGTCCGGGCGGGCCTGCGGCGCGCGGCGCGGCCGGTCCGCCCGTCCGACGCCTGCGGTCGAGGCGGCCGGGCATCCGCACGCGATCACACCGGAGGTACGGGACCGGACCTCATGTTTCGACAGGCTCGACATGAGGTCCTCATCCTGAGTTCGTCGAAGGATGGGGACCGTCGCGCGGATTTCGCAAAGTAACGCCCACCATGGTCGCCGCGGTTCGCTTCGCCTCGGTCAGCCGCCACTTCGGGGTCGTGCGCGCGGTCGACGGCGTCAGCTTCGAGGTCGGCGACGGGGAGTTCTTCTCCATGCTCGGCCCCTCGGGCTCGGGCAAGACGACCTGCCTCAGGCTGATCGCGGGCTTCGAGCGCCCGGACGCCGGGCACGTCTTCATCCGCGGCCAGAACGTCGACGCCGTGCCGCCTTATGAGCGCGACGCGAACACCGTGTTCCAGGATTACGCGCTGTTCCCGCACATGCGCGTGCTCGACAACGTCGCCTACGGCCTGATGGTCCGCAAGGTGCCGGAGAAGGAGCGCCGGGCCCGCGCCGAGGAAATGCTCGAGCTGATGCGCCTGCAGGGCCTGGGCCGGCGCAGGCCGGAGGAGCTGTCCGGCGGCCAGCGCCAGCGCGTGGCGCTCGCCCGCGCGCTCATCAACCATCCCCGCGTCCTGCTGCTCGACGAGCCGCTCGGCGCGCTCGATCTCAAGCTGCGCGAGCAGATGCAGGTCGAGTTGAAGGCGCTGCAGCGCAAGGTGGGCATCACCTTCATCTACGTGACCCACGACCAGCAGGAGGCGTTGAGCATGAGCGACCGCGTGGCCGTGTTCAGCCAAGGGCGGATCGAGCAGATCGGCACGCCGGAGCAGATCTACGAGCACCCGGCCACGCCCTTCGTCGCCAACTTCGTCGGCATGTCGAACCTGGTCGAGCCCGACGTGGCCGCGCGCATCGCGGGGCTGGACCAGGCGTTCGCGCTCAGGCCCGAGCGGATCCGCATCCTCGACGGCGAGGCGCCCGGGGACGGGGCGCTGTGCCTGGCCACGGGGACCGTCGAGGAGGTGCAGTATCTGGGGTCGAGCACGCGCTATGACGTGGCGCTCGACGGCGGCGGCCGGCTGATCGTCATGCGCCAGAACGAGGTCGGGCTGGACGAGCGGCGGCGGCCGGGCCCGGGCGATCCCGTGCGCCTCGCCTTCGAACGTTCGGCGATCCAGCCCATGAGCCCGCCGCGCTGAGGCCGCCGATGGCGATCGCCCGAGCCACCGCCGCCGCCGCCGCGCCGCCGCCGATCGCGCGGCGGCTCTCGACCGCGCTGTACGCGCGCCCGCGCCTGTTCCTGCTGGCGCTGCTCGCGCCGCCGCTGCTCTGGCTCGGCGTCGTCTACCTGGGCTCGCTGTTCTCGCTGCTCGCGCAGAGCTTCTTCTACATCGACGGCTTCACCGGCCGGATCGTGCGCGAGTTCTCCCTGCGCACGTACGCCGAGCTGCTGTCCAGCCGGGCCAACCTGGACGTGATCGTGCGCACGGCGGGCATGGCGAGCGCGGTCACCCTGGCCGCCGCGCTCATCGGGTTCCCCGTGGCCTACTACATGGCGCGCTACGCCGGCGGGCGCGTCAAGGCGCTGTTCTTTCTCGGCGTCATGCTGCCGCTGTGGTCGAGCTATCTGGTCCGGGTCTACGCCTGGAAGCTGATCCTGGCGAAGGAGGGGATCGTCGGCTGGACCTTCGAGCAGGTCAAGCTGACCTGGCTGCTCGAGGGCATCCTGGCCATCCCGGTGATCGGCGGGTCCTCGCTCTCGGTGTCCTACATCGGCATGTTCCTGGTGTTCACCTACATGTGGCTGCCGTACATGATCCTGCCCACGCAGGCCGCGCTCGAGCGGGTGCCGCGCTCGCTGATCGAGGCCTCGGGCGACCTGGGCGCGCGCCCGGGGCAGACGTTCCGCCGGGTCGTCCTGCCGCTCGCCTTCCCGGGCGTGGTCGCCGGGTCGATCTTCACGTTCTCCCTGACGCTCGGCGACTACATCATCCCCTACATCATCGGATCGTCGCGCTTCTTCATCGGCCAGGTCGTGTTCCTGCAGCAGGGCACCGCCGGCAACATTCCGCTGGCCGCCGCGTTCTCGGTCGTGCCCATCGCCATCATGGCGCTGTATCTGACGCTGGCCAAACGCCTGGGGGCCTTCGATGCCCTCTAGGACGCGCGGCGCCTCGCTCGGCCTCAAGGCCGCCGCGGCCTTCGGCCTGCTGTACCTGCACGTGCCGATGGCCTTCATCGTCCTTTACGCCTTCTCGGTCGAGGACAAGTCGTACCAGTTCCCGCCGCCGGGCCTGACCGCCAAATGGTTCGCCGTCGCCTTCGAGCGCCAGGACATCTGGCAGGCGCTCGGCCTGTCGCTGAGAGCGGCCGGCGCCGCGACCGCGATCGCGCTCGCCCTCGGCGGCCTGGCCGCGGCGGCCATGTATCGAAGCCGTTTCTTCGGGCGCGAGACGATCACCCTGCTCATCATCCTGCCGATCGCGCTGCCCGGCATCATCACGGGAATCTCGCTGCGCGCGGCCTTCAACCTGGTCGACATTCCGTTCAGCTTCTGGACCATCGTGGTCGGGCACGCGACGTTTTGCGTCGTGGTCGTGTACAACAACGTGCTGGCGCGCTTCCGCCGCACCTCCGGCTCGCTGATCGAAGCTTCCATGGACCTGGGCGCCGATGGCTTCCAGACCTTCCGCTACGTGGTGCTGCCCAACATCGCGACCGCGCTCCTAGCCGGCGGCATGCTGGCCTTCGCGCTGTCGTTCGACGAGGTGATCGTGACCACCTTCACCGCCGGGCCGCAGACCACGCTGCCGATCTGGATGCTGAGCGAGCTGGTCCGGCCGCGCCAGCGCCCGGTGACCAACGTGGTCGCGGTCTTCGTCATCCTGGCCACGTTCGTTCCCATCCTGATCGCCTACTACCTGACCCGCGGCGGCGACGCCGGCCGGGGCACAAGGTGAAAGGCCGGACAAGACGATCTCTGAGAGGAGGCAGCCCATGCAGACCGAGATGTTGATCGGCGGCAGGTTCGTCGCCGGACAAGGCGCCGCGGAGCCGGTGCTCGATCCCGCGACCGGGGAGTCGATCCAGACGGTGCCGGAGGCGACGCCCGATCAGGTCGATCGGGCGGTCCAGGCCGCCGAGAAGGCGTTCGAGGACTGGTCGCAGACCACGCCGGCCGAGCGCTCGGCCCTCCTGCTCAAGCTCGCCGACCGCATCGACGCGAACGCGGAGGCGATCGCCGCTCTCGAATCGCTGAACTGCGGCAAGCCGCGCGCCGCCGCGCTCGACGACGAAATTCCGGCGATCTCCGACGCATTCCGCTTCTTCGCGGGCGCCGCGCGCTGCCTGCCGGGCAGCGCCGCCGGCGAGTACCTGCAGGGCTTCACCAGCATGCTCCGCCGCGATCCGGTGGGCGTCGTCGCCTCGATCGCGCCCTGGAACTACCCGCTGATGATGGCCGCGTGGAAGATCGCCCCGGCCATCGCCGCGGGCAACACGGTGGTGCTCAAGCCTTCGGAGCAGACGCCGCTGACCACGCTCAAGTTCGCCGAGTACGCCGCCGAGATCCTGCCCGAGGGTGTCGTCAACATCGTGGTCGGCCGGGGCGAGAGCGTCGGCTCGACGCTGATCAACCACCCCCGGGTCAGGATGGTGTCGCTTACCGGCAGCATCGCCACCGGGCGGAAGGTCCTGGAGGCCGCGGCCAGGACGCTCAAGCGCACGCACCTCGAGCTCGGCGGCAAGGCGCCGGTCATCGTCTACGACGACGCCGACCTGTCCGCGGTGGTCGAGGGCGTGCGCGCCTTCGGCTACTACAACGCCGGGCAGGATTGCACGGCCGCGTGCCGCATCTACGCCGGCGCCAAGGTCTACGACAATCTGATCGCCGACCTGACCGGCGCGGTCTCGAGCATCAAGGTCGGCCGCCCCGAGGAGGAGGGCGTCGAGATCGGGCCGCTGATCAGCGCGCGCCAGCGCGAGCGCGTGGCCGGCTTCGTCGAGCGCGCGGCAGCGCTGCCGCACACAGAGATCGCTTGCGGCGGCAAGGCCTCGGCCGGCGCCGGCTTCTTCTACGAGCCGACCGTCGTCGCCGGCGCGCGTCAGGAGGACGAGATCGTGCGCAAGGAGGTGTTCGGCCCCGTCGTCTCGGTGACCCGCTTCTCCGACGTGGAGGAGGCGGTCCGCTGGGCCAACGAGTCCGACTACGGCCTGGCCTCCTCGGTGTGGACGCGCGACGTGTCCAAGGCCATGCGCACCGCGGCGCGGCTGCGATACGGCTGCACCTGGATCAACACCCACTTCATGCTGTGCAACGAGATGCCGCACGGCGGCCTGAAGGCGTCCGGCTACGGCAAGGACATGTCCATGTACGGGCTGGAGGACTACACGGTTGCGCGCCACGTCATGGTGGCGCACTGAAGCGCCGGCCCGCGGCGCATGAAAGAAACCGAATTGGAGCCGAAGATGACGGATCTTCCCCGCCGCCGCCCGGACCCGATCCCCACCATCCGCCCGGTGCCGGAATACCGCGCCGCGGGCGCGCTGAAGGAGCGTTACGAGGACATGAAGGCGGTCTTCCAGGTGCCGTGGATGGGCGTCGTGACCATGGCCTACGCCCACTACGCCGCCTTCTACGACACGCTGTGGACCGGCCTGCGGCCGCTGTGCGCGAGCCGGCCCTTCGTTTCGGCGTTCCAGGCCCTGCGCGCCTTCGTCGAGGAGGCGGCCGCCGGCCTCGACCCGCCGCCGATCGTCCCGCGCCTCGAGGCGATCGGCTACGCGCCGCGCGAGATCGACGCCATCCGCGCGATCAACGAGGTGTTCTCGCACGGCAACTACCCCTACCTGATCGTCGCGACCATCGTGCGCGACCTGCTGGAGGGCGGCGAGCCGCGCGCGGCGCGCGACGCGCCGCCCTTCGCCGGCCGCCACGCGCCGGATGTCGAGGTTCCGTTCGTCTTGCTGGAGGCGCATCACGCGGACCCGCCGACGCGCGCGCTCTACGAGGACATCAAGGCGACGCTCGGGCTGCCCTTCGTCAACACGGACTACCGCGCCTTCGCCCGCTGGCCGAGCTATTTCCACCTCGCCTGGGGCGACCTCAAGCCGGTCGTCGCGACCCCCGCCTACGAGCGGCTGATCGAGACCGTGCACGCGCGCGCCGTGGCCGCGGCCCGGGCGCTGCCCAACCCCGGCGGCCTGACGCCGGCGGCGCTGCGCGCCGCGGCGGCCAAGGACGCCTCGGTGTCGGAGGTGCTGGAGGTCTGCCGCCTGTTCCAGTGGCTCCTGCCGGGCCTGGTCGCCAACGTCGCCTACTTCCGGCGCCAACTGCGCGCGCCGTGAGGCCGGTCGGCGCGGCGCCGGGGACACGGTGCCTTTTTGCGATTCTGTCGGATAACGCTAAGATTCTCGAAACCCAACCCATTTCCGAAAGTTCTCATCACATTGGGAGGGCATTTGAAGAAGCGGAGGATTGAGGCCCATTTGCAAAGGCTGTACGGCTATGCCCTCAGCCTGACCAGGGACCCGCACCAGGCTGAAGACCTAGTCCAGGAATGCGCCTTGAAGGCGCTGTCGACCCGAAATACGCCCCGGGACGAACCAGCCTACCGGGCCTGGCTGTTCCGGATTTTGAGGAACGCCTTTCTCGACCGCATGCGGCACGAAAAAACCGCCAAATCGGCCGTCGACGACAGAAATTTTGTTGCCGAGATGGAATTTTGGCAAGGCGACGAACGTTTTATCAGCGTTTTGACCGTGAAGATCGAGATGGCGAAACTTCCGCAACCTCACCGGGAGATCATCGCCCTTATCGACATCGCGGGTCTAAGTTACGCGGAGGCGGCGCGCTGCTTGGGCGTCCCCGCAGGCACTGTTATGAGCCGCATCAGCCGCGCCCGGCGGGCCCTTCTCGAGGCGATCGGATCCAGCAACGTCCATGCGTTGTCAGTGAGAAAGAAAACGGGAATGCGATGAGCGACGGCCCGATCTCTTTCGAGACCCTGAACGCTTACGTGGACGGCGAACTCGACGCCGCCGCCGCTGCGGAGGTCGCCCGGGCCGTCGCCGACGACCCCGCGTTGGCCCGTCAGGTCGCGGCCCTGAGCCGTCTGCGCTCGGCGGTGGCCGAGGGTGTCGAGGCGCCGCCGCTTTCGGTGCCGACGCCGCAGAGCCGCGGGCGCGGCATCGCCATCGCCGCCGGCATCGCCTTGGCGTTGTTCGTCGCCGGCTCGCTGCTGGTTTCGGGCTTCAACCGCAAACCCGGGGCGGACTGGCGCGCGCGCGCCTGGCAGTTGCACCAGGGTTGGTCGCTTGAGGAGGCTGCGAGGCAAACCGGATCGAGCCTGCTGGTCGCAGGGTCCGCAGAGGGCGTCCCGGGGACCTATGTTCCCGACCTTTCGGCCGCCCGGCTTTCCATCGTCCACGTCGCGGTCAAGCCGTTTCCACGGGGCCGCCGGGCCTTGCTCGTGGGCTACCGCGGCACCCGCGGCTGCAAGATCAGCCTGATCGCGTTTCCTTCCCCGGACGCAATGGGCGAGACGCTCACTCCCCTGCGCAAAGGCAAGAACGAAGCCTATGCCTGGCAAGCCGGCGGGCTGGGCTACGTCATCATGTCCGAGGGCATGGATTCGACCCGGTTCAGGCTGCTCGCCGAAAGCGTCCGCCATACCAGCCGCCAACACCTTCCCTTCGACAAAGAGACGCAGATGGTGCTGCGCAAGAGCCGCGACGAAAGCGAGCCCTGTTTCACCTGAATCACCCCGAAGATTGTTTGCCGGCGGCGGAATAAACGGGCCTACCGGACCGTTTAATCTCCAACGAATATCCGCCGCTGAAGGCGGTCGCCGAACGGACATGCAAAAATGGGGGGCATCATGCCAAAGGAAATTCCATATCGCGCCAAAAAGGAAGTCGACCTTTTCGAGCTCTTCGCCAGGGATCCCGAACTCGCCGACAGGCTGGTGTTCGGGCGCGTCCCGCACAAGGATCGGCGCGGATTCCTGAGAGGCGCCGGTCTCGCGACCATGGGGGCCCTGCTGGGCGCCGCCATCCCGTTCCACCGCAACATGCCGTCCGGGTTCATTCCCGAGGCCCTCGCCACAACCAACGGCATGATCGAGGGCAAGGACGGGCTGATTGTGCTCAACGACCGGCCGGTCAACGCGGAAACCCCGGCGCATCTCCTCGACGACGACGTGACGCCGACGTCGCGGCACTTCATCCGCAACAACGGCATCCCGCCCGAGGGCGTCGATCCGGACACCTGGGAGCTGACCATCGACGGCTTGGTCGACAATCCGATGAAGCTCTCCATCGCAGAGCTCAAGAACAAGTTCCCGGTTGTCAACCGGAAACTCTGCATCGAATGTGGCGGCAACGGCCGCGCGGTTTTCGATCCCCCGGCCAGGGGCAACCAGTGGACCGTCGGCGCCGTCGCCTGCGCCGAGTGGACGGGGGTGCGTCTGGCCGACGTTCTCAAGGCTGCCGGCGTCAAGCAGAACGTCGTCTACACCGCCCATGAAGGAGCCGACACGAAAGTGTCTGGAAAACCGGGCTTCCCGATTTCCCGCGGCGTGCCCATTGAGAAGGCCATGGATCCGAACAACCTGATCGCCTTCGCCATGAATGGTGGTCCGATCCATCCCATGAACGGCGCGCCCTTGCGCCTGGCGATTCCGGGATGGCCCGGATCGTGCTCACAGAAATGGCTGACGCGGGTTTGGCTCCGGGACAAGGTCCATGATGGCAAGAAGATGACGGGCAAGGCCTACCGCGTGCCCCGGTACACGGTGGCGCCGGGAACCAAGGTGCCGGAAGCCGACTTCAAGATCATCCATTCGATGCCGGTGAAGTCCCTGATCACCTCACCCGAGACGGGGCTCGCCTTGCCCGAAGGCACCCGCACCCTTGACGTGCGCGGCCACGCCTGGGCCGGCGACAACACGGTGAAGGCGGTGCATCTATCCATCGATTTCGGAGTCACCTGGATCGAGGCCCAGCTTCACACGTTGCCCAACCCCTACGCGTGGCAGCGCTGGTCGCAGCGAATCCGTTTCCCGCAGAAGGGGTACTACGAGGTTTGGGCGCGAGCCACGGACAATGAGGGCCGCATGCAGCCCTTCGCCATCGCCTGGAACCCGAAAGGGTACCTCAACAACTCCATGCACCGGATTTCCGTTACGGTCGCCTGATCCGGTCGCGCCCGCACCTCTCGCGCGCCAGACAGTCCATGTCCTTTCGTGGGCATCTCTGCCCGATTGTGTTCGCCGTCCTGCTGTCGCTGGCGACCGTCGGCGCAGCGCCGGCCGGGACACAGGAGCCCGCCGCCACGGACCCGGCTGACGAAGCCTTCGAGGGCCTGCCGGCGGGCCCCGGGCGCGAGCAGGTTTTCTACACCTGCCGGGCCTGTCACTCGCTAGCCCTGGTCAAGCAGCAGGGATTGAGCCGGGACTTCTGGGACGAGACACTCGTCTGGATGGTCGACGAACAGGAAATGGAACCACCGGAACCCGAGGACCGGAAGCTGATCCTCGATTACCTATCGAAATACTACGGACCCGACAGGAAACGGCGCTGAGGCCGCGCGCCCATAAGCAACCGTGTTTCCTTTCGGTCCTTGAGGCGGACGGACCGAATCGCCTCAGTTCACCGTATTCTCCGCTAACTCAGCGGCGCGGGGACATCGTCAAGCGACGCCGGCGCCCGCCGGTGAGCGTGAAAAGCGACCCTCCGGGCGGCCTTGCTCGCCCTTCGGGCGTCGCCGTGCGGCCCTTGTGATGGGCGGAACACGGCGGACCCCGATCCTAGTAC
>JBHHZJ010000090.1:0-13838 GCA_046758005.1 Kiloniellaceae bacterium
CAGCGGGTCAAAGCCCAGCGGTCAAAAGGGTCATTATCACCGAGACTTGGTATAATGGGCGGATCGGCCGCCGCCAACCGCGGGCGCGCCGGATCTGCTCCAACCGTAATGTAATAGAGCGGATTCACGTGATTGACTGGAACCGCGACGTGGTTCCAGTCAATCACGATCCGCTCTAGAACGACGACTCCGGCTCGCTGAGGAACGCCGCCTCCTCGGGCGTCGTCGCGCGGCCGCGCTCACGTGACGATGCCGGAAGGCGCCTCGCCGGCGACCGGCCGCAGGTGGATCGTCTGCGTCGGATAGGCGAACTCGATCCCTTCCTCGGCGAAGCGGCCGAAGATCGTCAGGTTGATCGCCTGCTGCGCATCCATCATCAGGTTGTAGTCGGGCATGAGCATGTAATAGACGATCTCGAAGACGAGCGCGAAGTCGCCGAACTGCTTGAAGTGCGCCCGGTCGAAGCGGGTGAACGGCTGGGCCTCCACGGCCTCGCGCAGCATGGCCGGGATGGCCGCCAGCTTCTCGGCCGGGGTCTCGTAGGTCACGCCGACGGAGAACACCACGCGCCGCTCGTTCATCCGCTTGTAGTTGCGGATGCGGCTTTGCAGCAGGTCGTTGTTGGACAGCACGATCTGCTCGCCGGACAGGCTGCGCAGCCGCGTGGTCTTGACCCCGATACGCTCCACCGTGCCCAGCAGGTCGCCGACGATGATGAAGTCGCCGGCCTCGAACGGCTTGTCGAGGATGATGGAGACCGAGGCGAACAGGTCGTTGAGGATGCTCTGCAGCGCGAAGGCGACCGCGATGCCGCCGATGCCCAGGCCGGCGACCAGCGCCGTGATGTCCACGCCCAGGTTGTCGAGCGCGAGCAGCAGTGCGAACGACCAGATCGCCAACTGCCCCAGGAAGCGGACGGCCCCGAACGTGGTCTTGAGGGTCGGGTCGTCCTTGGCGCGCTCGTAGCCTTCGGCCCAGGTGATCAAGGCATAGGTGCCGATCAGCCCGAACTGGAAGAAGACCACGACCACCAGGGCGGCACTGAGCACCCCGACCGCCTTGTCGGGCAGGTCGAGGTAGTAGGCCCCGGCGTAGAGCGCGATGACGGCCAGGAACGGCCAGGCGATGCGCCGGACCAGGCCCGCGGCCACCTCGAGCGCCGTGCCCAGCCGCGTCCGGCTCGCCTCCGCGCCCCGGCGCAGGCGACGGACCGCGAGCCCGCGCAGGGCGAGCAGCCCGACAAAGACGAGCGCCGCCACCCCGATCGCGAGCAGCCAGTCGAGGATGGCATTGCCATAGAACGTCAATGCTTCGAAGTCCCAGGTCGGCATGTTCCCGCTCGTGCGTCGGTTTCGCAAATGGGTTTCAGGAGATCGGCTCGGCGGTGACCACGACCTCCACGGACATGTCCAGGAAGTCCTCCTTCGACCCCGTGTAGGTGCCCTGAACGGGGATCGCCTGCGAGGGGTCCCGGGCCACCGCGACGCGGATCAGGTTCGGGCCGCCGACCAGGCCGTTGGTCGGGTCGAACTCGACCCAGCCGCTGCCCGGCAGATAGACCTGCACCCAGGCGTGGGTCGAGCCCGCGCCGACCATACCCCGCTCCGCCCCGTCGAGCGCCGGATCGTAAAGATAGCCGCTGACGAAACGCGCCGCCATGCCGAGGCTGCGCACAGCCTCCATCATGAGCAGCGCGAGGTCGCGGCAGGTGCCGGCCATGCGCTTCAGGGTCTCGGCCGGCGTCTGGATCCCGTTGCTGCGTGTCTGGTAGGCGAAGTTCTGGTGGATCGCCCTGGTCATGGCGACCAGCAGGGCGTCGGTCTCGGTCCAGCCGTCGGGCGCCAGGAAGCGGCGCACCCAGGCGTCCACCGTGTGCTCGGCGTCCTCGTAGTGACGCTCGATGGTGCGGCCGAGGTCGGGCACCTCGTCGCGCGGATAGCTGAACGGCACGGTCCGGGCGTAGGATTCGATCGGGAATTCGGCCTCGGACAGACCGAAATGCTCGACGGTGAAGACGCTTTCGAGATGCAGGCGCTCGGCCGCCTCGGCGAAGCTGGCGATGGCGATCGAGTTGCCGAAGACGTCGTGGAGCCACCTCACCCGCGCCGGCGGAGCGATCGTCAGGCCGGTCGACAGCAGCCGCATGTCGTGGCTGTCGCGCGGCCGGAACATCAGGCGATGCTCGTTGAACGTGACCGGCCGCGCGTAGCGGTAGACCGTCGTGTGCTTGACCGTCAGACGCGTCGGCATGGCGTCGTCGAATCGCTTCCTTGGGCTCGGGCGGCCGCGGAAGGTACCCCAACGCCGCCCGATCGGACAGTGGGATTCGCGCGGCGCCAACCCTGACGGGCCGCCGCGGAGGGCGCTCGGGTTGTGGAGCGCGCCAGGCGACCGATCGTCAAGTCCCCGGGAAGGTCGTGAACGCAACAAGAACATCGGGTCGAACCGACACGGAAGGCCGCGCGTTCGGGACGCGGACGCAAGGGAAACGTTCTGCTTGCCGAATCCTTCGCGGCCCGATAGGGGGTCGGGCACCGGCGGGATCGCCACGCGGACCATGGTTCCGATACCTCGGCGAACCCGGGAATGAGGTAGGCGGCGTTCCCATGTTCATTGCCAACGGAGATGGAGATCTTGTCGCCATGAGAATGAGAAGTTGCCTGGCCGTCGCGGCGCTCGCGGGTGCCGTGCTGGCGCTCGCCGGACCGGCGGCGGCCCGCGACCAGATCCGGATCGTGGGCTCCTCCACGGTGTTCCCGTTTGCCGCGGCGGTCGCGGAGCGGTTCGGCAGGAGCACGAAGTTCAAGACCCCCGTGGTCGAGAGCACGGGCACCGGCGGCGGCATGAAGCTGTTCTGCGCCGGCGTCGGGGTGGAACATCCCGACATCACCAACGCCTCGCGCCGGATCGAGAAATCGGAGTTCGAGGCCTGCACGAAGAACGGCGTGACCATGACCGAGGTCAAGATCGGGTTCGACGGCATCGTGCTCGCCAACGCCAAGTCGGCGCCGCGCCTCAAGCTGACCAAACGGCAGATCTTCCTGGCGCTCGCCAAGAAGGTTCCCGGCCCCGACGGCAAGCTCGTACCCAACCGCTACCGGCGCTGGAGCGGGATCGATCCCGCGCTGCCCGACGTCGAGATCGAGGTGCTCGGCCCGCCGCCGACCAGCGGCACGCGCGACGCCTTCGTCGAGCTGGCCATGGAAGGCGGGGCGAAAACGTTCGACAGCTTGAAGGCGCTGCGCAAGAAGGACAAGAGCGCGTTCAAGGCGATCGCCCATGCGATCCGCGAGGACGGGGCCTATATCGAGGCCGGCGAGAACGACAACCTGATCGTGCAGAAGCTGGAGGCCAACCCGAAGGCGGTCGGCATCTTCGGCTTCGGGTTCCTGGATCGGAACGCCGACAAGATCCAAGGTGCGATCGTGGACGGCGTCGAGCCGACGTTCGAGAACATCGCGGCCGGCGCGTACGGGATCTCGCGCTCCCTCTACTTCTACGTCAAGCGGCAGCACGTCGGCGTGATCCCCGGCATCGCCGAGTACGTCGCGGAGTTCACCAGCGAACGCGCCTGGAGCGACGAGGGCTACCTCGCCGACAAGGGGCTGATTCCGCTGCCGCCGGCCGAGCGCAAGGCGGTTCGGGCCCTGGCCAAGGCGATGGCGCCGCTGTCGATGTGACCCGATCGCTCCCCGTGGCCGCACGCGCCGCGGGGCCGTTTCGCCGCTCGGTCCGGGATCGTCCGGGCCGGCCTTTGTTTTTCGTGCTTGCAATCGCGGGGGCGCCGGGGCGAATTGAACGCGCCGCCATGCAGACCACGACCCTCCTGGCCGCGCTCCTCCTGCTGGCGTCGCTCGGCTACGTCTACGGCCGCCGGCGCGCGGTCGCGGCCGCGGGCGGGCGGACCCGCGGGCTGCATTCCCGCCCGCGCTACCACGGGCTTTACGTGGCCCTGTGGTGTGCCCTGCCCGGGCTCTTCGTCGTCGTGGCGTGGTCGATCGCGGAGCCGCGCATCGCCGAGTGGTCGTTGATCTCGAACCTGCCCGCGGAGTCCAGGTCGCTCGACCCCGACCGGCTGGGGCTGCTGGTCCTGGACGTGAAGAACCTGGCCGCCGGCAACATCGCCAGCCGCGAGGTCGACCCCGCGGTGCGGGCGGCGGCCGACAGCTACGCCGCGTTTCGCGCGGCCGGGCGCGCGGCGATGGCGGTCCTCGCCCTGGCCGTGGCCGCGCTGGGCCTGGCCTGGGGCAGCCGCTTCGTCCGGCCGGAGCTGCGCGCGCGCGACCACGTGGAGCGGGTGGTGCGCGCGATCATGCTGATCGCCTCGATCGTCGCGGTCCTCACCACGGTCGGGATCGTGCTCTCGCTCCTGTTCGAGGCGATGCGTTTCTTCGCCAGGGTGCCCCTCTCCGAGTTCCTGTTCGGCCTGCACTGGAGCCCGCAGACCGCGCTGCGCGCCGACCAGGTCGGCGCCTCGGGCGCCTTCGGCGCCGTGCCGCTGTTCGCCGGGACGCTGCTCATCACCGTGATCGCGATGTGCGTGGCGGTGCCCATCGGCCTGTTCTCGGCGATCTACATGTCGGAATACGCGGGCCCGCGCTTTCGCGCCGCCGCCAAGCCGCTGCTCGAGATCCTGGCCGGCGTGCCGACCGTGGTGTACGGCTTCTTCGCCGCGCTGAGCGTGGCGCCGTTCCTGCGCCGCCTGGGCGAATCGCTCGGCCTCGGCGTGTCGTCGGAATCGGCGCTGGCCGCCGGGGTGGTCATGGGGATCATGATCATCCCGTTCGTCTCCTCGCTGTCCGACGACGTGATGAACGCGGTGCCGCAGGCCTTGCGCGACGGCGCCTACGCGCTGGGCGCGACCAAGGCGGAGACGATCAGGCAGGTGGTCTTTCCCGCCGCCCTGCCCGGCATCGTGGGCGGCGTGCTCCTGGCCGTCAGCCGGGCGATCGGCGAGACCATGATCGTGGTCATGGCCGCCGGCCTGGCGGCGAACCTGACCGCCAACCCGCTCGAGGCCGTGACCACGGTGACGGTGCAGATCGTCACCCTGCTGGTCGGCGACCAGGAGTTCGACAGCGCCAAGACCCTGGCCGCCTTTGCCCTCGGCCTGGTCCTGTTCGCGGCGACGCTGGCGCTCAACGTGGTCGCGCTGTACGTGGTGCGCAGATACCGGGAGACGTATGACTGAGGCGACCGACACGGCCGTGCGGTCCCGCCGGCCCGACCTCTCCGCGGCGCGCCTGCGCCGGCGCTACGCCGCCGAAGCGCGCTTGCGCCTTTACGGCCTGCTCGCGATCCTGGTCGCGGTGGTCATGCTCGGCCTGCTGCTCGTCAGCATCGTCGCCAAGGGCTATACCGCGTTCTTCCAGACCCACATCGGCCTGGAGGTCACGTTCGACCCCGCGGTCATCGATCCCGAGGGCGCCCGCGACCCGGCGGCGCTGCGCGGTGCCGATTACCAGGCCCTGGTCAAGCGCGCCCTGCGGGAGCGTTTCCCCGAGGTGACCGGGCGCCGCGAGAAACGCGCCCTGGCCGGGCTGGTCAGCGCGGGCGCGGGCTTCAAGCTGCGCGAGATGGTGCTGGCCGATCCGGGCCTGATCGGCACGACGCGGCGGGTCTGGGTCAAGTCGTCCGACGAAGTCGACAGCTTCGTCAAGGGCCAGATCCCGCGCGAGGTGCCCGAGGCGGACCGGCGGCTCAAGGACAACGCCATTGCCTGGGTCGACGCGCTTTCCGCCGCGGGCCTGGTGGACGTGCGCTTCAACACGACCTTCTTCACCGCCGGCGATTCGCGCGAGCCGGAGCAGGCCGGCATCTGGGGCGCGGTGGTCGGCTCGTTCCTGACCCTGACCGTCACGCTCGCGCTCAGCTTTCCGGTCGGCGTGCTGGCCGCCGCCTATCTCGAGGAGTTCGCGCCCAAGAACCGGTGGACCGACCTCATCGAGGTCAACATCAACAACCTGGCCGCCGTGCCGTCGATCGTCTTCGGCCTGCTCGGGCTTGCCATCTTCCTCAACGTCTTCGGCCTGCCCCGCTCGGCGCCGCTGGTCGGCGGCATGGTGCTGGCGCTCATGACGCTGCCGACCATCATCATCGCGGCGCGCGCGGCCCTGAAGGCCGTGCCGCCCTCGGTGCGCGAGGCGGCGCTCGCGGTCGGGGCCTCGCAGCTCCAGGTCGTCACCCATCACGTGCTGCCGCTGGCCGTGCCGGGGATCCTGACCGGGACCATCATCGGCATGGCCCGCGCGCTCGGCGAGTCGGCGCCGCTGCTCATGGTCGGCATGGTCGCCTTCATCGTCGACATCCCCGCCGGGTTCAACGACCCGGCGACCGTGCTGCCGGTGCAGATCTACCTGTGGGCCGACAGTCCGGAGCGCGCCTTCGTGGCCAAGACCAGCGCGGCCACCGTGGTCCTGCTGGCGTTCCTGATCGCCATGAACGCGCTCGCGGTGGTCCTGCGCCGGCGCTTCGAGCGCCGCTGGTAGGAGGTCCGGTCGGGCGCGGAGTATACTGGCGAGGCTTCGCACCGGCCGGGAGGGACAAGGCATGACCAAGGCGCCGCACCACATCGTCAAGTCGTTCGACGAGGAGCTGGACGGGCTCAACGAGATCGTCGTCCGCATGGGCGGCTTGGCCGAGTCGCAGCTTGCCGCCGCGATCGACGCCCTGGTCGAGCGCGACAGCGGCCTGGCCGCGCGGGTCGTGCGGCAGGACGCCGCCATCGACGCGCTCGAAGAGCGCCTCGATCACGACGCCGTGCGCCTGCTCGCGCTGCGCCAGCCCATGGCCGACGACCTGCGCGAGGTCATCTCCGCGCTCAAGATTTCGAGCGACCTGGAACGCATCGGCGACTACGCGGCCAACGTGGCCAAGCGGGTCATGGCGCTCAACCGGACCGCGCCCATACAGCCGGTGCGCGCGATCCCGCGCATGGCCCGGTTGGTCCAGGACATCATCAGGGACACGCTCGAGGCCTACGTCGGACGGGACGCCGAGCGGGCGGTCGACGTCTGGCGCCGCGACGAAGAGGTCGACGAAATGTACACTGGGCTGTTCCGCGAGCTGCTGACCTACATGATGGAAGACCCGCGCAACATCTCCGCCGGCACGCATCTCCTGTTCATCGCCAAGAACATAGAGCGCATGGGCGACCACGCCACCAACGTCGCGGAGACCATTTACTTCCTGGTCACCGGCCGGCGTCTGGAGGGCGACCGTCCGAAGGGCGACACCACCAGCTTCGAGGTCGTGCGGCCGCCGAAGGACAACGAGGGAAGCGACCGACCATAGGAAAAACGTGACGCCGCGCAGTCCGATCGTCCACGACGAGGCCACGCGCGCCGCCCCGCCGCGGGCCACGCCCTCGACCGGCCGAGCCCGTGGCAACGGCCGGTCGTGACCGGTTCAACGCGGTGCCGCCAGGGCCTGGCGGTACGCCCGCTCGGCCGCGTCGCCGAAGACACAGAAGATGACCTTCTCGATGGTTTCGTCGCGCTCGAGCCAGTCGCGCACGGTCCTGAGCGCGATCTCCGTGGCGCGCTCCAGCGGATAGCCGTAGACGCCGGTCGAGATGGCCGGGAACGCGATCGACCTCAGGCCATGCGCCTTGGCCAGCTCCAGGCTGCTGCGGTAGGCCCCGGCGAGCAGCGCGTCCTCCCCCTCGCCGCCGCCCTGCCAGACCGGCCCGACGGCGTGGATGACGTGGCGCGCCTTGAGCCTGAAGCCGTCGGTGATTCGCGCCTCGCCGGTCGGGCAGCGGCCCGCGCGCCGGCACGCCTCGGCCAGCTCCGGACCGGCGGCCCGATGGATCGCGCCGCACACCCCGCCGCCCGGCGCCAGGCGCTCGTTGGCCGCGTTGACGATGGCGTCGACGTCGAGCGCGGTGATGTCGCCGTTGTGGATCGCGACCCGGTTGCTCATGGCGTCCTCTCCCATGACCGTATGGCTCGGGGCCCGGGCGATCGGAATTCCGCAGGCACCTGCCCGAGGGACTGGATCGCCCGCCGCCATATCTCGCCATATCTATAGTACCAGCCGCCGCCGATATTGACTCGATTCATGACGGCAAATCGGTCCGTCCGGGCGGGCGCGGCGCCCGGGGCGATCTGGGCGATGCAGGGTATCGGGCAAGCGCCGCGACGAACCCGGCCGCGCCGTGCCCGTTCCGACCCCCTAATAGGACCGCGGCAGGCCGAGCACGTGCTCGGCCAGATACGCCAGGATCAGGTTGGTCGAAACGGGCGCCACCTGATACAGCCGCGTTTCGCGGAACTTGCGCTCGACATCGTATTCCTCCGCGAAGCCATAGCCGCCGTGCGTCTGCAGGCACATCTCGCCCGCCGCCCACGAGGCCTCGGCGGCGAGCAGCTTGGCCATGTTCGCCTCCGCGCCGCAGCGCCGACCCGCTTCGAACAGGCCCGCCGCGCGCCTGACCATCAGGGCCGCCGCCGCGGCCTGCGCGTAGGCGCGGGCGATCGGGAACTGCACCCCCTGGTTCCGCCCGATCGGGCGGCCGAACACCCGCCGCTCGCAGGCGTAGGCGCGCGCCTTGTCGATGAACCAGCGGGCGTCGCCGATGCACTCGGCGGCGATCAGGATGCGCTCGGCGTTCATGCCGTCCAGGATGTAGCGGAAGCCCCGGCCCTCCTCGCCGATCAGGTTCTCCGCCGGCACCCGCAGCCCGTCGAGGAAGACCTCGGTCGTGGCGTGGTTAATCATGGTCCGGATCGACCGGATCGCCACGGGCGGGTTCGGCCCGGCCGTCGCCTCGCGCAGGTCGACCACGAACACCGACAGGCCCTCGCCCTTGCGCCGCACCCGATCCTGCGGCGTGGTGCGCGCGAGCAGGAGCATGAGGTCGGAATGCTCGGCCCGGCTGGTCCAGACCTTCTGGCCGTGGACCACGTAGTGCTCGCCATCGCGGCGCGCCGTCGTCGCCAGGCCGAGGGTGTCCGTGCCGCTCGTCGGCTCGGTCACGGCGAAGGCCTGCAGGCGCAGGCGCCCGGCCGCGATCTCCGGCAGCCAGCGGCGCTTCTGCGCCGCGCCGCCGTGGCGCAGGATCGTGCCCATGATGTACATCTGGGCGTGGCACGCCGCGCCGTTGCCGCCGGAGGCGTGGATCTCCTCCAGGATCGCCGCGGCGGCGGAGAGCGGCAGGCCGCTGCCGCCGTACTCCTCGGGGATGAGCGCGGCAAGATAACCCGCCTCGGTCAGCGCGCGGACGAAATCCTCCGGGTAAGTGCGCTCGCGGTCGAGCGCGCGCCAGTAGGCGCCGGGAAAACGGGCGCAGAGCGCGCGCACCGCCTCTCGGATCTCCGGAAAGTCCTCGCTCGTCAGGTCCATTGTGGGCGGCCCGGCCAACCCATCGCGCACGGCCTGCAAGCCTAGAGCGGATCGTGATTGATTGGAACCACTTCGCGGTTCCAATCAATCACGTGAATCCGCTCTATACATTACAGTTGGAGCAGATCCGGGTCGATGAATCGCCTTCGGGCGATTCTCATCGACCCGGATCTGCTCTAGCCGATTGCGCCGGCGCTGCAAATGCGGGCAATCTTCGTGGCGGCGGTCTCGGAGCAAGCGAACTCACCACGAAGACGCGAAGACACGAAGTGAACACGGAGACCTATCAGGCTGGAAGGTTGTCCGCGGACACCGAGCGGATTGCCGGACAGATCGTTGATTCCGCCTACAAGGTGCACTCGACGCTTGGACCGGGCCTGCTCGAATCGGTATACGAGGCCTGCATGGTCCGGGAGTTGGAAAACCGGGGGACGCCGTCGCTCAGCAGGTCGCGGTTCCCGTCATGTATGACGGTATGCGGCTCGATGCGGGATTGCGGTTGGACCTTCTGATCGAAGACCGGATCGTTCTGGAGCTCAAGACGGTGGAAAAGCTACTTCCCGTCTTCGACGCGCAACTGCTTACCTATTTGAAACTCTCCGGGAAGCGCCTCGGATTCTTGATCAATTTCAATGTGCCGCTGATAAAGGACGGCATCAGGCGACTGATCTTATGAAATTGGATCTTATGAAATTGGCCGAAATTGGCTCCGTGCTTCTTCGTGCCTTCGCGTCTTCGTCGTGAATACCGCAAACGAACCGCCGCGCCGTACGCACCGCGAGGTGATCGCGGAAACCCTGACGCTCGGAGGTGCGCGCGTGGCCGACATCGGCTGCGGCGACGGCGCGCTGGTGCGCGCGATGACGCGCGCCGGGGCGCGCGTGACCGGGATCGACTGCTCGCGGGGGCAGCTGGCGCGCGCCCGCGCCGTCGCGCCTGCGGGCGACGAGAATTACGTCCTTGCCGCGGCCGAGGCCCTGCCGCTGCCCGACGCCAGCCTGGACGTCGCGGTCTTCTTCAACGCGCTCCATCACGTGCCGGTGCCGCGGCAATCCGAGGCGCTGGCGGAGGCGGCGCGGGTCGTCAAGCCCGGCGGCCTGGTCGGCGTCGTCGAACCGGTCGCCGCAGGACGTTATTTCGAGCTCGTGCGCGGCATCGAGGACGAGACGTATGTCCGCGCCAGGGCGTACGAGGCCGTGCTCGAGGCCGCGCGCGGGCCCCGGTTCGAGGCCGAGCGGGAGCTTTCCTACCTGGCGCCGGTCCGCTATGAGAGCTTCGCCGAGTTCAGCGACCGCCTGATCGCGGTCGACGAGCGCCGCCGCCCGGCGGTCGAGGCGCGCGAGGGGGACCTGCGCCGGGCCTTCGAAGCCGCCGCCGAGCGGGTGGGCGGCGCCTACGTCTTCGATCAGCCCTGCCGCCTCAACCTGCTGCGGCGGCGCTAGACATGCAGGAATGAACCACGAGGGCGACAAGGCACGCGAAGACGCGCCGGGCTCGATCCGGATCGTTCACGGCCGGCCGGTCGGCGCATGGATGCCTCGGCGATCGTGCGGTGCCGGTTCGGCAAACCCGGTGCTCTTCGCGCCTTCGTGGTGAGTCGCACTTTCGCCAACGCTTGCAGGAGAGCGACGAATGCCCGACCAGCCCCAAGCCTTCGCCGACGCGCGCGTCCTCATGTTCTTCCCGACATGCGTGTGGCTCCACGACCTCAAGCCCGAGGACGCGGCCGCGATCAACGCGAAGATCGTGCCCAAGATCAACCAGCTGCTCGAACCCCGGGAGGAGACGATCAAGGCGGGCATCTGGCAGACCCATCACGATCTGCACAAGCTCGAGGAGTTCCGCCGCCTCGTCGCCTTCATCCGCACGGCGGCCGCAGGCGCGCTCGACTTCGTGCAGGTGGACTACACGGACTTCGCGGTCACCGGGTGCTGGGCGAACGTCAACCCGCCGGGCACCGGCCACCGGCCGCACATGCACCCGAACAACTTCCTGAGCGGCGTCTATTACGCCCAGACTCCGCAGCAATCGGACGGCCTCATCTTTCACGACCCCAGGCCGCAGGCCTTTGTCGTCTCGCCGAAGGTCAAGAAGCTGACCGAACTGACCGGCAGCGAGATGAAGCTCGACGTGCGCGAGGGGCGGCTCGTCGTCTTCCCGGCCTGGCTCGAGCATTCCGTGGCGCCGACCGAAGGGGAGGGCGAGCGGGTGAGCGTCAGCTTCAACATCATGCTCGCCAACTTCACCGAGGAGTTCAGCCCGCCGAAATGGTCCCGCCGCCCGAGCGTGTGACCGGGAGATCGGAGCCGCGCAGGCTTTCCTCGCGTAAGCTTGGGCGCGCGGTCGCGCTTGCCGAAGGGCATCGTGAGTCGATCGCAATGCCCTTCGGTATCACCCCCACAGCGCCGGCCCGGGCGGATGGAGCACGCTGCCCTCGGTGCGCAGGCCCTCCGGCCGGTCGCGTTCGAGCAGCAGCGGCCCGTCGAGATCGACCACGGCGGCCCCTTGCGCGAGCAGCGTGGCCGGGGCCATGGCGAGCGAGGTGCCCAGCATGCAGCCGACCATGATCTGGTAGCCCTGCTCCTCGGCCGCTTCCTTGAGCTTGAGCGCCTCGGTCAGGCCGCCGGCCTTGTCCAGCTTGATGTTGACCGCGTCGTAGCGCCCGGCGATCGCGGCCAGCGAGGCGGTGTCGTGGCAGGCCTCGTCGGCGCACACGGGCACCGGCCGCTCCAGGGTGGCGAGGGGTGCGTCCTTGCCGGCGGGCAGCGGCTGCTCGATCAGCGCGACGCCGAGCGCCGCGAGCCGGGGTGCGAGCGCCGCGTAATCCGCGCTCGACCAGCCCTCGTTGGCGTCGACGATGAGCCGCGCCGCGGGCGCGTTCCGGCGCACCGCCTCGACCCGGGCCAGGTCCTCCGGCCCGGCGAGTTTGAGCTTGAGCAGCGGGCGGTGGGCATTCGCCGCCGCCGCCCGGCCCATGGCCTCCGCGCCGTCCAGCGACAGCGTGTAGGCGGTCACGAGCGGCCGGGGCGACGACGACCCCAGGAGCTGCCAGACCCGGCGCCCGGCGCGCTTGGCCTCGAGGTCCCAGAACGCGCAGTCGAGCGCGTTGCGCGCCGCCCCCGGCGGCAGGACGCGCTGCAGGCCGAGGCGATCGAGCCCGCGCGCGATCGCATCGCGCAGGGACTCGATCCCGGCGATCACGCCGTCCACGGTCTCGCCGTAACGGGGGTAGGGCACGCACTCGCCCCGGCCGACCACTTCCGCGCCCGCCCGGTCCGCGGCGGCGAGCTCGGCCACGACCACCTCGGCCGCGATCTTGCTGCCGCGCGAGATGGTGAAGGTCCCGTGGATCGGCCAGGATTCGCCTCGGACATCGAGCCGGACCGCGCCCCTGAATTCCCCCTCGGGCCCGGGCACCGTTCGGCCCTACCGGAGGCGGTCGACGATCGGCGCCACACCGTCGGCGAACGCGTCGAGCGCGGGCACGCCGAGATCGTCCTCGATCTCCCGGAGCAGGCGCTCCGCCTCGTCGCGCGCCATCTGGGAGGTGTTGACCGAGACGCCGACGCAGGCGACCCCCGGGTTGGTCAGGCGCGCCGCCGCCAGGTTGGCCTCGACGCTTTCCTTCAGTCCGGGCAGCGGGTAATCGGGCAGGCCGCGCATGTGCCCGCGCGTGGGCTCGTGGCAGAGCACGAGCGCGTCCGGCTGGGCGCCGTGCAACAGCCCCATGCTGACCCCGGCGAAGGAGGCGTGGAACAGCGAGCCCTGGCCCTCGATCAGGTCCCAGTGGTCGGGCTCGTTGGCCGGCGCCAGCCATTCCACGGCCCCGGAGATGAAGTCGGCCACGACCGCGTCGATGGCCACGCCGTCGCCCGCTATGAAGATCCCGGTCTGCCCGGTGGCGCGGAAATCGGCCTTCATGCCGCGCGCCAGCATCTCTTTCTCGAGCGCGAGCGAGGTGTACATCTTGCCGACGGAGCAGTCGGTGCCCACGGTGAGCAGGCGTTTGCCCGGACGTTTCTTGCCGTTGCCGACGCCGAAGCGCTGGGTCGGATGGCGCACGTCGAACAGGCGCCGGCCGTGCTGTTCGGCGACGGCGGCCAGGCTCGGCACGTCGGCCAGGCGGTTGTGCAGCCCCGCCGCCACGTCCATGCCCAGGATGAGCGCCGTTTCCAGGACCTCGACCCAACCGTCCGAGATCACGCCGCCGCGGTTGGCCACGCCGACAATCACGGTCCTTGCTCCGGCCTCGGCCGCCTCCTCGAGCGCCATATCGCGCAGGCCCAGGTCGGCGTTGCACCCCGGCAGGCGGAATTGGCCCAGGCACCAGTGCGGGCGCCAGTGCGCGATTCCCTGGGCCGTCTTGGCGGCGAGCTGGTCTGCCGCGTCGCCGAGGAACAGCAGATACGGATGCTCGATGGCCATGGCCGGCCGTGTTCTCTCTCCACCCCGTTTTGGCCGCATGTTAGCCGAAATCGCGCCGCCTGTCGCAC
>JBHHZJ010000091.1:0-13747 GCA_046758005.1 Kiloniellaceae bacterium
GCGCGCGGCCGGCGTGTCGACCGGCTCGGCCAGCGGCGGCGCGCCGAAGGAGGCTGCGGCGCGCTCCGGCGGCGCCGTCCCGTAGAGCGTGGTGCGCTGACGCGGCGTGCGACCGATCGCGCGGATCAGCGCCTCCATGCGTTCGGGCGCCATCTCCTGGCCGTGGGCGGCGCCGGCCGAGCGGGTGATGGTCTCGTTCATGAGTGTGCCGCCGAGGTCGTTGGCGCCGGCGCGCAGGCAGGCGCGCGCGCCCGCGGGCCCCATCTTCACCCACGAGGTCTGGATGTTCGTGATGAGCGGGTGGAGCGCCAGCCGCGCGACCGCGTGCATCAGCACCGCCTCGCGGAAACTCGGCCCGCGCCGGGCGCGGCCCTTGAGGTACAGCGGCGCCTCCATGTGCACGAACGGCAGCGGCACGAACTCGGTGAACCCGCCCGTGTTCGCCTGCAGCGCGCGCACGCGCAGCAGGTGCCGCGCCCAGTGCGCCGGGTGATCCACGTGCCCGAACATGATCGTCGCGGTGCTGCGCAGGCCGAGGCCGTGGGCGGTCTCCATGACCTCCAGCCACTGCGCGGTGCCGACCTTGTCCGGGCAGATGACGGCGCGCACCTCGTCGTCGAGCACCTCCGCGGCGGTGCCGGGCAGCGTGCCCAGGCCGGCCTCCTTGAGCGCCTGCAGGAATGCCGCGATCGACAGGCCGAGCGTTCGCGCCCCGTGCCAGACCTCGAGCGGCGAGAAGGCGTGGACGTGCAGCTCTGGGACCGCGGTCTTCACGCGCCGGCACAGGTCGAGATAGGTCCGGCCGTCGTATTCGGGGTGGATGCCGCCCTGCATGCAGACCTCGGTGGCGCCGCGGGCCCACGCCTCGCTCGCCCGGCGCTCGATCTCGGCGTGCTCCAGGTCGTAGGGCCTCCCGCGCAGGTTCGCGCTCAGCCGGCCCTTGGAGAAGGCGCAGAACCCGCAGCGGAAGGTGCAGACGTTGGTGTAGTTGATGTTGCGGTTGACGACATAAGTCACCGCGTCGCCGCAGGCCTCGGCCCGCAACTCGTCGGCGGCGGCGCACACGGCGGCGAAGTCCGCGCCGCGCGCCTCGAACAGCGCGGCGATATCGCTCGCGCCCGGCGCGCGGCCCTTGGCCGCCCGGGCGAGGATCGCCCCCAGCGTGCCCGTGGCGCGGGGCGCGCGGCCCAATTGTGCCGTTTCCGCCGCCGGGAGATCGCCCTGGGTCCCGGGCGACCAGTCGTCGGCTCGGGCGTGGCCGGTGCCGTCGACCGCACGCAGGACGGCGGTGTGGAACCTCGGATCCAGCCAGCGCGCGGCTTCGCGCACGTACCCGGGATAGATCGCCAGGCGCTCGGTCAGGGTCTTGCCCGCCGCCGCCGTTTGCGCCGCCAGCGCGTCCACGTGCGGCCACGGTGCCTCGGGGTTGACGTGGTCCGGCGTCACCGGCGAGACGCCGCCCCAGTCGTTGATCCCAGCGCGCACGAGCGCGTCGAGCTGGCCCCGCTGCAGGTTCGGCGGCGCCTGGAGGTTCATCTCCGTCCCGAGGACGATGCGGGCGAGCGCGACGGTCCACAGGTGGTCCTCCAGCGTCGGTTCGGGCGCGCCCGCCATGCGCGTGCCCGGCTTGGCGCGGAAGTTCTGGACGATGACCTCCTGGATGTGGCCGGCGCTCTCGTGCAGGTCGCGCAGCGCGAGCAGCGACTCGATCCGCTCGCGCCGCGTCTCGCCGATCCCGATCAGGAGGCCCGAGGTGAAGGGGACCTGCGCCTCCCCGGCCAAGCGAACCGTTTCCAGGCGCGCCGCGGGCGCCTTGTCGGGCGAGCCGTAATGCGGCCCGCCCTTGCGGCACAGCCGCTGCGAGACCGATTCGAGCATGAGGCCCTGGGACACGGACGCCGCGCGCAGGCGCGCGATGTCCCCGGCCGACATGACGCCCGGATTGACGTGCGGGAACAGCCCGGTCTCGTCGAACACCAGGCGCGCCATGTCCGCGAGATAGGCGAGCGTGCACTCGTATCCCAGGCGCGCAAGCGCCTCGCGCGCGGCGCGGTAGCGCCGCTCCGGCTTGTCGCCCAGCGTGAACAGCGCCTCCTTGCAGCCGGCCGCCGCCCCCGCCCGCGCGATGTCGAGGACACTCTCGGGCGAAAGGTAGGCCGCCTCGCCCCGGCGCGGCGGATGCGCGAAGGTACAATAGTGGCACACGTCGCGGCACAGTTGCGTCAGGGGGATGAAGACCTTGCGCGAATAGGTCACGACGTTGCCGTGGCTCCGATCGCGCAACCGCGCGGCCACCGCCATGAGCGCCGCCAAGTCGTCGCAGGCCGCCAGGGCGAGAGCCTCCTCGTGCGAAGGCCGCAAACCGTCCGCAGCCACGGCGAGGGCCGCTCGCCAGTCGTCGCGTCTCATCCCCAACCCCCCGCCGACGCCGCTCCGACCGCAAGCACGGCGTGGCTGCGGGTGCGCGGGGGCCGGGCCAGAAGCGCACGCAGGTCCGCGGGCGTATCCACGTCGAGGCCGAGCCCGGAAAGCCTCACGACGGTCGGTGCGATCCCGCGCCTGCGCGCGGCCTCGAGGTGGCGGGCCAGGCTGTCCTCGCCGAAGCAGGGCGCAATGACATCGGGCGGCGAGCAGGCGAGCCCGTTGGTCCCCTCGCCGTCCCGCGCCGGCACCAGGGTGACCGCCGGCGCGCCTTGGTGGGCCGCGAGGATCCTTTGGATTTCGGCGGCGGTGACCAGCGGCACGTCCGCCGGCACGACCAGCATCGGCGCGCAGCCCTTCGCGGCCAGGACCCGCGCCGCGCCGCGCACGGCGGCGTTGAGGTCCGGAGGCCCGGTCTCGGCGAGGACGCGCGCTCCGAATTTCCGCGTCAGGCAAATGACGTCCCGATCGGCGCTGACCACGGCGATGCCCGCGAGCCCACGCGCCGCGCCGAGCGCGCCGAGCACGTCCTCGAGCATCGCCCGCGCGAGCGCGCGCCGCTCCGCGGGCGCGAGCACGTCGGCGAGGCGGTGCTTGGCCGCGTCCAGCCTCTTGACCGGCACGACGGCCCAGGTCGCGCGACCGGTCATGGAACCGCGGCCTTGCATGCGGTTCCGGCGCCCCGCGTACGCGTGTCGATCCGCTCGGCGAACGCCAGTACTTCGCGCGCGAGGGCGATCCGGTCCTCGAGGCTCGTCATGACGGTCTGCGCCAGCGCGCTCGGCGACGGAATGGCCCGCGCGGCTTTGTCGCCGTCCGCCTGGTCCAGAACGAACCCGTCGAGCAGTCCTTCATAATGTCGGGCGACCGCCGCCGGGGTCCTGGGGACGCCGAGCTCCTCCATGATCTTGGCGGTCGGGCCCTTGACCGCGCGTCCGCCGACGATGGGCGAGACCGCGACGACGGGCGCGCAGCAGGCGGCCAGCGCCTCGCGCACGCCCGGCACGGCGAGGATGGGGCCGATGCTGAGATAGGGGTTCGACGGACAGATCACGACGGCGCGCAGGCGCGGGTCCGACAGCGCCTCCATGAAGGCCGGGTGCGGCTTCGCCGTCGCCGCGCCCTCGAAAGTGATGGCGGCGACGCGGGGCGCGCATTTCAACTTGACGAAATAATGCTGGAACGGCAGCGGGCCGCCGTCGGTTTGCACGACGGTCCGCACGGGATCATCGCTCATCGGCAGGACTCGGGCGCGGATTCCCAGCCGCCGGCACACCACGCCGCAGACCGCGGACAGGCTCTGCCCGGCCTTGAGCGCCGCGGTGCGCAGGACGTGCAGGGCGAGATCCCCGTCGCCCAGGCGGAACCAGGTCTCGCCGCCCAGGGCCTCCAAGGCCGACATGAACGTCCAGGTCTCATCGCTCCGGCCCCAGCCGGTCCGTGGATTGGCGAGCCCGGCGAGGGTGTAGAGAACCGTGTCGATGTCCGGCGAGACGTGCAGGCCCAGGTGCTCGAAGTCGTCGCCGGTGTTGGCCACGACGGTCAGCTCGTCGGGCGCCAGGGCGCGGTACAGGCCGAGGGCGAGCTTGGCCCCGCCGACGCCGCCGCACAGCGCGAGCACCGGGCGGTTGCCCCCCTTGCCGGCGCGCACGGCGGCGCCGGCCTTTCTGCACGCGGTGGTGGTCTGGCGCGTCACCGGAACAGGTCCTGCTCCTTCGGCCGGCGCAACGCCCGCGCGTCGCTGTCCGGGGCGTCCCAATCGAGGCCGCGGACCAGCACCGCCGGGGTCGCCTCGTCGGCCTGGCCCATCAGGAGCGAGGCCGCGGCCGCCACCTCGTCGGCGAAGCCGACCTGCGTCACCTCGAGCCGGCGTCCGTAGAGGTCGCTCCGACCGATCATATCATAGAGCGCGGGCACCCCGGCGGCGCCGAGCGCGACGCCCACGACCCCGTTGCGCCAGGCGCGCCCGACGCTGTCGTTGACGATGACGCCGAGCTCGACGCCGTAGCGCCGATCCAGCCGCGCCTTCAGGGCGGCGCAGGTGGCGTCCGGATCCTCGGGCAGGAGGAGAACCCGCTCCGCGTTCCCCGCCGGCCCCAGGTTCGACCGGTCGATGCCGGCGTTGGCCATGACGAAGCCCAGCCGGTGTACGGCCACGATGACGCCCGGCTTGTGGCGCAGCACCTCCGCCGACTCGGACAGGATGACCTCGACCAGCCGCGGGTCCTTGTCCGTCGCCCGCGCCAGTGCCCGCGCCGGGGCCGAGGGCGAGACCGCGGCGAGGTCGACGTAGCGCCCCTCCGCCTTCGAGACGATCTTCTGCGCGATCACCAGGATGTCGCGCCGCCGCGGGATGAGACGCGCGCGGTCGATCGCGTCGATCAGAAGCGCGCCGAGGTCGTCGCCGGGGCGGACGTGGGGCAGGTCCGGGACGGCGGTCAAGGTCGCGGCGCGCGGGCTCATGGCTCGTGCCGCCTCAGCCGCCGGCGGCCGCCTCCGAGACCTTGGCGGTGATGCGGATGCCCGCTCCGTCCACCTTGTAGCGCTTGTTGATCCCGATCAGCACCGAGGTGAGCGCCTCGGCGGCGGCAGAGTTGGCGAGCGGCCCGGCGTGCAGGCCGCGCAGGCCGAGCGCTTCCACCAGCTTGATGACCTCGTCCCGCGCGGCCGGATTGTCGCCGCACACGAGGACGTCGCAGTCGACCTCGCCGTCGCGCGCAAGCTTGTGGGCGGCCACGTTCTGGAACGCGGAGACGACCTCGACCGCCGGGCCCAGGATCTCCTGCGCGGCCTGCGCGGCCGAGCCTTGCGGTGGGAGCTGCACCCGGGCGACCTTGGGCGGGACCAGCGGGACCGTGGCGTCGACGACGATCTTGCCCGCGACCGAGCCCTTGATCTGCGACAGGATCGCCTCGTGGTGGGCGAACGGCACGGTGACGACCACGATATCGGCCGCCGCCGCCGCGGCGCCGTTGCCCAGCCCGCGCGGGGCCGGCGCACCCTCGGCCACGCGCAACTCGCGCGCCGCCGCTTGGGCCTTCTCGGCGCTGCGCGAGCCGACGATGACCGGATACCCGGCGGCCGCCCACTTTCTGGCGAGCGCGCCGCCCAGCGCACCGGTGCCACCGACGACCGCGACCGTGGGACGGGAAGGTGTCATTCGCGCTCCTCGGACCGACGGCCCGTTCGAGGGACCGACGTCCCGCCGGCGAACGGGGTTCGCAGCGGCCCTAACCGATCCCCAACTCGGTGAGCGTGACGATCCGTATGCCGGTCTCTTCCAGGCCCTCGCGCACGGCGCGCGCGAGGGCCGCCGCCGTCGTCTCGTCGCCGTGCACGCACACGGTGTCGATGCGCCTGGCCAGGCGCTTGCCGCTGCGCGAGACGATCTCCTGGCGCTGGACCATGCGCATCACGTTCTCCCGGGCGACCCGCGGGTCCCTGATCACCGAATCGGGCACATCGCGCGGCGTCAGGTTGCCGTCGTCCTCGTAGGTGCGGTCGGCGAACGCCTCGCGCGCGACCGCCAGGCCGAGCTTTTCGGCCGCGCGCTCCATCTCGGACCCGGACAGGGCGACGTAGATCAGGTCGCGGTCCACCGTCCGGATCGCCCGGCCGACCGCCATGGCCAGGTCCGCGTCCTCGGCCGCCATGTTGTTCAGGGCGCCGTGCGGCTTGACGTGGGTGACCTCGAGGCTGGCGTAGCTGGCGATCGCCTGGAGCGCGCCGATCTGGTAGGCCACCGCGTATTCGAGATCCTCCGGCGACATGTCGATCCGCCGCCGGCCGAAACCCCACAGGTCGTCGAAACCGGGGTGGGCGCCGACGCTCACGCCTTCCTCCTTGGCCCGCGTCACCAGCCGGTACATGGTGCGCGCGTCGCCGGCGTGGAAGCCGCAGGCCACGTTGGCCGAGCGGACGATCTTCAGCAGGGCCTCGTCGTCGCCGATGCTGTAGGCGCCGAAGCTTTCGCCCATGTCCGCGTTCAGGTTGATCTGGTCGACCATTCTCTCGCGTGAAATCGCCGATCGGTCCCGCCCGCCGCCTCCGACGCGGCCCGGGCGCGCGGGCCGGGATGGTTTGTTTCCGGGGCCGGGAAATGGTATTAAGATTATGAAGACCATACAATAGGTCTATTGACGGAATCAACACGCGCATGGTTGGCGCCGGCCCGGCCCCGGCGGCCGCGCGGCAGTCTACGCCAGCAGGGCACCGCCTTGTCGATCGAGTTCCATCCCAGCGGCGACACGGCCCTCGTGGTCCAGTTCGGCGACCGGATAGACCGGGCGCTGAGCGCGCGGGTCCTGCGCGTGCGCGAGCGTATCCGCGCCGCCCGCCTGCCCGGCGTCACGGAGACCGTTGCGAGCTTTCGCTCGATCCTCGTCCACTACGATCCCCTGGCCGTCGGCGCGGCGGAGCTGAGGCGGCGCATCGAGGCCGTCATCGAGGAGGCGCAGGAGCGGGCGCGGCCGGTCAGGACCTGGAAAGTGCCGGTCTGTTACGCCCCCGCGTTCGCGCCGGACCTGGCCGAGGTGTCGGCCCGCACCGGGCTCACCCCCGAGCAGATCGCGGAGTGCCACAGCTCGGTCGCCTACCACGTCTACATGCTCGGCTTCCTGCCCGGGTATCCCTACATGGGCGACGTGCCGGCCGAGCTCGTCCTGCCGCGGCGGGAGGACCCGCGCATCCGGGTGCCGCCCGGCGCCGTCGGCATCGCGACCGAGATGACGGCCATCTACACGCTGGAGAGCCCGGCCGGCTGGCACCTGATCGGCACGACGCCGGTGCGCATCTTCGACGTTCGTTGGCGCCCGCCGGCGTTGTTCGCGCCCGGCGACCGGGTGATCTTCGTGCCGGTCACTCCGGCCGAGTTCGAGAAGATCCGGGCCGCCAGCCGCGCCGGGCGCTACGCGATCGCCTGCGAGGAGGCGGCGGCGTGAGCGCGGCGCTCAGGGTCCGGTCCGGCGGATCCCACTCCACGATCCAGGACCTGGGCCGGTTTGGTTATCAGGACCTGGGGATCCCGGTTTCGGGCGCCCTCGACGGCATCAGCCTGCGGCTCGCCAACCGCCTGGTCGGCAACGCGGAGAACGAGGGCGCCCTGGAAATTCTGTTCCAGGGGCCGACCCTGGAGGTGGCTGCCGACAGCGTCCGGGTCGCGCTGGCAGGCAGCGACACGCCCATCGAGGTCCTCGGCGACGCGCCGCGACGGGTCCCGCCCTGGCAGAGCGTGCGGCTTCGGCGCGGCGCGGCGTTCCGCATCGGCGCGCTGGCGGATTCCGCGTGCTGCTACCTGGCGGTCGAGGGCGGGTTCGCCCTGGAACCCTGCCTGGGCAGCCTGTCGACCTACGTGCGCGGCGGCTTCGGCGGCCTCGCCGGGCGCGCCCTGCGCGCGGGCGACGCGCTCGGGCTGAGCCTGGCGGCCGCGCCCGAGCGCGCGGAGCGGTACCTGCCCGCGCCGCCGGGCTTGCTGGTCCGCGACCGCGTCCGGGTCGTCCTGGGGCCGCAGGACGGGAATTTCACGCAGGAGAGCATCGCAACGCTGCTCAAGGCGACCTTCAGCGTGTCCAAGGATTCGGACCGCATGGGCATGCGCCTCGACGGTCCCAAGCTCGAGCACGGGCCCGGTTTCAACATCGTCTCCGACGGCGTCGTCACCGGGGCGGTCCAGGTGCCCGGGTCGGGGCAGCCCATCGTGCTGCTCGCCGACCATCAGACGACCGGGGGCTATCCGAAGATCGCGACCGTGATCTCGGCGGACCTGCCGCTCGTGGGCCGCCTGAAGCCGGGCGACGAAATCCGTTTCGCGGCGCTCGACGTGGCGCAGGCCGAGGCGCTGCGACGGGAACAGGAACGCACCCTCTCGGCGCTCGCGGCGCGGCCCGAACCGGAGCGTGAGGTCGGAAGCATCGACCTGCGCTCGCTATATGACGGCAACCTCGTCAGCGGTGTGGTCAGCGGCACGGAATGATTCAGTTCCCGCGCCCCGGGTCGCTCCCGGCCACGGTTTTTCGCGCGCGCCAAGTGTGCTTCAATACATCCTAAGAATCGGACATCGTGATGACCCAACAACTAGCAAATCAACTGGCCAAGACGTACGAACGGAGCCGGGTTCCGCTCTACCTCCAGGTCGCCGCGACCCTTCGGCGGCGCATCGAGGACGGGTACTGGCGGCCCGGCGACAAGATTTCGACACTGGAGGAGCTGGAGTCCGAGTTCCAGGTCGCCCGCGTCACGGTCCGCCAAGCGATCGACGTGCTCCAGCAGGAGGGCCTGGTCCAGCGTCAGCAGGGCAAGGGGACCTTCGTCGCGCAGACGATCCGCAACAAACGCTGGCTGCGACTGGAGACCGACTGGGACTCCCTGATCGCCACGATCCGCGACAACGTGCCGCGAATCCTGCCGGTCCAAGCCCCGCCGCCGCAGCCGCGGCTCGGCCCCGGAGACGGCACGCCGGCGCCGGCCTACGAATACCTCCGCAGCCTGCAGTCGCGGAACAACGAGCCCTACGCCCTGGCCAGCGTCCACGTGGCCAAGCACGTCTTCGACCGCGACCCCAAGGCGTTCCGCACGCGCACCGCCTTGTCGGTCCTGTCCTCGATGAAGGGTATTGGAATCGCGCGCGCGCACCAGACGCTGGTCATCGGCGCCGCGGACATGGAGACGGCCGACCATCTCAAGTTGGCCTTGAACGCGCCGACCGCGGAGGCGCACTGCGTGGTCGTCGACGACAACGACGTCGCCATCTACCTCGGCGACATCATCTATCGCGGCGACTGCGTGAAGCTGGACATCGCGCTTCTCGGCGGGACGCCGTAACGCGGAGCCGCGCCGCCGGCCCGCGCGGTCCGGGTCCACAGGGGGCTGGAGATGACGAAGACGGGCGTCGGCGCCCGCCTGCCGCGCAAGGAAGACGACCGCTACATGCGCGGGCGCGGCCAGTACGTGGCCGACATCCGGCTTCCGGGCATGCGGGACGTGGCCTTCCTGCGCAGCCCCGTGGCGCACGCCCGCATCCGCGCCATCCACATCCCCGGGGGCCACCGGGACCGCGTCTTCGTCGCCGCGGACCTGAAGGGGGTCAAGCCGATCCGGGCGGTCTGCGGGTTGCCCGGCTTCAAGGCGTCGAATCAGCCGCCGCTCGCGACCGGGAAGCTCCGTCAGGTGGGCGAGCTGGTCGCCATGTGCGTGGCCGACACCCGCGCCGAGGCCGAGGACATCGCCGCCGAGCTGGAGATCGACTTCGACGAGCTTCCGGCGGTCACCGACATGCTGGCCGCGCGCAGGCCCGGCGCGCCGCTCGTGCACGAGGAGTGGGGCGACAACCTGTTCCTCGAGACGCTGATCGACGGCGACATCGACTCGGTCGCCGGTAAGGCGGCGATCAAGGTGACGCGGGAAATCCGCACCGCCCGGCAGTGCATGATGCCGATCGAGGGGCGCGGCGTGGTGGCGAGCTGGGACTCCCGGCTCGAGCAGCTCGTCGTATACAGCGCGGCGCAGATGCCCCACATCGTGCGCACCGGACTGTCCGAGTGCCTGGGACTCGACCACGGTCGCATCCGCGTAGTCGTGCCGGACGTGGGCGGCGGCTTCGGCTACAAGGGTATCCTCTTGCCCGAGGAGGTCTGCCTGTCCTGGCTGACCATGCATCTCGGCCGCCCGGTGCGCTGGATCGAGGATCGCCGCGAGCACCTCGTCGCCGCGGCCAACTGCCGCGAGCATCACTACGTCATCACGGCCTACGCCGACGCGGACGGCAGGCTGCTCGGCATCGACGCGGAGGCGACCGTCGATTCCGGGGCCTATTCGGCCTACCCCTTCTCCGCCTGCCTGGAGGCGGCGCAGGTCGGCAGCATCCTGCCGGGCGTCTACGACTTCGCGGCCTATCGCTGCCGGACCTATTCGGTCGCCACCAACAAGGCGCCGATTCTGCCCTACCGCGGCGTCGCGCGCACCGGCGTGTGCTTCGCGATGGAGCTCATCGTCGACGCCGTCGCGCGCGCGGCGGACCTGGAGCCCACGGAGGTCCGCCTGAGGAACCTCGTCCCGCCGGAGGCCATGCCCTTCGACAACATCACCAATAAGCACTTCGACAGCGGCGATTATCCGGAATGCCTGCGCCGCGCCGTGGCGGCGATCGACCTCGACGGTGTGCGCGCACGGCAGAAGCGGGGCGCGCCGGACGGGCGGCCGATCGGCGTCGGCTTCGCCATGTACACCGAACAGGCGGCGCACGGCACCTCGGTCTATTCCGGGTGGGGCGTTCCGATGGTGCCGGGCTACGAGCAGGCGAGCGCGCGCATCACGCCCGACGGCGGGCTCGAGCTGCGCGTCGGGATCCATTCCCACGGCCAGGGCCTGGAGACCACGCTGTCCCAGGTCGCGCACGAGATCCTCGGCATCGACCACGGCAAGATCACGGTCGTGCTCGGCGACACCGGCGTCACGCCCTACTCGACGGGGACCTGGGGCTCGCGCTGCATGGTGATGGCCGGCGGCGCCGTCGCCGCGGCCACGCGCGAGCTGGCCGCGCGCGTGGCCAAGATCGGCGCCAATCTGCTGCAGGTCGACGCCGCGGACGTCAAGGTGGCGGGCGGGCGCGTCGTCGGGCCCGCGGGCGGCATCGGGCTCGATGAGGTCGCGCGCATCTGGTACCTGCGGCCGCAGGATCTGCCGCCCGACGTCGATCCGGGCGGATTGGAGACGACGGCCGGATACAAGCCGGCGCGCGACACCGGGACGTTCAGCTACGCCACCCACGCCGCGGTGGTCGCGCTCGACCTCGACCTCGGCCAGGTCGAGATCCTCGATTACGTGGTGGTGGAGGACGGCGGGGTCTTGGTCAACCCGATGATCGTCGACGGCCAGATCCTCGGCGGCACGGCGCAGGGCATCGGCACCGCGCTCTACGAGGAGATGCCCTTCGACGCCCAGGGACAGCCGCTCGCCTCGACGCTCTCCGACTACATGATCCCGGGCCCGACCGAGGTGCCCCCCGTGCGCATCCTGCACATGGAGACGCCCTCGCCCTACACCGAGTTCGGCGTCAAGGGGATCGGCGAGGGCGGCGCGATCGCGCCGCCGGCGGCCATCGCCAACGCGGTCAACGATGCGCTGCGGCCGCTCGGCGTGGAGGTCTGCGAATCGCCGATCACGCCGCGCCGCCTGCTCGCCGCCCTTGCCGCGGCGAGGGCGGTCAAAGCGGGCGGGGCGGCGCCATGAAACCGGCGCCATTCGACTACGCGCGACCGGCGAGCCTGGACGAGGCGCTGGATCTGCTCGCCGAGCCCGACCCGTTGGTCAAGATCCTGGCCGGCGGCCAGACGCTCGGCCCCATGCTCAACCTGCGCCTGGTCCAGCCGGATCTCCTGGTCGACGTCACCCGAATTCCCGACCTCCTCCGCGTCGAGGAGACGGACGATGCGGTGCTGATCGGCGCCTGCGTCACGCATGCGGCGATCGAGGATGGGCGCGTGCCGGACCCGTCGGGCGGGTTGCTGCGCGAGGTGGCGCGCGGCATCGCCTACCGCGCCGTGCGCACGCGTGGCACGCTTGGAGGTAGCCTGGCGCACGCCGATCCGGCGGCGGACTGGATCACGTGTCTGGCCGCGCTCGAGGCCGAGGCCATCGTTTGCAGCCGGGCCGGACGGCGCAGCATCCCGGTCGCCGATTTCATGGCCGGCGTTTTCGAGACCGTCATGGCGCCCGACGAGATCCTGGAGGCGGTGCGCATCCCCAAGCTGGCCGAGGGCGCGCGTTGCGGGTTCTACAAGGTCTGCCGCAAGACGGGCGAATTCGCCGAAGCCATCGGCGCCGTGCTCCACGACCCGGCCCGCGGCATCTGCCGGGCGGTGGTCGGCGCGACCCACGGCGCGCCGATCGTGCTCGTCGACGCCGCCGAGCTGTTCGGTCGCGATCTGTCCGCCCCACTGTCCGCGCGCTTCGACCGCGCCGCGGCGCGGCGCCTTCTCGCGGAAAAGGGGTTCACCGACGATCCCTACGAGGTCCAGGTGCACACGGTCGCGCTCGAACGCGCCGTGCGGCAGGTCCAATGACCGCGAGGACGATCAGCCTGACCGTCAACGGCCGGCCGGTCACCGCCGCCGTCGAGCCGCGCACGCATCTGGCCGACTTCCTGCGCGAAGAGTTGCTGCTCACCGGCACGCACCTGGGCTGCGAGCACGGGATCTGCGGCGCGTGCACCGTGGCGATCGACGGCCAGATCGCGCGCGCGTGCATCACCTACGCGGTCGCCTGCGACGGCGCCGAGGTGCGCACGATCGAGGGCTTCGACGACGACCCGCTGATGGCGCGGCTGCGCGACGCCTTCGCGCACGAGCACGGCCTCCAGTGCGGCTACTGCACGCCCGGGATGCTGATCGCCGCGCGCGATCTCGTCCTGCGCCTGCCCGAGGCCGACGACCGGCGCATCCGCGTCGAGTTGAGCGGCAACCTGTGCCGCTGCACCGGCTACGCCGGGATCGTCAACGCGCTCGGCCGCGTGCTGGCGGAGCGCCGGGCCGGGGGCGAGGTCGCGCCGCCACGCCCGGCCCCGCTGGGCCCGGCGCCGGGCCCGGGACACGTGGCCCGACCGGGCGCCCCCGCGCACCGTGAGGTACGGCGCGAGATGCCGGCCCCGGCCGCGCCCGCGCGCGTCCCGCCCGTCGAGGGCGGGACGGCGACGCACGAGGCCGGCATGACCCGGCTCGCGCAGAGCTTCGAGGTTCCGTTTGCGCGCGAGACGGTCTGGGTCTATTTCGCGGATATCGAAAAGGTGGCCGGCTGCATGCCCGGGGCCAGGCTGACCGCGCCGGTCGCGGACGATCGCGTGGCCGGCGAAATCGCGATCAGACTGGGCCCGATCAGCGCGGCGTTCGCGGGCGAGGCGAGCCTCGCGCGCGACGAGCGGCAATTTCGCGGCGTGATCGAGGGCACGGGCCGGGACCGGCGCAGCGCCTCGCGCGCCAAGGGGCGGATCGAATACCGGCTGCACGAGGCCGACGGCGGCGCCGCCACCCGCGTGGACGTGAGCGTCGCGTTCTCGCTCGCCGGGCCGCTCGCGCAGTTCAGCCGCGGCGCCATCGTCGCGGACCTCGCCAAGCGGCTGACCGCCGAGTTCGCCCGCAACCTCGAGGCGCGGCTCGCGGGCGGTGAAACCAAGCCCGCGGAAAGCGAGCCGCCGCCCCCGGCGCTCGATGCCGGCGCGCTCCTGATCTCGGTCATCCTCGCGCGCGTCAAGGCGTTCCTCGCCGGCCTCTTTCGCAGATCCTAGAGCGGATCCGGGTCGATGAATCGCCTTCGGGCGATTCTGATCGACCCGGAT
>JBHHZJ010000092.1:0-13726 GCA_046758005.1 Kiloniellaceae bacterium
GCATCATCATCCCGCCGCCCGGCTACAACCTGGCGACCATGACCGAGATCGCCGAACAGATCGAGGCGGCGATCAAGCCGCAGTGGGCCATCGTGTCCGGCCCGGACTCAGCGCCCGGCGAACCGCCGAAGATCGAGCGCTTCTTCTTCGTCGCGACCCGCGCCACGACCTTCCTCGGCGCGGTTTCGGTCGATCCCCGGCGCGCCGGGGAGCTGATCCCCGTGCTGCGCGAGCCGGTGTTCCGCGAGCCCGGCACCTTCGGCTTCATCAGCCAGCCGTCGATCTTCGGCCGCGGCATCGGCAGCGGCCGCAAGATCGAGCTCGACATCTCCGGCCAAGACCTGGACGAGATCCTGGACGTGGCCGGCCGCGCGGCGGCCAAGGTGGTCCGGGCCTTGCCGCTCGACCAGGGCAACCAGCTCCGGCCCAACCCGGGGCTCGAGCTCGGCGCCCCGGAGGTGCGGATCATCCCCGACCGCCTGCGGTTGGCCGACAACGGCGTGAGCGCGCGTGAGCTGGCCGAAACCGTGGACGCCTACAACGACGGCATGCGCGTGGCCGAGGTGACCGTGGGTAGCGAGCGCATGGACCTGACCATCCAGGGGCCGGACAAGAACATCGTGGAGACCCAGGGCATCGCCGACCTGCCGGTGGTCACCTCCTCCGGCCGGATCGTGCCGACCGGGTCGCTCGCCGAGGTGGTGCTGACCGCCGGCCCGACCGAAATCCGTCACCGCGAGCGCTTCCGCACCGTGACGCTGGAGATCCGCCCGGCGCCCGGCCTGGCGCTCGAAACCGCGCTCGACGTGCTCAGGGACCGGGTCATCCGGCCGCTCGAACGCGAGGGCCTGGGGCCGAACATCAAGATCGGCCTCTCGGGCACCGCGGACAAGCTGACCCAGACCTGGAACGCGATGGTCGTCGAGCTGGCGCTGGCGGTCGCGATCGTCTACCTGGTCATGGCGGTCCTGTTCGAGAGCTTCGTCTACCCGCTCGTCATCCTGCTGTCGGTGCCGTTGGCCGCGGCCGGCGGCGTGGCCGGGCTGGCGGTGCTCAACATGTACACGTTCCAGCCGCTGGACATGCTGACGCTGCTCGGCTTCGTGATCCTGATCGGCATCGTGGTCAACAACGCGATCCTGCTGGTGCACCAGACCCTGCATCACCTGCGCGAGGAGGGCATGCCCGTGCAGGAGGCGATCCTGGAGGCGACGCGCAACCGCATCCGGCCCATCTTCATGTCCACGCTGACCAGCGTGTTCGGCATGCTGCCGCTGGTCGTGTTCCCGGGCGCCGGATCGGAGCTTTACCGTGGCCTGGGCTCGGTGGTGGTCGGCGGCTTGTCGCTTTCGGCACTGCTGACGCTGTTGCTCATCCCGCCCATGCTGACCATGCTGATGGGTACGCTCGAGGGCCGGACCGAGGACGTGGAGACGCGCACGCCGGCCGCGGCCGCAGCGCCGGACGGGGCGCAGCCCGAGCCCGCGGCCGGGGAGTGATACCAGCGAGCGCTCCGCGGTCTATTGCGTCTTGCGGATCTGGAAGACGTAGACGCCGTCGGCTTCCGAGACCTTGAGAAGCGCATCGCCCGTGGTCTCGCAGAAGGCGCGGAAATCCTGGACCGCGCCCGGGTCGGTGGCGTGCACCTCCAGGATGGCGCCGGGGGCCACGGACTTCATCGCCTTGCGCGCGCGCAGGACCGGCAAGGGGCAGCGCAGACCCTTGGCATCGAGCACGGTGACGCGCCTCGACGTTTCCGCTCCCACCCGCCTGCGGCCTCCGGTTCCAGTGCCGAGAGCATCACTCTAGCAGCCCGGCCGGGCGGGGAAAACCGTCCGGGGCGGGGGTTGACGATGGGCGCGCGGCGGCAACACTATGTCGCATGCGCTACGACGAAATACAAAACTCGGCGAAGCGCGCCAGCACCCTGCTCAAGGCCATGAGCAACGAGCGCCGGTTGCTGATCCTGTGCCTCCTGTCGAAACGGGAGCATTCGGTCGGCGAGTTGTGCGGCCTGGTCGGCCTGAGCCAGTCCGCCTTGTCCCAGCACCTGGCCAAGCTGCGCCGCGACGGCCTCGTCGGCACCCGGCGCTGCGCCCAGACGGTGTACTACGCCGTGGCGGGCGGCGAGGTCCGCCGCGTCCTGGACACGCTGCACGAGCTGTACTGCCCCGACCAGATCGACGGCCGTCAGGTCGGCCACCTGCCCTCGACGCCGCGGCGCGAACCGAGCCCGTAGGCCAAGAGCGCCGCCCATCCAGCCAGGAACGCCACGCCGCCGAACGGCACGACGGCGCCGGGCGCGCGCCAGCCGCTCAGCCCCATGAGGTAAAGCGCGCCGCAGAACAGCACCGTGCCGAGCAGGAAACCCCAGCCGGCGAGCCGCAGGGCGAACGGGCGGCCTTGGGCGCGGCCGGCGAGCGCGGCCACGCCGAGCAGCGCCAGGCCGTGGATCGCCTGGTAGCGCGCGGCGGTCTCGATCCAGTCGAGCGCCTCCGGCGCCAGCCGCCCGGCCAGGCCGTGGGCGGCGAAGGCGCCCATCGCCACGGCGAGGAAACCGTTGACCGCCGCCGCCGAGATCCAAAGACGCATCCGCCCGCTCCCAAGGTCTGCCGCCGGCGCCGGGCCGGGGCCCGCCGCACACGGTATTTTGAACGCGACGCCGCCCGGCGCCCGGTTAGGATAAGGCCCCGAACGCGAACTCCGACGCAGGGGTCCGGCCCGCCGCCCGGCGGGCCCAAGGGAAGGACATGATACGGTCCAGCACGCGCCTGTGGCTATCGCTCCTCGTCTGGCCGGCGGCGCTGGTCGCGGCCGCAGGCTCGGCCGCCGGGGAGCCGAGGGGCGTACCGAGCGTCATCGACGGCGATACGATCAAATTGGAGGGCGAGGCGATCCGCCTGTACGGCATCGACGCGCCGGAGCTCGGCCAAAACTGCACGGTCAAGGGTCGCATCTACGACTGCGGCATGGTGGCGCGCAGCGCCCTGCTCGACCTGACGGCCGGGGCCACGGTCACCTGCGAGATCATCGCCGGGCAGCCCGGGGGCGACGGTGCCGAGGGCAAGCCCGGACGCTGCTTCGCCGCGGGCTACGACCTGTCCGAGGGCATGGCCTACACTGGCTGGGCGCTGGCCGATCGGCTGGTGTCCAAGCGATACGTCGAGCACGAGGACGGCGCGCGGCAGGCGCGCCGCGGCCTGTGGAAAGGCACGTTCGTGGCGCCCTGGGACTGGCGCGGCGGCAAGCGATTGCCCGAGGAAAGCGGCACCGAGTGACTTCGCGGCGCGGGCGGGCGATGATCTGTGTATCGTCCGGCTACGCAACGCGAGCGCCAGTCTATGAATGCGGCGCGGGACCCATTCGATCCCGGCTTCGAGGCCGCCGCGGCCGATCTGGCCGCCGCGCTTGCGCGGCTCGAGGGCGAGGACGCCGTGTCGCTCCCCCTTCTGGACCGGGAGACGAGACGGCGATCGGCGGCGGCGAGCGCACGCCTGCCGTTCCGGACGGCCAGGCCGGTCATCGGCGAGGGCGCGCGCGAAGTGCGCCAGGACTTCGAGGTGTGCGAGACGATTCCGGATCGCACGATTTTCCATATCCTGGCGAACAAACTTGAGGTTTTAATCGAGGATGCGCTCGGTCGCCTCGATCCCCGGCCGCTGGCGCGGCCGCTGCGCTTCAACGACCTGATCGTGCAGCGCTATCCGCGCGGCTCCTTCGGCATCACGCCGCACCGCGACCACGTCCGTTACGAGGGCCTGGTCGCGATCCTGCCGTTGAGCGGCGCGGCGCGCTTCTTCGTCTGCGCCGACCGCGCCGGACGGGAGGCGCGCGAAGTCCCGGCCCCGCCCGGCAGCCTGCTGCTGTTGCGCGCGCCCGGCTTCGCCGGCCGGCGAGACCGGCCGTTCCATTTCCTGCGCGACGTGACCCGGCGGCGCGTCAGCCTCGGCCTGCGCCACGACGTGCGGGCGAACTGAGCTGCCGTGACTTTGCGCCGAAGGCGCCGAGGTGCTACGAATCCCCGCCCCGCGCCCGGCCGCCTGGGCCGCGCCGAGACCCCTCTCAATGCGGACCGACGACTTCGATTTCGACCTGCCGCGCGAGCTGATCGCCCAGCACCCGGCGGTCCCGCGCGATGCCGCCCGCCTGCTGGTGGTGGACGATGCGCTCACCGACCGGGTGGTGCGCGAGCTGCCGGACTTGCTCAGGCCCGGCGACGTCATGGTGTTCAACGACACCCGCGTCATCCCGGCGCGCCTGTTCGGACGGCGCGGCGAAGCCAGGATCGAGGTGACGCTGCACAAGCCGGCACCGCCCGGGCAAGCCGGTGGCGGCGCCCGCTGGCGCGCCCTCGCGCGGCCGGCCCGGCGCCTCAAAGTCGGCGACCGGATCGACTTCGCGCCGGACCTCTGCGTCACCGTGGCCGACAAGGGCGAAGGCGGCGAGGTGACGCTCGCGTTCAACCTGAGCGAGCCTGACCTGCGCGCCGCGCTGGAGCGCTTCGGGGCCATGCCGCTGCCGCCGTACATCCGGCGTCCGCGCGGCGGCGACGCGCGCGACCGCGCGGACTACCAGACGGTCTTCGCCGCCAAGAACGGGGCGGTCGCGGCACCGACCGCGGGCCTGCACTTCACGCCCGCCCTCCTGCGCGCGCTCGACGACAGGGGCATTCGCCGGGTCGCCGTCACCCTGCACGTCGGCGCCGGCACCTTCCTGCCGGTCACCGCCGAGGACCCGCGCGACCATCGCATGCACGCCGAGGCCGGAGAGATAGGCCGCGCGGCGGCCGAGGCGATCGACGCCGCCAAGGCCGCGGGCGGCCGGGTGGTCGCGGTCGGCTCGACCGCGCTGCGCCTCGTCGAGTCCGCGGCCGACGAAGCCGGCCGCGTGCGGCCGTTGGTCGGAGAGACCGACATCTTCATCCTGCCGGGCTACCGGTTCCGGGTGGCCGACCTCCTGCTCACCAACTTCCACCTGCCGCGCTCGACCCTGTTCATGCTGGTCTGCGCGTTCGCCGGGACGCAACGGATGAAGCGGGCCTACGCCCACGCCATCGCGCGCGGCTACCGCTTCTACACCTACGGCGACTGTTGCCTGCTGCGGCGGGAGACCGGGCGATGACCGCGCCCGCGTTCGGCTTCGAGCTGCTGGCCACAGACGGCGCGGCGCGGCGCGGGCGGCTGATGACGGCGCACGGCGCGGTCGAGACGCCGGCCTTCATGCCGGTCGGCACCGCCGGCACGGTCAAGGCCATGACGCCGGAGCAGGTGGCCGACAGCGGCACCGAAATCATCCTCGGCAACACCTATCACCTGATGCTGCGCCCGGGCGCGGAGCGCATCGCCCGCTTGGGCGGCCTGCACCGGTTCATGAACTGGCCGGGCCCGATCCTGACCGACTCCGGGGGTTACCAGATCATGTCGCTCGCGCCCTTGCGCGAGATCACCGAGGCCGGCGTGACCTTCAGGTCGCATCTGGACGGCGCGCGCTGCGAACTGACGCCCGAGCGCGCGATCGAGGTCCAACGCCTGCTCGGCGCGGACATCGCCATGGTGCTGGACGAGTGCACGCCCTTCCCCGCGGACGAGGCGCAGGCCGCCGAATCCATGCGCCGCTCCATGCGCTGGGCCGAGCGCTGCCGCGCGGCCTTTCAGGGCCGGCCGGGCGCCGGCCTGTGGGGCATCGTCCAGGGCAGCGTGTTCCCGGCGCTGCGGGCCGAATCGGCGGCGGCGCTGGCGGAGATCGGGTTCGAGGGTTACGCGCTCGGCGGGCTCGCGGTCGGCGAGGGCCGGGAGGCCATGTTCCGGGTCGTGGAGCAGACGGCGCCCGCCCTGCCCCGCGACCGGCCGCGTTACCTGATGGGCGTGGGCAAGCCGGCCGACATCGTGGGCGCGGTGGCGCGCGGCATCGACCTGTTCGACTGCGTCCTGCCGACCCGCTCGGGCCGCACCGGGCAGGCCTTCACGCGGCGCGGCGCGCTCAACCTGCGCAACGCCCGGCACCTGGAGGACGCCCGGCCGATCGACCCGGAGTGCGCCTGCCCGACCTGCCGCAACCACAGCCGCGCCTACGTGCACCACCTGTTCCGCGCCGAGGAGATGCTCGGCCCCATCCTGTTGACCCGGCACAATCTGTACTATTATCAGGAGCTGATGAGGACTTTACGCGCGGCGATTGCGGCTGGTGGGCTCAAGGACTTCATCGCCGCGTTCGAGGCCCGGCAAGCACGGCGCGACCTGCCCGTGCTCTGAGCGCCGCAGGAAGCGCAATGACCAAGACCGTCTCCGAGACCCTGACCCAACTCGGCCGGAAGGCAGACCTGCCGGCCTCGCCCGAGGCGGCCGTGATCGAGACCGTGCCCAACCCGCACCCGGGCACGCTTTATCTGGTGCGCTTCACCTGTCCCGAGTTCACCGCGCTCTGCCCGGTCACAGGCCAGCCGGACTTCGCCCATCTGGTCATCGACTACGTTCCCGACAAGGTGCTGGTCGAGAGCAAGTCGCTCAAGCTGTTCCTGGGCGCGTTCCGCAACCACGGCGCCTTCCACGAGGACTGCACGCTGGCCGTCGCCAAGCGCCTGATCGCCGCGGCGGCGCCCCAATGGCTGCGCATCGGCGGCTACTGGTACCCGCGCGGCGGCATCCCGATCGACGTGTTCTACCAGTCGGGGCCGCCGCCCGAGGGCCTGTGGCTGCCGGACCAGGGGCTGCAGCCCTACCGCGGCCGAGGCTGAGCGGCACGCAATGGTGGCGGGCGACCCCAAGGCGGCGATCCGGGACGAGGCGCTCGCGCTCGGCTTCGACGCGGTCGGCTTCGCCCCGCCGGAGATCGGCGCGGCGGCCCGGCGCAGCCTCGCCGACTACGTGGCGCGCGGCTACCACGGCGACATGGGCTGGCTCGCCGACAAGGCCGAGCGCCGGGCCGACCCGCGGCGCCTGTGGCCGGAGGCGAGGAGCGTCGTGGTGCTGGCGCTCAGCTACGCGCCGGCCGAGGACCCGATGGCCCCGCTCGGCCGGCCGGAGCGCGGCACGATCTCGGTCTACGCGCAGGGCCGCGATTACCACGACGTCTTCAAGAAGCGGCTCAAGACGCTCGGCCGCTGGATGCACACGGCCCTGGACTGCGAGGTCAAGGTGTTCGTGGACACGGCCCCGGTCATGGAGAAGCCGCTCGCCCAGGCCGCCGGCCTCGGCTGGCAGGGCAAGCACACGAACCTGGTCTCGCGCACGTTCGGCTCCTGGCTGTTCCTGGGCGAGGTCTACACCAGCCTCGAGCTGGCGCCCGACGCGCCGGAGACCGACCACTGCGGCTCGTGCCGGCGCTGCCTCGACGTCTGTCCCACCGACGCCTTCCCCGCGCCCTACCGGCTGGACGCGCGGCGCTGCATCTCGTACCTGACGATCGAGCACAAGGGCCACATCGCGCCGGAGTTCCGCGCCGCCATGGGCAACCGGATCTTCGGCTGCGACGACTGCCTGGCGGTCTGCCCCTGGAACAAGTTCGCCGGGCGCACGGCGGAGCCCGCCTTCCTGCCGCGCGCGGAGCTCGACGCGCCGCGGCTGGCGGAGCTCGCCCGGCTCGACGACGCGGCGTTCCGGCGCCTGTTCTCGGGCAGCCCGATCAAGCGGATCGGGCGCGACCGTTTCGTGCGCAACGTGCTGATCGCGCTCGGCAACAGCGGCGACGCGGCGCAGGCGGCCGTGGTCGAGGGCCTGCTCGACGACGCCTCGCCACTGGTGCGCGCCATGGCGGTCTGGGCGCTGGCGCGCCTGGCCGATCCGCAGAGCGTCGCGCGAGAGGGAGCCCGTCGCCAGCCCCGCGAACGGGACGCGCACGTGGTGGCCGAGTGGCGGGCGGCGTAACCGCGCGCGTCCTGTGTTTGCGCGCCGCCGCCCAGGGCCGACCCGGCGCGCCGAACCCGATGAGCGCCCGCGTCGCCTCGTGGGCTCGTCGGGATTACTCGTCCGCCGACGCGCCCTTCGGCGCCGGATCGGGCGTGCAGACGAAGGTTGCGCGCACCGGCTGGAGCAGGCTGCACGGCGTCCACACGACGTCGTGCTCGCGCAAGGTGACCCGGCCGTCCTGGCACTGGTACTGCGCCTCCGTCAGCACCTCCTGCGGCGAGTTGATGAGGTTGCTGTAGCAGATCGACACGACCCGAGAGCCCGGCCCCAACCCCGGCTCGCGCTCGCTCGCCGGGCGGGCCAGCTCCCGGTCCAGGGCGCGCTGGACGGCCTTGGCCGGCGTGACCGGGTACGGCTGTTGGCTGCACGCGCCAAGGACGACGGCGGTCAGAGCGGCCGCGGCGGCCGCGCGCGCGAGGGTCAGAAGCGGCAAGAGCGGTTCCCTCCCGCCACGGCTTATAGCACGATTTCGGCGCGCAAGCCTCATCGCAAGGCCGGGCGCGGCGCGTGTTCAAGGCGAAAGTTTTCGCCCGGGCGACGCCAGGGGCGGCTCAACCCTCGGCAAGGCGTCCCTTCCAAGCAATCGGCTCGTTCAGCCGTGTTCGGCCGCCGGCTTCGCGTCTTCCCGATCTTCCAACGCCGCTTCGAGATCGTCGAGCGACCCCAGAATTCCTTCAAGCGCGCTCGACGCGTCTTCGCTCGGCCCGGCAGCGGCCGGCATCCGATCCGACTCGCCCACCTTGGGGGTTTCGGCCAGGCCGCCCCATTGCGCGATCTTGGCGAGCAGTTCGGCCTGGTCGATCGGTTTCGACACATAGTCGTCCATCCCCGCGTTGAGGCACTTCTCCCGATCGCCCTTCATCGCGTTCGCGGTCATGGCGATGATCGGGAGGCGCCCGATCTGGTCGCCAAGCGCCCGGATGCGGCGCGTCGCCTCCAGGCCGTCCATCTCCGGCATCTGCATGTCCATGAGCACGACATCGTAGGGGACGTTGCGCACCGCCGTGATCGCCTCCACGCCGTTGCCCGCGACATCCACCCGGTGCCCTCTCTTGCCCAGCATCTTGATCACGAGCAGTTGGTTCACCTTGTTGTCCTCGACCATCAGGATGCGCAAGGAGGCGTTGTCGGCCTGTGCGTTCCGGGCGTCCCGTCCCGACCGAAGCGGTGGCTCTTCGCCATACTCGGCCCCGTAGAGCGCGGCCAGACACCTCATCAGGATTGTCTGCGATACCGGTTTCGGCACGCTGGCGTCGAACAAGTTCTTGCCTCCCCGATCCTGGGCCGCCGTGCCGCCCGCGGAGGAAGACAGCACCAGCTTGAGGTCCTCGAACACGGGCTCGGCCCGGATCCGCCGCGCCAGTTCCTCTCCATCGACCTCGGGAAGGATGTGATCGATGATCGCAACCTCGAAGGGTTCGTTCGCCTCGGCCGCTTCGTTCAGCGCGAGCAGCGCGGTCTCGGCGTCCTCGACCACGCGCACGTGCATGCCGAACGCCAGGAGCTGCTTCCCGAAGATACGGCGATTGACCTCGTTGTCATCGACCACCATCACATGGCGTCCCTGGAGCACCGCGGTCCCCAACGAGAACGCGGTTCCCGCCTCGTCCGTCGGCCGCTTGAGACACACGGTGAACCAGAACGTGCTGCCCTTGCCAGGCTCGCTCTCCAGCCCGATCTCGCCGCCCATCATCGAGACCAGCTGCTTGCAGATGGCGAGGCCCAGGCCCGTGCCGCCGTAACGACGGGTGGTGGAGGCGTCTTCTTGCACGAACCGATCGAACAGCGTCGCCTGCGCCTCCTTCGAGACGCCGATGCCGGTGTCCCTCACCCGGAAACGAAGCGTGGCCGTCTCCTCGCCGGCCTCTTCCAACTCCACCTCGAGCGAAACGCCGCCCGACCGAGTGAACTTGACGGCGTTACCCACCAGATTGAGCAGGATTTGGCGCAGACGCCCGGGGTCGCCGCACAGCGCCCTGGGCACGTTCGGCGCGATGTAGCCGATCAGCTCGATGCCCTTGCCGTAGGCCCGGGCGGCCAACAAATCCATCACGCTGTCGACCACGGGCGGCAAGTCGAACTCCATCACCTGGAGCTCGAGTTTGCCGGCCTCTATCTTCGAGAAATCGAGAATGTCGTTGATAACGTCGAGCAACGCCTCCCCGGACTGGCGGATGGTCTCGGCGTATTGGCGTTGCTCTTCGTTCAACTGGGTGTCCAACAAGAGCCCGGCCATCCCCATGACGCCATTCATCGGTGTGCGGACCTCGTGGCTCATGGTAGCCAGGAACTCGGACTTGGCGCGGTTGGCGGCTTCCGCCTCGTCGCGGGCCAGCTTGAGGTCCTCGGCCAACGCGGCCAGCTCGGCGCCCTGTTGTTCCAGCCGACCCTGTGTTTCCTCCTGTTCCAGGATGCGTCTCTCCAGGTCCCTCTCGTTCCGCCGCAGCGCGTCTTCGGCGAGCTTGCGCTCGGTGATGTCGGTGCCGGTGCCTCGATAGCCCAGGAAGTTCCCGTCGGAATCGAAGCGCGGCAGGCCGTTGATGCTGATCCAGACATCGCGGTCGCCGGCGGCCGTGATCTTGTACTCGAAGCCGCGGAAAGGCCGACGCCTTTCCAAGTCGTCGAGGTGGCGTTGCCATGCCGCGCGATCGACGTCCACGACGAGATCTTTGCGGGCCTTGCCGATGAAATGGGATGGCGGCAGGCCGGTCACGTCCGTCATGCGGTCGGACATGTAGGAGAATCGCAGGTCCGAATCCATCTCCCAAACCCAGTCGGAGGCGACTTCGGTGAACTCGCGGAAGCGCCGCTCGCTGTCCGCCAAGGCCTTCTCCGCGCGTTGCCGCACCCCGATCTCTCTGCGCAGCGCTTCCGCGTCCGCTTCCCCTTTCCTGAATATCGAGCACATGCTGCTGAGCAAGCCGGTCAGCACGCACACGTAGCTGACCTTCTTCAGGGTGTGTGCGGCGTCGAACTCGAAATCGAACAACCGGCCGGAGAAGGACATGAAGACCGCCTGCCCCACGAAGCCGACGATCAGGGCCAGCACGAGCCAATGCTCGAACGAATCGTCGCGCCATCTGCCCTTGCGCAGGTAGCCGAGCAGCGCCAGCAGGAAAAACAGGGCCGGGACGAATTCCTCGGGCCGGTGGAAGACGAGCTCCGGATAATAGGCGCGCGGCAACGGCGCGAAGGCGAAAAACACGAAGCTGGCCAGCGTGAGCAGACCGGTCAGCAGATACACCGAAGCCTCGCTGATCCGCCCCGCCGCGCCCAGACGCCGCTCGCGCGTCCAGGCGAGCCAGCTCAGGAACAAAAGGATGGACAGGAATTGGCGCGAGGCGACCCAGCTCCAGGGAATCAGCGCGGGAAGGTCCGAATGCATGTAAGGCTTGAAGTACGCGGAGGTGACCACCGTGTGGTAGCCGTCCAGGAAAGCGGTGCCCAGAAAGGCGGTGCCGATGAACAGGAAGGTGTTGCTCTTCTTGCTATAGAACCTGACCAGCGCCATGACCCCGACCACCAGCGCCAGGAAGGTGGCGATGGTCTCGAGGACGGTGTGAAAGTGCGCGCTCGAGTGCCAGTCGGAACCGCGCATCAGGGCGTACCCCAGGCCGAGTCCGATCCCGACCGTCCAATAGGTCGCCACCCGCCAGGGCGCGGCGGTTCGTATCTCTGCTTGGGTCGCGTTCACGCCGTCTCGCACTGCGAACCCCACCGTGATGCCCTCCCGAACGCCGCGCATAACGCGCCGGGGGGAGACAAGGGAATCTGGAAGCCCGTGGTGAACAACAGGTTAATGTTCGGTCGGCTTTTCTAGTTTTGCGAGTGCCGAAAACGCGAACCGGACCGGCTGCCGCCTCCAATGGCATGTCCAGGGGAACGCCCCGTCTCTGGCGCGCTCCGCGAGGATGAAGCGCGGCGACGCTAACCCGCCGGTCCGTCGGGCGGCGGTTCCGCGCGGCACGGCAGGCGCGCCCGTTCCTCGCTTAGCGCGTAACGGTCCATGGCGCAGGTGATGGGCGATGGTCGGCACCGAGGCGGGCAGCTCGGCGGCGTTGTCGTAGACTTCGATGTCCGACGGGTAGAGGCCCGTGAGCATGGAGCAACGCGAGGGCGTGCACAGCGGCGCGTTGCAGTAGGCATTGTCGAAGACCACCCCTTCGCGCGCCAGCGCCGCCATGTGCGGCGCCTTGACCACCGGGTGGCCGTGGAACGGCAGGGCCGGCGCCGCCATCTGGTCGGCCTGGATGAAGAGGATGTTGGGCGCTTGTCTGGGCATTCGGTTCCTCTTTTCTTCGGCGCGTGCGTCGTGGGGCCGGCCAATTTCCGCATTTGCCGCCGGACGGCGCAACGTTAAGGTGGCCGGCCCATGATGCAGGTCCGCGCCCTCGCCCGCCCCGGCATCGAGCCCGTCGAGCTGGACCTCGCCGAGGGCGAGGCGCTGGCGCTGCTCGGCCCGTCGGGCTCCGGCAAGACCTTGTTGTTGCGCGCGATCGCCGACCTCGATCCGAACGAGGGGCGCGTCAGCCTGGACGGGCGGGCCCGCGAGTCCATGCCGGCGCCGGCCTGGCGGCGCCTGGTCACCTACCTCGCCGCCGAACCCGGCTGGTGGGGCGAGCGCGCGGCCGACCACTTCCGCGACCCGGAGGCGGCCCGGGCCTTGCTGCCGTCGCTCGAGCTGCCGCCCGAGGTCATGGAGCGGCCGATCGCGGAGCTGTCGACCGGCGAGCGGCACCGCCTTGCGCTGGTTCGGGTGCTGGTCCAGTCGCCGAAGGTCCTGCTGCTCGACGAGCCGACGTCCGGGCTGGACCGGCACACGACGGGGGCGGTCGAAACGGTGCTGCGTGAGCGCCTGACGGCCGGAGCGTCGCTGCTGTTCTCCACCCACGACGAGGGCTTGGCGCGCCGCTTGGCGCACCGCCTGTGCCGGGTGAGCCGGGGCAAGGTCCGCGAGGAGGCGCCGTGACCGCGAGCTACATTGCGCTGGACTTGAGCGACCTCGCCCTGGCGGCGCTGCTGGTCCTGCTGAACGGGGCGCTCTCGCTCTGGCTGCGCCTGGCGCTGGCGCGGCAATTCCTTCTCGCCGCGGCGCGCATGTGCGTGCAGTTGGCCCTCGTGGGCTTGGTGCTGAGGACGCTGTTCGACCTCGTTTCGCCGCTGCTCACCGGGCTGGCGGTGCTGGTCATGGTGCTGTTCGCCGGCCGCGAGGTGATGGGCCGGCAGGAGCGCCGCTTCCGGGGGCCCTGGGCCTATGGCCTGGGCACCGCCTCGGTGCTGTTCGCCGGCACGGTGGTCACCGTCTTCGCGCTCGCCACGCAGATCGAGGCCGACCCCTGGTACCACCCGCGCTACGCCATCCCGCTGCTCGGCATGATCCTGGGCAACACCATGACCGGGATCGCGGTCGGGCTGAACACCCTCACCGGCCAGATCAGGCGCGAGCGGGCGGCGATCGAGACCCTTCTGGCGCTGGGCGAGACCCGTGCCACGGCGTTCCGCCCGCTCGTGCGCTCGGCGGTGCGCAACGGCCTGATCCCGATCGTCAACGCCATGTCGGCGGCCGGCGTCGTTTCCCTGCCCGGCATGATGACCGGACAGATCCTCTCCGGCGTCGAGCCGTTCGAGGCGATCAAGTATCAGATCCTGATCATGTTCCTGATCGCCGGCGGCACGGGCCTCGGCGTGGTCACCGCGGTCCACGCCGGGGCGGCGCGCCTCAGCGACGCGCGACATCGGCTGCGCCTCGACCGCCTCGCCACACACCAGAGCGGATCGTGATTGATTGGAACCACTTCGCGGCTCCAATCAATCACGTGAAT
>JBHHZJ010000093.1:0-13545 GCA_046758005.1 Kiloniellaceae bacterium
CCGCGCAACGCGCCGTGCCCCTGCGGCTCGGGCAAGAAGTACAAGCACTGCCACGGCCGGCTGCACTGATACCAAGTCTCGGTGATAAGGACCCTTTTGACCGCTGGGCTCTGACCCGCTGGCCGCGTTCCTTCTCTCCTTGGCGCGAGGCGCCCGCGCGGTTTCGGCTGCGCGGAACGCGGGGGAGCGTCCTGACTTCGTACGTGTGATGCTGCTCAGAACCGGCCGTCGTAGGCGCGTGCGTCGATCTCGGCGGCGATCACGGTGAAGGTGTCGGCGGCCAGCCCGTCCGTCACGGCCCGGGACAGCTCGGCGCGGTTGTCCACCGAAACGCCACGCCCGCCCAGCGCGCGCGCCAGGGCGACGAAGTCGGTCGCGCCGAAATCGACGCCGAGGTTCCTCAGGCCGGCCTTGCGTTGCTTAAGCTCGATAAGCGCGAGCGAGGCATCGACGAAGACCACGACCACGACCGGCAGCCGGAGGTCGCGCAGGGTGGCGAGTTCGCCCAGCACCATCTCCAGCCCCGCGTCCCCGGTCAGCGCCACCACCGGGCGGCCGGGCGCGGCCAGCTTCGCGCCGATGGCCAGGGGCAGGGCGCAGCCCATGGTGCACAGCCCGGTCGATTGCAGCAGCGTGCGCGGCCGCGCGCAGCGCCAGATCTGGCTCAGGAGAATTCGGTGCGCGCCGCTGTCCACCGTGGCGATGGCCTCGTCGGGCAGCGCCCGGCGCACTTCGTCCGCCACCGCGGCCGGGCCCCAGTCCTCGTCGGCGCCGAACGCCTCGGCCAGGGCCCGGCGGGTCTGCGCCGGCGCGCCGTTCGACCAGGTCTCGCGCGGCTCGAGGCCGGCGCGCAGCGCGGCGATCCCGGCCGCGATGTCGCCGACGAAGGTCAGACTCGCCCGGTGCACGCCGTGCGGGTTCGGCGCCGCGGTGAATTCTATGACCGGCGTCTTTTCCGGGTCCCACGGGTGGCGCCAGCCGTGGCGCATCTCGATCGGGTCGTAGCCGGCGAGCAGGATCAGGTCGCTCGTGCCCACGAGCGGCAGGAGATGTACGTCGGCGAGCGGCGAGAGCCCCGCCCCGCCGAGCGCGAGCGGGTCGTCCTCGGGCAGCACGCCCTTGGCCTTGTAGGTCGTGATGACCGGGATGCCGAAGCCGCGCGCGAGGCCGGCGATCGCCGCCTCGGCGCCCTGCGCGAGCACTTCGAGCCCGGCGATCAAGAGGGGCCGGCGCGCCGCGGCCAGGTGGCGGCGCGCGGCCTCCAGCTCCGGGCCCTCGGCCGGCGCCGCGGCGGCGCGGCGCGGCGGGCGGAACGGCCGCGGCGCGGGCTGTTCCTTGGCCGCCAGCGAGATCGGCACGTCGATATGGACCGGGCCGGGGCGGCCCTCGGTGGCGATGGCGAGCGCCTTGGCCGCCAGCGCGTCGACCGCGCCGTGGGCCAGCGTGAAGCTCGCCTTGGTCACGGGGCCGAGCAGCGCGGTGTGATCGAAGACCTGATGGGTGTAGCCGGCCGCCTCGTCCGCGTCCACGCAGCCGGTGAGAAACACGAGCGGCACGCGGTCCTGCTCGGCGTTGACCACCACGTTGACCGCGTTGGCCACGCCGGGGCCGAGGGTCGCGACCAGGATGCCCGGCGCGCCGGTCACCCGGTAGACCCCCTCGGCCATGAAGCCGGCGGCGTTCTCGTGCCTGGCGAGGTGGAAGTCGATGCCCGCGTCGGCCAGCGCGTGCATCATAGTGAGCACCTCGCCGCCGGGGATGCCGAAGGCGTGGCGGCAGCCGGCCCCGTGGAGCGCGCGGGCCAGGATCGCGGCGGCGGTGGCCATCTATCCGCCGGCCCGGCGCGGCAGGTTGAGGTAGCCGTCGCGGGTCTGGGGCAACTTGCGCCCGAGCAGGCGCGAGGCGATCAGCGTGCGCAGCACCTGCGCGGTGCCGCCGCCGATCGTGAACATGCGCGCGTCGCGCGCCATGCGCTCGAGCGGGTTGTTGCGCGAATAGCCGGCGGCGCCGAAGAGCTGCAGGGCGTCGTTGGTCACCTTGATCGCCATCTCGGAGGCGAAGACCTTGGCCTGCGCGGCGGCCAGCGCGTCCGGGAAGCCGTCGCAGTCGGCGGCCTTGTGGATGAGCGCGCGGGCGGCCTCGATCTGGGTCGCCATGTCGGCGAGCATCCACTGCAGGCCCTGGAACTCGCAGATCGGGCGGCCGAACTGCTCGCGCGTCTGGGTGTGGGCAAGCGCCTTCTCGTAGGCGCCGACCGCCAATCCCAGGGCCACCGTCGCCGCGCCGACGCGCTGGCCGTTGTAGGCGTTCATGAGCTGGGCGAAGCCCCGGCGCAGGCCTTCGGGCGGCGCGACCATCATGGCCTCCGGCACCTCGAGGTTCTCGAGCACGACCTCGGTCTCCGGGATGCCGCGCAGGCCCATGGTGGGCTCGCGCCGGCCGATGGCCAGGCCCTTGGGCGTGCCCGCCTCGGCGTCGCGCACCGCGATGAAGCCGGCGATGCCCTGTTCCGCGCCGCGGTCGAACACCCGGGCGAAGACGAGGTGCAGGCGCGAGACCCCGCCGCCGGTGATCCAGTGCTTCGCGCCGTTGAGAACGTACCGGTCGCCATGGCGCTCGGCGCGCGTAGACATCTCGCTCGCCGCCGAGCCGGCCTGCGGCTCGGTGATGCAGATCGCCGGCTTGTCGCCGCCGAGCACCAGTTCCGCGGCCAGGCGCTTTTGCGCCTCCGTGCCGAAGGCCATGATCGTGCCGATCGCGCCCATGTTGGCCTCGACCATGATGCGCCCGGTGACGCCGCAGACCCTGGCCATCTCCTCGATGACCAGCGCCGCCTCGAGGTAGCCCAGGCCGGCGCCGCCGTAGACCCTGGGGATGGTCATGCCGAAGAAGCCGGCCTCGCACAGCGCGCGGACGTTGTCCCAGGGATAGGCCTCGCTGCGGTCGACCTCGGCCGCGCGCGGGGCGATCGCCGTCTCGGCGAGCGCCCGGGCCCGCTCCTTCAGTTCGCGTTGCGCATCACTCAGGCCGTGCATCGGTTCAGGTCTCCCACAGGCATCCCCGCGCTCCCCGTTCAGGCCAGTGAGGTGTGGCCGATCTCGAGGAACTTGTCGCGCCGCTGCTCGCGCAGGCCGGCACCGTCGTGCTTGCGCAGCGCGAGCAAGTGGCGCTCGATGGCGTCGCCGACGGCCTCGATCGTCTCGCGCTTGCCGCGCTGGGCCCCGCCCAGCGGCTCCGGCACGATCTCGTCAATGACGCCCAGCTTGAGCAAGTCCTGCGCGGTCAGCTTGAGGGCCTCGGCGGCCTCCGTCGCCCGGTCGCCGCTGCGCCAGAGGATCGAGGCGCAGCCCTCCGGCGAGATCACCGAATAGACCGCGTGCTCGAGCATGAGCACCCGGTTCGCGGTGGCGATCGCAATGGCGCCGCCGGAGCCGCCCTCGCCGATGATCACGGATATCAGCGGCACCCGGATCGCCAAGCACGTCTCGACGCAGCGAGCGATCGCCTCGGCCTGGCCGCGCTCCTCCGCGCCCACGCCGGGATAGGCCCCGGCCGTGTCGACCAGGGTGATGACCGGCAGGGCGAAGCGGTCGGCCAGGCGCATGAGGCGTTGCGCCTTACGATAGCCCTCGGGCCGCGCCATGCCGAAGTTATGCGCGACCCGGCTGTTGGTATCGGCGCCCTTTTCGTGGCCGAGCACGAGCGCGGAGTAACCGCGGAAGCGGCCGAGACCCCCGATGATCGCCCGGTCCTCGCCGAACAGGCGGTCGCCGGCCAAGGGCGTGAAGTCCTCCACCAGGTTGGCGAGGTAGTCGGAGAAATGCGGCCGGTCCGGATGGCGCGCGACCTGCGTCTTCTGCCAGGCGGTGAGCCTGGAGTAACTCTGTCGCAGCAGGCGGTCGGCCTTGCTCTGCAGCTTGGCGACCTCCTCGGCGATGTTGATCTCGCCGTCGTCGGAGAGGTGGCGCAGTTCCTCGATCTTGCCTTCCAACTCGGCGATCGGCTTTTCGAAATCGAGGAAGGTGTGCATGGGCGACTTCTGTAACACAGTGCATTTGCCGAGGCGACGGTTAAGGGTTGCTTAACGGACCGCCCCGGATCGGGGCCCATAGGCCCGGAGCGGCCACGTTCTGACCCCAGCAATTTGGCGGAAACAAGGCGGTCGTGGCCTCAAACCACGTTGATTTCCTTGACCGGTCGGCCCTCCAGGATGCGCGCGTAGGACAGGTTCGAGAGGTCCAGAGTCCTGAAGGCGCCGTGAACGATCAGCTCCGCGATGGCGCGCCCGGCGGCCGGGGCCTGCTGCACGCCGTGGCCGCTGAAGCCGTTGCAGAACAGGAGCCCCTCGATCTGCGGGTGCGGCCCCAGGACCGCGTTGCGATCGAAGGTGTTGTAGTCGTAGTGCCCGGCCCAGGCGCCGGTCGGCTTGATCGCCGCGAAGGCCGGCACCCGGTGGGCCAGGATCGGCCAGATCACCTCCTCGAACAGGCCGTAGTCGGGTTCCAGGTCGGCGCTGTCGCGGTCCAGCGCATCGGGCGGCGAGACGATGGCGATGTACCGCCCGCCTTCGGGGCGGAACGCCACGCCGCTGGCGTCGATGGTAAGCGGCATCCGCGGCAGCTCTTCGCGGCAGTCGAAGACGAAAGTCGTGCGCTTGCGCGGGCGCACCGGCAGCTCCGCCCCGGCCAGGCGCGCCAGCGCGCCGGCGTGCGGCCCGGCCGCGTTGACCAGCACGCCGCAGCCGAGCGCAGCCCCCTTGCGCAGGCGGACGCCGGCAACGCGCCGGCGCTCGATGTCGATCCCCACCACCTCGTCCTCGAGATAGGTCGCGCCCAGCGCCTTCGCCTTCCTGCGCAAGCCGTGCAGCAGCGCCGCCGGGTCGATCCAGCCCTCGTTCTCGAGCCCGTAGCCGCCGCCGGCCAGGCCGTCCAGGTTGAGCCAGGGGAAGCGCTCGGCCAGTTCGGCCGGCCCGAGCAGCGCCACCGCGGCCCCGAGCGAGCGCTGCAGGCGGCAGTTGCGCTCCAGCACCGGCAGGCCGGCCTCGCTGGCCAGAAATAGATAGCCGCGTTCGCGAAAGCCGAGGTCCGGGGCCTCGCCGTCGACGTCCAGCAGTTCGGCCGCCTGCTTGACGAACCGCGCGCCGAACAGGGACATGCGCACGTTCTCGGGCGTGGAGAACTGCTGCCGGATGCCGCCCCAGGAGCGCGTCGTCGCGCAGTTCGCGTAGCTCGGGTCGCGCTCGATCACCGCGACGGTGCCGTCGAAGGCCGGGTCCGCGCCCAGGAAGTACGCGATCGCGCTGCCCATGACGGCGCCGCCGGCGATGGTCACGTCGAAGTGGCGCGGCATAATCCAACTCCGCGCCGCTACAGCGTTGCCTCCGGGCCGAGCAGCGCGATCCGGAAGCGGTCCTTGAGATAGGCCCCGTCCTTGGGCGGCAGGGCGAGCGGCAGCTCCTCGGCGCGGACCTTGATGGCGAAGAAGAGCGGTCCCTTCTCCGTGCGGATGCGCGCGACCGCGGCCTCCAGCTCCGCCGCGTCGAACACGCTCGCGGCCACCGGGATGCCGGCGCCGACGGCGACCGCGGCGAGGTCGGTGGGGCCGGCGGTGTGCGTGGCCTGCATGCCGGTCTCGCCGTAACGTTCGTTGTCGAGCACCACGAGGGCGAGGTTGGCCGGCTGCTTGACCGCGATGGTCGCCAGCGATCCGAGACCCATCAACAGCTCGCCGTCGCCGGTGACGACCAGGACGCGGCGGTCGGGCTGCGCGAGCGCCAGGCCCAGCCCGACCATCGCCGCCCCACCCATCGCGCCCCACAGCGGAAACGTGAGCGGATCGTCGCCCGCCGCGGTCACGTCCCAGCTCGGCGCGCCCAGGCCGCTGACCACGAGCAAATCGCCCCGCTCGCGCAGCAGGCGCCGGGCGACCTCGCGCCGGCGCAGGGGATAGCTCTCGCTCCGGGCCGAAAACACGGCTCACCTGCCGAACGTCTTGATGCCGACCGCGCGCTGGCCGATCAGCACCGCCGCCGCGGCCGGCCCGTCGAAGGCCATGCGCGCCGCGGCGGCGACCGTGGCGCCGATCTCGCGCGCGTCTTCGACCGGGAAGACCAGGGCGCCGGTCAGGCGCAGGACCTCGCCGGCGATCTGGCCCATGGGCACCTGCCAGGGGTTGTACTCCGCCCACTGGCCGCGCATGGTGACCAGCATCAACAGCGGGAAGCGGCAGGTGCGCGTCAGCGAGAACATGTTGACGCAGTTGCCGATGCCGCTGCTCTGCATCAGCAGCACGCCGCGCTGGCCGCCCAGCCAGGCCCCGGCGAGCAGCGCCACCCCCTCCTCCTCGGTGGTGAGCGGCACCGTGTCCATGGCGCGGTCCGCCGAGCACAGGTCGATCAGCTCCTTGTGCCCGGCGTCCGGCACGTAGGCGACTTGGCGCACGGCCTGCGCCTTCAAGGCGTCGTGGATGTCGTGCGGCCACGGCGTGGGAGTCGCTCGGTCCATGCGCCGCCTGTCCTTCCGCGTTGTCGCGCCGAGGCCTTCCTTTTATCGCGTCGGCGGCGCGCTGCCTACGGGTGACGCGCTTGCGCGCCTCGGTCCGCCTCCTCTACGCTCCGGGCCAGCGCGGCTGCGGCGATGAACCCATGACCCAAACCAGCGGCACGGCCCGGCTCGCCGTCGACATCGGCGGCACCTTCACCGACGTGGCGCTCGAGCTGGGCGAGCGACTGGTCACGACCAAGGTGCTGACGACGACCGCGCGGCCCGAGGAAGGCGTGCTCGCCGGCATCGCCAAGGTCATGGACCAGGCGGGCGCCGCGCCGGGCGCGGTCGGTCTCGTCATCCACGGCACGACGCTGGCGACCAACGCGCTCATCGAGCGCAAGGGCGCGAGGACGGCCCTCGTCGTCACCGAGGGCCTGCGCGACTCGTTGGAGATGGCCTACGAGAACCGCTTCGCGCAGTACGACATCGACATCGACCGGCCCGAACCGCTCGTCCCGCGCCACCTGCGCTGGCCGGTTGCCGAGCGCGTGGGCGCCCGCGGCGAGGTGCTGCGCCCGCTGGACGAGTCCACGGTCGAGGCGCTCGTTCCCAGGATCGGGGAGCACGGGATCGAGAGCGTCGCCGTCGGCCTGATCCATTCCTACGCCAATCCGGGGCACGAGCGCCGCGTGGCCGAAATATTGCGCGCGGCGGCGCCTGATCTCAGCATCACGCTGTCCAGCGAGGTCTGCCCGGAGATCCGGGAGTACGAGCGCCAGTCGACGACCTGCGCCAACGCCTACGTGCGCCCCTTGATGGCACGATATCTGACGCGCCTGGAACGCGCGCTGCGCGAATCCGGTTTCGCCTGCCCGTTCCTGCTCATGACCTCGGGCGGCGGCCTGACCGGGTTCGAGACCGCCGTGCAGTTCCCAATCCGCCTGGTCGAGTCGGGGCCGGCCGGCGGGGCGATCCTGGCCAGCCGCATCGCCGCCGAGTGCGGCCTCGGCCAGGTGCTGTCCTTCGACATGGGCGGCACGACGGCCAAGATCTGCCTGATCGACGACGCCGCACCGCTCACCTCGCGCAGCTACGAAGTCGCGCGCGTGTACCGATTCCTCAAGGGCAGCGGCCTGCCCGTGCGCATACCGGCGATCGAGATGGTGGAGATCGGCGCTGGCGGCGGGTCGATTGCCTGGATCGACGGCCTGAAGCGGATCAACGTCGGGCCGGAGAGCGCCGGCGCCGACCCGGGCCCGGCCTGTTACGGCCGCGGCGGGACCGAGCCGACCGTGACCGACGCCGACGTCGTGCTCGGCCGCATCGACGCCGAGGCCTTCGCCGGCGGGTCGGTCGCCCTCATGCCCGGGCGCTCGCGCGAGGCCCTCGACCGGGTCCTCGGCGCGCTCGACATGGCCGGGGCGCTCGCCGCCTTCGGCGTCGGCGAGGTGGTCGACGAGAACATGGCCAACGCCGCGCGCGTGCACGCCATCGAGTGGGGCAAGGACGTCTCGACCCGGACGCTCATCGCCTTCGGCGGCGCGGCGCCGCTGCACGCGGCCAGGCTCGCCGAGAAGCTGGGCCTGGAGCGGGCGATCGTGCCGACCGGGGCGGGCGTGGGCTCGGCGATCGGGTTCCTGCGCGCGCCCATCGCCTACGAGGTCGTGCGCAGCCGCTACCAGCGCCTGTCCGGCTTCGACGCCGAGGCGCTCAACGCGGTCCTGGGCGAGATGCGGGAGGAGGCGCACGCCATCGTCCGCTCCGCCGCGCGCGGCGCCGATCTGACCGAGACCCGCACGGCCTACATGCGTTACCTCGGCCAGGGCCACGAGATCGGCGTCGGCCTGCCCGTGCGGCCGCTGGAGCCGGGCGACGCCGGGGCCCTGCGCCGCGCCTTCGACGCGGCCTACACCGCGCTCTACGGGCGCACCATTCCGGGGCTCGACGTGGAGGTCCTGAGCTGGACGCTGACGCTCCGCTCGGTGGTGCCGGAACCGGCGCCGGTTTCCGAGGTCGAGGCCCAGGGGCCCGCGCCGCAGCCGCGGGCGCGGCGCCGGGTGTTCGATCCGGCGAGGGCCGAGCACCTGGACACGCCGGTCTACCGGCGCGCGGACCTGAAGCCCGGCGCGCGGATCGCGGGCCCGGCGCTGATCGTGGAGGAGCAGACCACGACGGTCGTCTCACCGGCCTTCGAGGCGAGCGTGAACGCGCTCGGCTATGTCGTGATGACGCGGCGTCGGTCGTAAACCCGATGGTCGCGCTTACGAACCATCTTGATCGAAATTAGCTATATGACTATGGTCACGACCATGGTCATACAGGTCGAGCCATGAAAACGATCAAGGCATCGGAGTTCAAAGCCAAGTGCCTCCAACTCATGGATCAGGTCGCCGAATCGGGCGAGACACTAGTCATCACCAAAAACGGCAAACCGGTCGCGCAGCTTGGGCCAATAGTGTCGAAGCCCAAAACGCTGTTCGGCGCACACAAGGGCCAACTCCGCATCAAGGGGGATATCGTCTCACCGCTCGGCGTTGAGTGGGAGGTGCTGAAGGAGTGATCGTCCTCGACACCCATGCCCTCCTTTGGCTGGACCAAGGCTCACCGCGGCTGGGGTCCGTGGCAAGGCAAGCGGCCGATGATGCATTGCGGGGACAGTGTCTGGCGATATCGGCGGTGTCGTTTTGGGAAACAGCGGTGCTCCTTCAACGAAATCGAATCGAGTTGGACAAACCAGTCGAGGCATGGCGTCAGGAGTTGTTGCTATCAGGGTTGAAAGAGATTCCATTGGACGGAGCAATCGCCATCGCCGCCATTCACCTTTCCGAGCTGCATAGCGATCCCGCGGACCTGTTCATCGTCGCCACGGCGATACTCAGCGAGGCCAGCCTCATCACCGCCGACCGGCGACTGCTGAGCTGGGCCGGCCCGCTCGAATGTCTCGACGCCCGGTCCTGAGAGAAAGCTCGATGACCCAGACCACCGCCCTCGAACAGGTCCACCGGCAGATCATGTGGAACCGGCTGCTCTCGGTCGTCGAGGAGCAGGCGCAGACGCTGGTGCGCACCGCCTTCAGCACCTCGGTCCGGGAGGCCGGGGACCTGTCCGCCGGCGTGTTCGACCTCAAGGGGCGCATGCTCGCCCAGGCGGTGACCGGCACGCCCGGCCACGTCAACGCCATGGCCGCCTCGGTCGGCTTCTTCCTGGAGCGCTATCCGGCCGGGGTCATGGAGGAGGGCGACGTCTACGTCACCAACGATCCCTGGCTCGGCACCGGGCACCTGCACGATTTCACGGTCGTCACGCCGACGTTCCGCGCCGGCCGGCCGGTCGCCCTGTTCGCCGCGACCAGCCACGTGGTCGACGTGGGCGGGCGCGGCTTCGGCGCCGACGCGCGCCAGATCTTCGAGGAAGGCATGCGCGTCCCGATCATGCCGCTGGCCAAACGCGGCGAGATGAACGCCTCGCTGCTCGCGATCGTGCGGGCGAACGTGCGCGAGCCGGTGCAGGTCGAGGGCGACCTCTACTCGCTCGCCGCCTGCAACGAGACCGGCAGCCGGCGCCTGCTCGCCATGATGGACGAGTTCGGCCTCGAGTCGCTCGACGAGCTGGCCGAGACCATCATCGGGAACTCGCGCCGGGCGATGCTCGAGGAGATCCGCCGGCTGCCGTTCGGCACATACGAGAACGCCATGCGCATCGACGGCTACGAGCAGGACATCGACCTCGTCGCCGCGATGACCGTGGGTGCGGACGGCATCGACGTGGACTTCACCGGCACCTCGCCGGTCTCGCGTTACGGCATCAACGTCCCGCTGACCTACACGCAGGCTTACGCCTCCTTCGGCGTGCGCTGCGTCGTCGGCGCCAAGGTGCCGAACAACGCCGGCTCGCTCGCCCCGGTGCGCGTGAGTGCGCCGGAGGGCAGCATCCTGAACGCGCCGCACCCCTGCGCGGTGACCGCGCGCCACATCATCGGCCAGATGCTGCCCGACGTGGTGCTCGGCTGCCTCCATCGGGCCAAGCCGGAGGCGGTGCCGGCCGAGGGCACCTCGTGCCTGTGGATCCCGACCCTGCTGGGCGGCCACGGCGTGGTCGGCGAGGCCGGCTACGGCGACGCCAGCACGTTCACGATCAGCATGTTCCACGCCGGCGGCACCGGGGCGCGGCCGGGCAAGGACGGGCTCAACGCGACCGCCTTCCCCTCCGGCGTGCGCAACACGCCGATCGAAGTCAACGAGGCCATCGCGCCCATCGTCATCTGGCGCAAGGAGTACCGCGCCGATTCGGGCGGCCCGGGCGCGCACCGCGGCGGCGCCGGGCAGGTCATGGAGATCGGCCACGCCGAGGGCGCGCCCTTCGCCATCTCCAGCATGTTCGACCGGGTCAGGCACCCGGCGCGCGGCCGCGGCGGGGGGCGCGCCGGCACGTGCGGCCGCGTGCGCCTGGCCTCGGGGGCCGAGCTGCGGGGCAAGGGGCGGCAGACGGTGCCGGCCGGCGAGCGCCTGATCCTCGAGATGCCGGGCGGCGGCGGCTTGGGCGACCCGATGCGGCGGGCGGCCGAGCGCGTCGCCCGCGACGTGCGCGACGGCCTGGTCTCGCGCGAAGCCGCGCTCGATGACTACGGCGTCGTCGTCCACGAGGATGGGTCCTTCGAGGAAGGCGCGGCGCGCACGGCAAGCACGGGCTGATCCGTCGCGCGCGATCCTCGGTGGACGGCCGATGCCCGGCCGGTATGCAGGGCCGGCGATCCGCTATGTTACCGATCAGCGCACGAGGCGACCCGGACGCCCGTCGGTATCGGCGCGCCGGGTCGGCCGTGGGCCGCAGCGCGCAAACATGGGACGAAACACCAGCGAGCGGACGGCTTCATCCGCTCGCCCGTATTACTGTCCGAGTTTGTCGGCGATGCCCTGCATGTTCCGGCCGACGGCGTTACCAAGATTTCCCACGGATTGGGTGGCCGGGACCACCCCCCGGGCTCCCTCTTCGGAAAGAGCGAGGGCGATGTCCTCGGAATACTCGTAATAAATGGTGCCCAGGACCAGGGCGCCGAAGGTAAGCAGTACCAGGAGTTTCATGCTCGGGCTCCTTGAACACGCGACGATTTCGCCGCAGGCCCCCGCCGTCTTCGCGCTCAGTATAGCCGCAACCCTTAACCAGACATTAAACGGCCGCCCGGCAGGCTTCGGTGGGCAGCGAAGCCACCGGCGCGACTTGACTCGCTTCCGCGCCGCCCCCATCATCGCGCCCGTTCCTAGGGGAGCCCCATCGGGCTGAGAGACCGTCGTCCTGCGGGCCGGCGGTGACCCTTCGAACCTGATCCGGGTCATGCCGGCGCAGGGAACGGAACTCGCCACGGAAACCCGTGGCCGTCTCCTCGCAAGCCACCCCCGGATCTCCTGGCAACGCCGAAGAGGAGGTCCGTCCATGCCCTACAGAATCCTGGCCACCGCGGCCGTCGCGCTCGCCCTGGTGCTGGCGGGCGCGCCCGCGCGGGCCGAGAAGCTGACCATCCTCCTGGACTGGTTCCTCAACCCCGACCACGGGCCGCTGGTGGTCGCCCTCGAAAAGGGTTTCTTCGCCGAGGAAGGCTTGGAGGTCACGCTGATCGAGCCGGCCGATCCCAACGACCCGCCCAAGCTGGTCGCCGCGGGCAAGGCCGACCTGGCCGTCTCGTACCAGCCGCAGGTCCACATGCAGGCGGCGGCGGGCCTGCCGCTGGTGCGCATCGGGACGCTGATCGCGACCCCGCTCACCACCCTCCTCGTGCTGGACGAGAGCCCGATCCGGTCGATCGCCGACCTGAAGGGCCGCACCGTCGGATTCTCGGTCGGCGGCTTCGAGGACGCGGTTCTCAAGGCCATGCTGGCGCGCCACGGGTTGACGCTACGCGACGTGCGCCTGGTCAACGTCAACTTCTCGCTCAGCCCGTCGCTGCTGTCGGGCCAGGTCGACGCGGTGATCGGCGCCTACCGCAACTTCGAGCTCAACCAGCTCGCGATCGAAGGGCGCAAGGGGCGCGCGTTCTACGTCGAGGAGGAGGGCGTGCCGCCGTACGACGAGCTCGTCCTGATCGCCCACCGCGACCGCCTCGGCGACCCGCGCCTGCCCAAGGCGCTGCGCGCCATCGAGCGCGGCGTGCAATACCTGATCAACCATCCCGAGGAAAGCTGGGCGCTGTTCGCCGGGCACAGGAAGGGGCTGGACGACGAACTCAACCGCCGCGCCTGGCGCGACACCGTGCCGCGCTTCGCCCTCCGGCCCGCGGCGCTCGATCGCGGCCGCTACGAACGCTTCGCCAGGTTCCTGATCGAGCAGGACGTGATCGAGACGACGCCGCCGGTCGAGGACTACGCGGTCGAACTGCGCTGAGCGCGGCGATGGGACGGCGGCGTACGGGCCCGACGTTCGCAGCGTACCGGGCGCAGACGCCCGGCGGGGGCGTCTGCGACTGGCTCCGCGCCCGCGCCGAGCCGGCCTGGAGCCGGGCGGTGGAGCACCGCTTCACGCGCGAGCTGGCGACGGACACGTTGCCCGACGCGGTCTACGCCCGCTACCTGGTCCAGGACTACGTCTTTCTCGATGTCCTTGCCCGCCTGCTGGGCGCCGCCATCGCCGAGGCGCCGGACATGCCGCCGAAGACGCGCCTGGCGCGGTTCCTGGCCGCGGTCACCAGCGACGAGAACGACTATTTCCTGCGCGCCTTCGACGCGCTCGGCGTCTCCGAGCAGACTTGGAGCGCGGCCGAGCCCGGGCCGGTCACGCGCCGCTTCCGCGAGGTCATGCTGGGCGCGGCGCGCCGGGGCTACCCCGAGGCGCTGGCCGTCCTGCTGCCGGCCGAGTGGATCTACCTGTCCTGGGCCACCGCGGCGCGGGGCAGGCCCCCGGCGCGCTTCTACCTGGCGGAGTGGATCGCGATCCACGCGCTGCCCGCGTTCGCCGATTTCGTCGGCTGGCTGCGCGAGGAAATGGACCGGGTCGGAGCCGGCCTTCCGCCGGAGCGGCAGGAGGGCCTCGCCGCCCTGTTCCGCGAGATCGCCGAGCTCGAGGCCGCGTT
>JBHHZJ010000094.1:0-13517 GCA_046758005.1 Kiloniellaceae bacterium
GCGCCTTGCCCGCATAGCCGCCGCCCGAGACGGTCCAGACCTCGCCCCGCTTCATGTCTCGTTCATGTCTCGTCGAGGTCCGAGACCGCGTCGATGAACGCCTGATCCTTGCCCGCGCCCGCGCCGCGCGCCACGGCCAGCGACTGGCGATGGGCCTCGGCGCGAAACGCGTCGGTGCGCGTGTCGGGAACCCAGATCTGGATCGGCCGCAAGCCGCGCGCGCGCATGCGCTCGCGATAGCTGCGCACCTTGTCGCGCGTGTTGCGCCTCTTCTTCGCCGCCGTCATGGCCGACCCTCCGATTTACGGTCACATGTAACCTAGTCCGAATTGCGCCGGACCGCAGGGTCGCCGCCCGGCGGATGCGCGGCCGCATCCGCATCGTCCGCGTCCACGGCAAGGGCGTGCGCGCCGAGGTCCTGGCCGCGGTGCGCCGCCGTTGGCCCTTTCCCAGGCGCGCCGCGCTGGTCTATGCTCGCCGGTCGGGCGCCGCCCCTGGGGCGGCCCGGGCCGAGGGACAAGAGGAGGAACCGGGGGAGGACCCATGACCGAGGTCATCAACCACTACATCGACGGCGCCGTGGTCGAGGGCAAGAGCGGGCGCACCGGCGAGGTCTACAACCCGGCGATCGGCGAGGTCGTGCGCCGCGTCGCCTTCGCCAGCGCCGCCGAGGTGCGCCGGGCGGTCGAGGCCGCGCGCGCCGCGCTGCCCGCCTGGGCCGCGACCCCGCCGCTGCGCCGCGCGCGGGTCATGTTCCGGCTCAAGCAGTTCATCGAGCGGGACATCGACGAGCTGGCCGCGCTGCTCACCGAGGAGCACGGCAAGACCATCGCCGACTCCAAGGGCTCGATCACCCGCGGCGTCGAGGTCGTGGAGTTCGCCTGCGGCATCCCGCACCTCTTGAAGGGCGACTATACCGAGGACGTGGGCACCGGCGTGGACAGCTATTCCATGCGCCAGCCGGTCGGCGTGTGCGCCGGCATCACGCCGTTCAACTTCCCGGCGATGATTCCCTTGTGGATGTCGCCGATGGCGATCGCCTGCGGCAACACCTTCGTGCTCAAGCCCTCGGAGAAGGACCCCTCCTTCTCGCTCAGGCTGGCCGCGCTGTACAAGGAGGCGGGCCTGCCCGACGGCGTGTTCAACGTCGTCCAGGGCGACAAGGAGGCGGTGGACGCGATCCTGACCGATCCCGACGTGGCCGCGGTCAGCTTCGTCGGCGCGACCCGCACCGCCGAGTACATCTATCACACCGGCTGCACCCACGCTAAGCGGGTGCAGGCCCTCGGCGGGGCCAAGAACCACATGGTCGTCATGCCCGACGCCGATATGGAGCAGACGACCGACGCCATCATGGGCGCGGCCTACGGCTCGGCCGGCGAGCGCTGCATGGCGATCTCGGTCGCGGTCGCGGTCGGCGACAGGGTGGCCGACGACCTGATCGACCGGCTGATACCGCGGGTCCAGGCGCTCAAGGTCGGGCCGGGCACGGACCCGGAGGTCGAGATGGGCCCGCTGGTCAGCAAGGAGCTGTTCGACAAGGTCAGGGGCTACATCGATACCGGCGTCGAGGAGGGCGCGCAGCTCGTGCTCGACGGCCGCGACCTGCGCCTGCAGGGTTACGAGAAGGGCTTCTTCATGGGCGGCTCGATCTTCGACCGGGTCACGCCCGAGATGACGATCTACAAGGACGAGATCTTCGGCCCCGTGCTCTCGGTGGTGCGCGCGCGCGACTACGACAGCGCGCTCGACATGGTCAACAGGCACGAGTACGGCAACGGCACCGCGATCTTCACCCGCGACGGCGATTCGGCCCGGCACTTCGCCAACCGGATCAACATCGGCATGGTCGGGGTCAACGTGCCGATCCCGGTGCCCGTGGCCTATCACAGTTTCGGCGGCTGGAAGCGCTCGCTGTTCGGCGACCACCACATGCACGGGCCCGAGGGAGTGCGCTTCTACACCAAGCTGAAGACGGTCACCGCGCGCTGGCCGACCGGCATCCGCGCCGGGGCCGAATACACGATCCCGACCCTGGGATAGACGCCGTGCGGCTCGTGACCTTCGACAACGGCGGGCGCGCCGCCTGCGGCGTGCGCCGCGGCGAGGCGATCGTCGACCTGTCGCTCGCCGCCCCCGGGCTGCCCGGCGACTGGCCCGGCATCTTCGCCGCCGGCGCGATGGACCGGGTCGCGGAGGCGGCGCGCACGACGGGCGAGGCGGCGCTGGTCGCCGCCGGGGACGCGCGCCTCCTGGCGCCGATTCCACGCCCGCCGAAGATCCTGTGCATCGGCCTCAATTACCGCTCGCACGCCGAGGAGACGGGCATGGCGATCCCCGAGTACCCGATCGTCTTCGCGCGCTGGCCGACCTCCATGGTGGCCGACGGCGCGGCCCTGTTGCGCCCGGCGGCGAGCGAGCAGTTCGACTACGAGGCCGAGCTGGTGGCGGTGATCGGCGTCGGCGGCCGGCACATCGCGAAGGAGCGGGCGCTCGACCACGTCGTCGGCTACTCGCTGTTCAACGAGGGCAGCGTCCGCGACTACCAGTTCAAGGCGAGCCAGTGGACCGTGGGCAAGAACTTCGACGCCTCGGGGTCGTTCGGCCCGGACATCGTGACCGCCGACGAGCTGCCGCCGGGTGCCCATGGCCTGCGCATCCAGTGCCGCTTGAACGGGCGGAGCGTGCAGGACAGCAACACCGACGACCTCATCTTCGACGTGGCCACGCTGGTGGCGACGCTCTCGGAGGCGATGCTGCTCGAGCCGGGCGACATCATCGTCACCGGCACCCCGCCGGGGGTCGGCTTCGTGCGCCGGCCCCCGCTGTTCATGAAACCGGGCGACGTCTGCGAGGTCGAGATCGAGGGCATCGGCGTCCTGCGCAATCCGGTCGCGGCCGACGACGCGGCCTGAGCTTCCCGCGCACGGCCGCTCCACGTTCCGGCGCGCCCGCGATTCGGTCGGACACGATCGGCCCGCCGACCGGGCCGACCCGGCGGTCGGCGCGCGCCTTCGTGTCGTCGAGCCGCACCGGGGAAGGACTTGCGCGTCCGGGCCGGTTGTGTACCACTCGGCGCCCGCGCGCGTTGCGCCGGCGCAAACCGAGGCAGGTCGAACGAAACGGACATGGCCAGGTTCAAGACCCTCGACGACCTCGACGTGGCCGGCAAGCGGGTGCTGGTGCGCGTCGACTTCAACGTGCCGATGAACGACGGCCGCGTCACCGACGCCACCCGGATCGAACGCAGCCGCGCCACCATAGAGGAGCTCGCCCGGCGGGGCGCGCGCGTGGTGCTGCTGTCCCACTTCGGCCGGCCCAAGGGCGGGCGCGTGGCCGAGATGTCGCTCAGGCCCGTGGCCGCGGCGCTGTCGACGGCCCTTGGCGGGCGCGAGGTCGCCTTCGCCGAGGACTGCACGGGCGAGACGGCCGAGGCGGTCGTCGAGGGATTGGCCGACGGCGGCGTCGCGCTGCTGGAGAACCTGCGGTTCCACGCCGGGGAGGAGGCGAACGACCCGGACTTCGCCGCCGCGCTGGCGCGCCTGGGCGATCTCTACGTCAACGACGCGTTCGCCGTCTCGCACCGGGCGCACGCCTCGGTCGCGGCCATCACCCGCCTTCTGCCGACCGCCGCCGGGCGCCTGATGCAGGCCGAGCTCGAGAACCTGGCCGCCGCGCTCGAGACGCCGCAGCGCCCGGTCGTGGTGGTCGTCGGCGGCGCCAAGATCTCCACCAAGCTCGGCCTGCTGGGCAGTCTGCTCGACAAGGCGGACGTGCTGATCGTCGGCGGCGGCATGGCGAACACCTTCCTCCACGCCCTCGGGCTCGACGTCGGCCGCTCGCTGTGCGAGCGCGACATGGCGGCGAGCGCGCGCGGCATCCTCGACCGCGCCGCGACGGGGACCTGCGAGGTTGTCCTGCCGAGCGACGCGGTGGTGGCGGGCGAACTCGAGCCCGGGGCGGCCGTCGAGACCGTCTCGGTAAAGCAGGTCCCGGCCGACCGGATGATTCTCGACATCGGCCCGGCCACGGTCGAGGACCTGAGCCGGCGGCTGGAGGCCTGCCGCACCCTGGTCTGGAACGGGCCGCTCGGCTGTTTCGAGGTGGCGCCGTTCGACGCCGGGACCAACGCGCTCGCCGGCAAGGCCGCGGCGCTGACGCGCGCCGGACGGCTGCTGAGCGTGGCCGGCGGGGGCGACACCGTGGCGGCGCTGGCGCACGCCGGGGTCCTGGACCAATTTTCCTGCGTCTCGACCGCCGGCGGCGCGTTCCTGGAATGGCTGGAGGGCAAGGCCCTGCCCGGCGTCGAGGCCCTGGAGGCGGCGACGGGATAGGCCCGGTCGAAGGCCGGCGCCGCCCCCCCCCGCGCGGAAGCGAATGCGCCGCTCGGGACCTTTGGTATCAGCCGCGCAGGACCCGCTCGGCCGGCAGGCGCACCGTCGCCGTCGAGCCCACGTTCGGTCGGCTGACCAAGTCGAACGTTCCCCCGTGCAGCTCGCTCAGCGACTTGGCCATCGGCAGGCCGAGCCCTGTACCCTCGAATTTCCGGTTGAGCCGCGAGTCGACCTGACCGAAAGGCGCCAGCGCGCGCGGGATATCGGCGGCTTCGATGCCGATCCCGGTGTCGCTGACCACAAAGAGGAACGCGCCGGTCTCGCTCAGCTCGGCGCGCAGCTCGACGCGGCCTCCCGGGCGGGTGAACTTCACGGCGTTGGACGTGAGGTTGATCAGGATCTGCTTGAGCTTGGTCCTGTCGGCATAAAGCGACGGCAGGTCCGGGTCGGCGCGCGCCTCCAGTGTCAACCCGGCCCGCTCGGCCCGAGGCGTCATGAGGCGCTGGACCGACTCGAGGACCGCGACCGGATTCACGATCTCCTCGGCCAGCGTCATGTGGCCCGCCTCGATCTTGGCCGCGTCCAGAATCTCATTGATCAGTTCGAGCAGATGCCGGGCGCTATCCGTGATGTCGTTGGCGTAGCCCTTGTACTGATCGTTGCCGAGCGACCCGAGAATCTCGCCGCTCATGAGCTCGGAGAACCCGATGATCGCGTTGAGCGGGGTTCGCAGCTCATGGCTCATGTTGGCGAGGAACTCGCCCTTGGCGCGGTTGGCCAGCTCCGCGGTCTCCTTGGCCTTGAGCATCGCCTCTTCGCGGCGTTTGGCCTCGGTCACGTCGTGCGCGGTGCCGCGCAAGCCGAGAAAATCGCCGCTCGCGGGGCAGTAGACCGGCAGCCCGCTCAAGAGGAAATGCCGCACCTCGCCCTTGCGGTCGGCGATTTCGACCTCGACGCCGCGGAACGGCTTCCGGCCCGAGGCGGTGGCCAGCGCGTCCAAGACCGCATTGGGTTGCAGCGGAAGGTCGGTCAGGGTCCGTCCGGTCAGCTCGACCTGATGATAGCCGAGCACCTCGTTGACCCGCGGCGAGACGAAGGTGAAGACGAGGTCACGGTTGGTCTCCCAGACCCAGTCCGAGACCAGGCGGGTAATGTCGTCCAAGCGCTCGAGGGCGGCGGCGAGCGCGGCGCGCGCCGTGCCGGGCCCGCTCAGGGGTTCGAGCACCACGGCGGTGGCGAAGTCTCGCCCGTCGCCGCGCAAGGTCTTTCGGCGCAGGGTGAAGCGCCTCATGCGACCGCCGACCTTGACCGAGACCTCGCGCGCCTCGAGCTCGGTCGGCGCGAACCCGGCCGCCGCCAGGGCGTCCGCGATCCGCTCGTAGGCGGCGTTCGCGTAGAGCAGGCGTCCCGTGGAATCCGCGATGCACGTGGGCGGCCCGTCGTCGAGCAGCTCGCGCTGGAGGCGGGCCACCCGCTCGGGCGGCCGTTCGCCCTCGCCGACCGGCTCATGGGCCCCGGCGTCGCGGGGCCATGCCGCGTGCTTCTTGGCCGTCGATCCCATCCGGGCGTCCTCTCAGTCGGCCTCCGGCTCCCTCCTGGCGGCCGCGACCTGCTCGATGGCGTCCTGGTAGGCCCCGTCGCGGCGCCAGCCTTTCAGGACCTGCATGGCGGTCTTCGGGTTCATCTTGTCGAACAGGAACAGGGCGCGCGACAGCTCGCGCGGGTCGGTCACGCGTTTGCCCGGGATGCCGCGCCGGCTGAGCAGAAAGATGGTGGCGAAGGTGGGCTTGGGCATCTCCAGCGCGCGGCAGGCGATCGCCAGGCCCTCGCCGCCGGAATCGTACAGCACCCTCTGCACCCGCTCGGCCTTCAGGCCGCTGAGCTCGCCGAACAACGCCTCGAACAGCGGGATCTCGCCCTGCCGAAGAATCTGGATCAGAAACTCCCACGTTATCTTCTGCTTCCTGGCCAGCCGCTGCGCCAGAACCGCCGCCGGCCGTTCGGCGCCCGGGTCCGCGCGGTGCTGTTCCCGGTCGCTGGAGATCGCCTGTGGAATGCCCTCGAGTTGGTCGTCGAGTTCGCTCGGGTCGACGTCGAAGTTTTCCAGGATGTGCTGGCGCACCGCGGCGGAAACCCAGAGGTACATGCGCTTGGCCAGCTCCGGCTGCAGGTCCTTTCGCTTGATCAGCGGCTCCTGGTAGGTGTCGACCCGGCGCGACTCCTCGGCCAGGTAGGTCATGGTCGCCTCGGAGATGTGCGCGTCATGGTTCTCGAGCAGCGTCTTGATGACGTCGACGTTGCCGGTTTCGACCAAGGCGTCGGAGACGTACTCGCTCAACGAACGGCGCATCGCGATCGCCAGTTGGTGCTGTTGCGTGCGGTGGCGGATGATCTGGATCAGCTCGATGTCGCGCAGGACCTCGCATTGCATGAGGACGGGCTCGGCCACTTCGATCTCGTCGTTGGCCAGCGCCAGGATCAGCTCGTGCGGCGGATCGGGCGCCCTCGTCAGGCGCTCGCCCAGATCGCGTCGCACCGCCATTTCACAGTCCCGGATCAGCTTCCGTAGGATGTCCGTCATCAGCGCGTGCTCGCGCTCGGTGAGCACGGTCGCGCGCGCCGAGAACAGGTCGCCGATCGTGGCGGTCAAGGCCCGGCGGCCCTCGATCGACTTGTCGAGCGCAAGCTTGATCAGGTAATGCAAATCTTGGCCCGATCCGGTCACTGGGCAGGTCCCTGGCTTGCGTGCCGGGGGTCGCGCCGAGCGGGCGACACCGGCATGTGGCAGGTGGCGGCAGCCCGTCGGCCGCCGCCGCTGATGAAATATAGGACATATTTGGTTAACAATTTTATTATCTCTTAACCCCTCGGCGAGGCTCGGGCGCCGGGCCGCCGGGGCAGACCCTGCGGGCGGTGCCTCATGCAACCTTCGAATCGCTGGTCGGCCGCCGCGTCCGCCGCGCTGTTGGTCCTGCTGTCGGCCGCCTGCGGGCCCGCGGCTCGAGCGGGCGACGCGGCGCCCGGCGATCGCTTCGAGGTGCGCCCGGGGGACCTGCCGCCGCCCTACGCGACGCCAAGCGCCGGCAACCGGCCCGCGCGGATCCGGCGGCCCGCGGGCGCGGCACCGCGGTTGCCGGCGGGATTTGCCGTCAACGCCTTCGCCAGCAACCTCGCGCACGCCCGCTGGCTGGCCGTGGCGCCCAACGGCGACGTGTTCCTGGCCGAGCCGAACGCCGGCCGGATCACGTTGCTGCGCGATGCCGACGGCGACGGCGCCGCGGACCTGACCCAGACCTTCGCCACGGGCTTCGACAGCCCGCATGGGATGGCGATCCAGGGGAATTGGCTCTACGTGGCCGACCTCGAGGGGCTGTGGCGGCTGCCCTACCGCGCGGGGCAGATTCGGGCCGCGGGGCGGGCCGAGCGGCTCACCCCGCCCGGCGCCTTCGGCTCCGGCGGCGGCCACTGGACCCGCAACATCGCCTTTCACCCCGACGGCAGGCGCGTCTACGTGGCGATCGGCAGCCGCCGCAACATCCGCGAGGAGCCGGCGCCGCGCGCGACGATCCAGGAATTCCGCGCCGACGGCTCGGGCCAGCGCACCTTCGCCGCCGGCCTGCGCAACCCGGTCGGGATCGCCTTCTACCCCGGCACCGAGGACCTCTACGTCGTGGTCAACGAGCGCGACGACATGGGCGACGAGCTGGTCCCGGACTACCTGACCCGGGTCCGGGACGGGGCCTTCTACGGCTGGCCGTACGCCTATATCGGCGCCAACCCCCAGCCCGACTTCGCCCAGCGCCGGCCGGACCTAGTGGCCCGCACCAAGGTGCCGGACCTGCTGTTCCGCAGCCATTCGGCGCCGCTCGGCCTGGTGTTCTACGACGCCGCGCAGTTCCCCCCCGAATACCGCGGCGACGCCTTCGTCGCGCTGCACGGCTCCTGGAACGCCGCCAAGCCGCGCGGCTACATGGTGGCGCGCGTGCCGTTCCGCGACCGCCGCCCGCTCGGCTACTACGAGGCCTTCATGACCGGATTCTGGACCGAAGGGGAGGACCGCGCCCGCGTCTGGGGGCGGCCGGCGGGCCTCGCGGTGGCCCGCGACGGCAGCCTTCTGGTGGCCGACGACGTGTCCAACACGGTGTGGCGGGTCTTCTACCGGCGCTGAGCCCGCGGCGGCCCGTTTACCGGGCGTTAAGGGGCCCGTGGCACGATCGCGCCGATGCAAATCCCCGCCAATGCGTTCCCCTTCGGGCCGGGGTTCCTGCGCCAACCGCAGCCCGGCACCCGGCAGCAGATCGACCCGGAACTCCAGGCCAAGGCCAACGCGCCCGGCGCGCGCGCCGCGGCCAAGCCGGCCGCTCCCGCGGTCGAGGGCGGTCCGGCCGCGGCCGGTCCCGGGCTGGCGGCCGCGCTGTCCGCCCCGGGTGCGGCGCGCGCCCTGGAGCGGGCGGTCGAGACTCTCGCCGCCGAGGGCCGCCTGCCGCCGCGCGGCAGCCTGATCGACCTCCGCGCCTGATCCGACCCGCGCGGCGCGGGCGACCGCGCCGCACCACGCCGTGCCGGTCCCCTCCCCCTGGGCCCCATTAAAACCCATGACCACGCCCGGTCCCCGAGCCACCGGATCGCGCCCCGGCGGCCGCTTCGTGCGCGAGGTCCCCGAGGGCGACGACCGGCCCCGCCTGGTGTGCAGCGACTGCGGGTTCGTCCGCTACGAGAACCCGAAGATCGTGGTCGGTTCGGTCGCGGCCTGGGAGGATCTCATCCTGCTGTGCCGGCGCGCGATCGAACCGCGCAAGGGCTTCTGGACCCTGCCGGCCGGCTACCTCGAGCTGCACGAGTCCGCCAAGGAGGGGGCCGAACGCGAGGCCTGGGAGGAGGCGCGCGCGCGGCTCGAGGTCGATCAGCTGCTCGCCGTCTACTCGATCCCGCGCATCAGCCAGATCCAGCTCATCTACCGGGCGCGGCTGCTCTCGCCCGAGGTCTCGCCCGGGCCCGAGACGGCCGAGCTCGGCCTGTTCGCGTGGCGCGAGATCCCGTGGGAGGCGATCGCCTTCCCCTCGGTGGGTTGGGCGCTCAACGATTACCGCGAGCTGCGCGGTCAGGCGATCTTCGCCCCGCGCGCCAACCCGCCGGGCGCGACCGGCGACGTGGGCGGGCGTTAGCGCGCCCGCGGATCAGAGCCCCAGGTTGAGCAGCACCGCCCCGCCGGCGACCACGGCGGCAGCGGCGATGCGGTGGCGGCCGAACGGCTCCTTGAGCACCAGCGCCCCGATCGCCGCGCCGAACAGGACGCTGGTCTCCCGGATGGCCACGATGTGCGCCATGGGCCCGAGGCTCATGGCCCAGATCGTGATGCCGTAGGACAGCCCCGCGATGGCGCCGCCGAAGAGCCCCGCCTTGAGGTGGGGCCGGAACACGGCCGCGGCCTGCCCGCGCCGGCGCCACAGCGTGAAGCAGAGCAGCGGGACCCCCTCGAGCGCAAACAGCCAGCAGATGTAGGTGAGCGGATGGCCGGCGCGCCGGACCCCCATGCCGTCCGCCAGCAGGTAGACGGCGATGCTGAGCGCGGTGAGCAGCGCGAAGGCGATCGCCTTGGCCTCGCCGTCGCGGACCGGGCCGCGGCGCCGCCAGGACAGGCTCATGATCCCGACGGAGACGATGAGCACGCCGGCCATCTCGCTCGTGCGGAGGGGCTCGGCGGCGAAGATCCAGGCCTCGACCGCCACGAGCGCCGGCGCGGCGCCGCGCGCGATCGGATAGACCTGGCTCAGGTCGCCGTGGCGGTAGGCGCCGATCAGAACCGTGAAATAGAGGTAATGCACCAGGGTCGAAAGGATCAGGAACGGCCAACTCGCGGCCCCGAGCGGGGGCAGGAAGAACAGCGCGGCGATGCTCGGCAGGCCGGGCACGAGCATGACCAAGGTGGTCACGGCCAGTCGGTCCCCGCCCGCCTTGACGAGCGCGTTCCACGTGGCGTGCAACACCGCCGCGAGCAGGACGAGCAGGAGGACGCCCAGGTCGAGGGCCATGGCGGGACTCCTTGACCCGCGGGCGGCGCGCGGGCGGCATCGCGGCGGGCGTCATGGGACCGTAACCGTGGCGGCGATTACACCGGTTCCGCGCTTCGCCGTCCAGGGCGCGCCGGGACCTCCGGCGAGGCTGGGCCGGGCCGCTCAGGCCAGGCCGAAGTCCGTGATCACCTTGGCGAGGTCGCCGGTCAGGCTGCGCCCCAGCCGGATGATCGGCACGTCCGACGGCAGGCGCCGCATTTCCGGGTGTTCGCTGGAGAAGCTGGTGAGCAGGGCGAGCCGCAGCTGCTCGGTCGCGGCCATGGCGCGGAAGGCGCGCGCGAGGTCGACGCCGTTGACCCGGTCCATGACCGCGGCGGTGATCACAAGGTCGGGCGGCGCGCACACCGCCATCTCCATGGCCTCCCACGGCGTGCGAGCCGTCGTGACGCGATAGCCGAGGGAACGCAGCTCCCCCACCAGCATGCGGCTGACGGCCCGCGAAGGCGTGATCAGGAGGATTTCGACGTCGCGGGCCTTGCCTTCGAGAATTTCCACGCTCGGGTGCGCCGGCAGGCGCCGGATCATCTCGCTCGTCCTCCGATCGCCCGCGTCCTGGCCCAGATCGAAGATGCTCCGCAGGCAGTCGAGGAACGCGTCGACGTCGGCCACCTGTCGCGGCGTGAGGGCCGAAAGCTGCGCCAGGTAGTCCTCCAGGCGATGGGCGAGGAGCGTGACCGAGGGGAATCCGAACGACCCGCCCATCCCCTTCAGGCTGTGTGCCTCCCGGCGGATCGTCAGCAAGCCCTCTTCGCCCACGGGCCCGTCCGAAACGGCCCGTTCCATGGATTCCAGCCGTTCCCACGCGTCGGCCAGGAAGTCCTGGCGAAGCTGGGCGAGGATCTTGTCGTCCAGGTGAATTGCCGGGTCCGACATCGGCTTTTTCCGGTAAGGCATTGCAGATTATAATTAAATTATTAACGGATCGTTTGGCGCAGCGGCGCGCGCGGGCCGCGACCTTTCCGGCAAAGCCGGTCTTGGCCGGTGTGAGGGACGCCGGGCTTGTGTACGATGGCTCGATCGCAGGGCCTTGAACGAGGGGAACAGGCGCATGATCACGGCGCTCGCCCGCGCGCAGCCGCTCGACTATCCGCCGCAGACGCGCGGGCTGAACTTCTTCGACCTGGACGTCAACCTGCAGCGCCTGCTCTGGCGCCGGGCCCCCGGCCTGCTGGAGCGGCACGAGGCGCGGCTGGCGGACTTCGGCGCCTGGGTCGGCGGGCCGCTCGACGAGCAGGCGGCCTACAGCGACCGCACCGCGCCGCCGCGCCTCGAGGCCTTCGGGCCGCGCGGCGAGCGCCTGGGCCGCGTGGTCACCAACCCGGCCTACGAGGCCTGCCATCGGGAGGCCTACCGGCGCGGCATCGTCGGGCTCGCCTTCGGCCCGGACCCGGCGCCGCACCTGCTGTCCTTCGCCATGGGCTACATGCTGTCCGGCACCGACATTTCGATCCACTGCCCGGTCACCATGACCGGCGCGCTCGCCTACGTGCTGGACCGCCTCGGGCCGGCGCGCGTGCGCGAGACCTACCTGCCCGAGCTCGTGCGCATGGACGGCAGGACCAAGAGCGGCGGCACCTGGGCGACCGAGCTGCACGGCGGCTCGGACGTGGGCGCCACCACGACCGAGGCGCGGCCGGACGGCGAGGCCTGGCGCCTCACCGGGCTCAAGTGGTTCGCCAGCAACGCCGGCTGCGCGCTTGCCTTCGCCACCGCGCGGCCCAAGGGCGCGCCGGCCGGCGGCAGGGGCCTCGGCTGCTACCTGGTGCCCGATACGCGGCCCGACGGAACGCCCAACGCGCTCTGGGTGCGCCGGCTCAAGGACAAGCTGGGCACGCGCGCGCTGGCGACCGGCGAGGTCGAGCTGGACGGGGCCTGGGCGCTCGAGGTGGCCGGGCCGCCCGACGGCCTCAAGGCGATGATGGAGGCCCTGGAGTACAGCCGCATCCACAACGCCGTCGCCGCCTGCGGCGTGCAGCGCCGCGCCTTCCTCGAGGCCATGTGCTGGGCCAGCCACCGCGAGGCCTTCGGCGCGACCATTCGCGGCTATCCGATGGTGCGCGACGTCCTGCTCGATCTCGTGACCGAGCTCGAAGCGTGCGCGGCGCTTGCCTTCGAGGCGGCGCTGACCTTCGACGCCGCGCTCGCCGACGAGCGCCGGCGCCCGTGGCTGCGCACCGCGACCGCGTTGGCGAAGTACCGCACGGCCGAGGAGGGCGTGCGCGCGGCGACGCGCGCCATCGAGCTGGTCGGCGGCAACGGCTACACCGAGGACTGGCCGACCGCCCGGCTGTACCGCGACGCCATGGTCCTGCAGGTCTGGGAGGGCCCGGCCAACATCCAGGCGCTCGAGCTCTTGCGCGTGACCGCCGGCAAGGTCCGCGGCGACAAGGAGTTCCTGACCCGCGTGACGGGGATCGCCGCGGCCCTGCCCGAGGCGCTGGCCGCCGAGGCGGCGGTGCTGCACCGGGCCGCGGAGCGCTGCGCGGAGGCCCTGCGCTTCGTCCGCCGTCACCCGGATGAGGGGCCGCGCCACGCCCGCCGCCTGCTCGAGATCATGGCCGACGCCCTGTGCGCCGCGCTGCTTCTGGAGGAGGCGGCCTTCGACCTCAAGGCCGGCGATTGCCGCAAGGCGCTGGTCGCGCGCCGGTTCCTCCACATGCGCTTCGGCGAGCGCTGGCGCGTCGGGCCGGAGCCCGACCCCGCGCACCGGGCCTTCGACCATATGGTCGGCTACGCCGTGATCGAGCCCTGAGGCTCGCGCGCGACACGCAATCCGAACCGTCGGCTCCGCTTTCCGGAAGGGTGTCAGGGATGCAGCAAAGCAAGGACTCCACGGGCGGCTGGGCCGCCGCCCCGCTCAATATGCCGGCCGAGGAGTTCCGCGCGCTCGGCCACGATCTCGTCGACCGGATCGCCGACTTCCTGGCCACCACGGCGCGGCGCCCGGCGGCGCCGGACCTGACCCCGCAGGCGGCGCGCCGGCGCGTGGGGCAGGAGCCCCTGCCCGAATCGGGCGCGACGGCGGGGGAGCTGCTCGACCACGCTGCCGACCTGCTGTTCGACGGCTGCCGGCTCAACGGCCACCCGCGCTCGTGGGGCTACATCATCG
>JBHHZJ010000095.1:0-13206 GCA_046758005.1 Kiloniellaceae bacterium
CTGTAATGTATAGAGCGGATTCACGTGATCGATTGGAGCCGCGAAGTGGTTCCAGTCAATCACGATCCGCTCTAGGCGTGGCGCAACCGCACAGTTGGGAGTTTCCGATGGCCGGATACCTGATCGCTCACATCGACGTTACCGACCCGCAAGCCTTCGAGGCCTATCGCGCCGCCGTCCCCGCGGTGATCGAGAAGTTCGGCGGCCGCTACCTCGTGCGCGGCGGCGCCGTCGACGTGCTCGAAGGCGATTGGACCGTGCCGCGCCTGGTCATCCTGGCCTTCGACAGCGTCGAACGGGCCAGCAAGTTCTACGCCTCGCCCGAGTACCAGGAAATCCTGCCGCTGCGCCTCGCGGCGGCCAAAGGCACGGTCGCGATCGTCGAGGGCGTGTAATACCGATGAGCGCACGAGGCGACTCGGGCGCTCATCGGTATCGGCGCGCCGGGTTGGCCCTGGGCGGCGGCGCGCAAACAAAGGACGACATACCGGCGAGTGGATGCCTTCATCCGCTCGCTGGTATAAGGCGCGGTGCGCCTCATTCGTCCCCGTCCGCTGCGTCGACCAGGTGGACGAACGAGCCCATGACGTTGCCGGCGCGGCTGCCCGCGCCGCCGCCGGCGCGCCCGGCCGCGTCGCGGCAACGGAACAGCGGCGCCGCGCCGCCGCCGCGCGCGGCCGCGAAGTGAAACTCGTGGCCGCGGTAGCGCGCGCCCGGGGCGCCGAACGGACCGGCCTCGAGCAGCTCGGCCTCGCGGTAGCCGAGGTTGAGACGCGGCCGCGTGAACGACGCCTCGACCGGTAGCAGGCCGGCCATGGCGTGGCGCGCGCCCTCGCCGTCCACGAGCGCGCCCCCGAGCACCATGTAGCCGCCGCACTCGCCGTAGATGACCGCGCCGCGCGCGGCGGCCCGGCGCAGGCCGTCGAGGAAGCGCCGGTTGCGCGCGAGGCGGCCGGCGTGCAGCTCCGGATAGCCGCCGGGCAGGTAGACCGCGTCCGCCTCCGGTCCGGGCGCCTCGTCGGCGAGCGGCGAGAAGGTCGCGACCTCGGCCCCGGCCGCGCGCCAGCCGTCGAGCACGAAGGGATAGGCGAAGGCGAAGGCCACGTCGCGGGCGACCGCGATCCGCCGGCCGAGCGGCGGCAGCGCCGGGCCGAAACGCGCGGGCGCGAGCCGGCACGGCCGGGCGAGCGCGGCGAGCGCCGCGGTGTCCACGTGCCGCCCGACGAGCTCGGCGGCACCCTCCACGAACGCCTCGAGGCGCGCGTGCTCCGCGGCCTGCACCAGGCCCAGGTGGCGCTCGGGAAGTTCGAGCTCGGCGCGCCGCGGCAGGCAACCGAGCACCAGCACGCCGAGCGGGGCACAGGCCTCCGCGATGAGCCCGGCGTGCCGTTTGCCGCCGACCCGGTTGAACACGACGCCGGCGAGCGCCACCTCCGGCCGATAGGTGGCGAAGCCGTGCACGACCGCCGCGGCGGAGGCGGCCATGCCGTGGGCGTCGACGACCAGCACCACAGGCCAGCCGGTGAGCGCCGCGACCTCGGCGGTCGAGCCGCCGCCGCCCGGGGCGCCGTCGAACAGCCCCATCACGCCCTCGCCGAGCACCAGCTCCGCACCCTCGCCGGCGCGCGCCGCGAGCGCGGCCAGGGTCTCCCGGCGCATGGCCCAGGCGTCGAGGTTGAGGCACGGCCGACCCGAGGCGGCGGCGTGAAAGGCCGGGTCGATGTAGTCGGGACCGACCTTGACCGAGGCGACGCGAACGCCTTGGTTGCGAAAATGGCGCAGCAGGGCCAGCGTGACCACGGTCTTGCCGCCGCCCGAGCCCGGCGCGGCGACGAGCAGGCCGCGCGCCATCGGGCTCAGCCGGTCCGCCGACCGCGCCGCGTGCCGAGCGGGTCGGCCTCGAGCCTGCGCCCCGAGAGCGCGCCCAGCCAGTCGAGCCCGGCGCGCAGGCGCACGACCTCGCCGATGACGACGAGACACGGCGGCTCGATGCCGTGCGCCGCGGCGTCCGCCGCGCAGCGCCCGAGCGTCGTCTCGATCACGACCTGCGCGGCGGTCGAGGCCTTGCTCACGATCGCGACCGGCTCCTCGGTGGGCCGGCCGCCGTCGAGCAGGCGCCGCGCGATCCGGTCCAGGTGTTTGAGCGCCATGTAGAGCACGATGACCGGCGCGCCGCGCGCCAGCGCCCCCCAGTCGAGGCGCGCCGGCACCGCGCCGGTCAGGTCGTGGCCGGTCAGGAAGGTGACGGCCGAGTTGGTGTCCCTGTGGGTCACCGGGATGCCGGCGTAGGCGAGCCCCCCGATGCCGCTGGACACGCCGGGCACGAGGCGGAACGGCACGCCGGCCTCGACCAGGGCCAACGCCTCCTCGCCGCCGCGGCCGAACACGAAGGGATCGCCGCCCTTGAGGCGCAGCACGCGCTTGTTCTCGCGCGCGAGGTGCACCAGCCGGTGCGAGATGTCCGCCTGCCGGGGCGAGGGCTTGCCGCCGCGCTTGCCGGCGAACTCGAGCCGGCAGCCGGGTCGGGCGAGGCCCAGCACATCCTCCCCGACCAGCGCATCGTAGACCACCACGTCGGCGTGGCGCAGGCCGTGCAGCGCGAGCAGCGTGAGCAGTCCGGCATCGCCGGGCCCCGCGCCGGCGAGCCAGACCCAGCCGGGCTCGAACGTGGGCAAGCGGATCGGCAGGTCGTCCATGGCCGGATCGTAGTCCACGGCCCGCGCCGCGCCTAGAGCGGATCGTGATGGATTGGAGCCACTTCGCGGCTCCGATCAATCACGTGAATTCGCTCCATACATTACAGTTGGAGCAGATCCGGGTCGATGGATCGCCTTCGGGCGAGTCTCATCGACCCGGATCCGCTCGGGTACCCACCATCATGGAAGGATGACGCCGCGACTTGTAAGATTATTACATGGCCAAGACACCGGAAGGCGTCTTGCGGCGCGGCTGGACCACCGGCGCGTGCGCCACGGCCGCGACCAGCGCGGCCTACACCGCGTTGCTGACCGGCGCGTTCCCCGATCCCGTCGTCGTCGTCCTGCCCAAGGGCGAGCGGCCGGCCTTCGCGCTCGCGCGCGAGGAACTGGGCCCGGACTATGCGCGCGCCGGCGTGGTCAAGGACGCCGGCGACGATCCCGACGCGACCCACGGCGCCATGGTGGTCTCCACGGTGCGCCGGTGCGCGCCGGGATCGGGCGTCGCCTTCAAGGCGGGCGAGGGTGTCGGCACCGTGACGCTGCCGGGCTTGCCGTTGCCGCCCGGAGAGCCCGCGATCAACCCGGCGCCGCGCGCCATGATGCGCGCCGCGGTGGCCGAGATCGCGGCGCGCCACGGCGATCCGGGCGACGTCGAGATCGAGATCTCGGTCCCGGGCGGCGCGCGTTTGGCGCACAAGACCTGGAACCCGCGCCTCGGCATCGTCGGCGGCGTGTCGATCCTGGGCACGACGGGGGTCGTGATCCCCTACTCGTGCTCGGCCTGGATCCACTCGATCCACCGCGGCATCGACGTGGCGCGCGCGAGCGGCCTCGCGCACGTCGCCGGGTGCACGGGCGCGACCTCGGAGCGCGCGGTGCAGGCCCTCTACGGCCTGCCCGACATCGCCATGATCGACATGGGCGACTTCGCCGGCGGCCTGCTCAAGTACCTGCGCCGCCACCCGGTGCCCAGGCTCACCATCGGCGGCGGCTTCGCGAAGATCGCCAAGCTGGGCGCGGGGCACCTGGACCTGCACTCCGGGCGCAGCCAGGTCGACCTCGATTGGCTGGCCGGCCTGCTTGCCGAAACGGGCGCGGCACCGGGGCTGGTCGCGGAGGCACGCGGCGCGAACACGGGCGGACAGGTGCTGACGCTGGCGCGCCGCGCCGGGCTGGGCCTGGCGGACCGCGTTGCCGAGCGGGCGCGGGCCACCGCGCTTGGCGTCCTCGACGGGGCGACGCGCGTCGAGGTCTTGATCGTCGATCGTGACGGCGATCTCGTCGGCCGCGCCGATGGCTGAGCCGACACGGATCCTGATCCTCGGCGGCACCGGCGAGGCCGCGGCGCTTGCCATGCGTCTGGCGCGCCACCCCGACCTCGCGGTGATCACCTCGCTGGCGGGACGCACCCGGGCTCCGCCCGCACTTCCGGGCGAGGTGCGCCGCGGCGGCTTCGGCGGGCCGGCCGGGCTCGCCCGGTTCCTGCGGGAGCGGGCGATCGAGCTGGTGGTGGACGCCACGCATCCCTTCGCCGCGGCCATCAGCGACAACGCCGCCGAGGCGTGCCGGGCCGCGGGCGTCCCGCGCCTCATGCTCGCCCGCCCCGCCTGGCGGCCGCAGCCGAACGACCGCTGGATCCGGGTGGCCGACCCCGAGGCCGCGGCCGCCGCGCTGCCGGAGCTCGGCCGCCGGGTGTTCCTCAGTACCGGGCGGCGGGACCTGGAGGCGTTTTCCGCCTTGCCCGGCATCTGGTTCCTGGTGCGCCTCATCGACGAGCCCGACTCGCCACTGCCGCTCGACGACTACACCCTGGTGCTCGGCCGCGGGCCGTTCCCGACCGAGCAGGAGATCGCACTGATGCAGGAGCACGGCATCGCCGTGCTGGTCAGCAAGAACAGCGGCGGGCTGGCCACCTACGGCAAGATCGAGGCGGCCCGGCGCCTGGGCCTGCCGGTGGTCATGATCGAACGACCGGACCTGCCGGAGAGCGAGCGGGTGCGCAGCGTGGACGAGGCGGCCGCCTGGGTCGAGGCGCGCCGCACCGCCGCGAAGCACGGTTGACGTCCGTCGCGATCACGGGAGAAGGACGGCGGTGGCCGCTGCCCGCGCCGACTCGAGGCTCGAGGCGCGGTAACGCAGGTTTGATCCAAATCAACGCTCGCTTCTTCCGTTTCGGGGCGTAAAGAGTCTTAATGGAGAGCGTCAATGGTGTCGGGCGCGGGCTCGACGCTCGTTGCGCGGCACCGAACCCGAAAAAGCAAGAATGCACGTGTCCAAGGAGGAGACCATGATTCGGTACATATTGTCGTTCGCGCTGTTGCTGAGCCTGGCTTGGCCCGCGGCTGCGGCCGATCTCAGCAAGCAGAATCCGGTCGAGGTTCGGGTGGCGCTCGGCACCAAGGGCGGGGAGCTCGTCTTCTCGCCGAACGCGCTGAGCTTCGAGACCGGAAAGCTCTACAAGCTGGTCGTGACGAATCCGAGCCCCTACAAGCACTACTTCTCGGCGCTGCGTTTCGCCACGGCCGTGTGGACGCGCAAGGTCGAGACCGAGGGCGCCGAGATCAAGGGCGCGGTCCGTGAGATCGAGCTCAAGCCCGGCGGCTCGGCCGAATGGTTCTTCGTGCCGGTCCAAGCCGGCACGTTCAACTTGAAGTGCACGATTCCGGGCCATGCCGAAGCCGGCATGGTGGGTAAGATCACGGTGAAGTAGCCGCGCTCCCGCGCTCGGCGTCGGGCTGTCTTGCACCGGAGCGGCGCGCCGGCGGGGCCGAGCGGTCCGCGATCTCTCCCTCGGCCCCGAAATCCGGCCCTGCCGCGATCCATGAGGAGCCCGATGCTCAAGCTTGCTTCGATCTTCGCCGCGATCTTTCTCGCCGAGTTGGGCGACAAGACGCAGTTGGCGACGCTTCTGTTCGCCAGCGACCGGGACCTGCACCCGGTGCTGGTGTTCCTGGCCGCGGCGGCGGCGCTGGTGCTCGCCACCGCGCTCGCGGTGCTCGTGGGCAACCAGGGCGCGCGCTACCTCGAGCAGGTGCCGCTCAAGCCCATCGCCGGGCTCGGCTTCATCGCCATCGGCGCCTGGGTGCTCGTCGAACACTTTCGCGGCGCTTGATCAACGCGCCCGCTTCCGCGGGCGCAGGACATGGGCGTGGCCGGGGTCGTACAGGCGGCTGTCGGGGAACGCGTCCGCCTCCAGGACGGGGCCGACGAGAATCAGCGCGCTGCGCGTGATCTTGGCCGCGCGCGTCTTGTCCCGGATGTCGGAGAGCCGGCCGCGGATGACCTTCTGGTCCGGCCAGCTCGCCCGGTAGACCACGGCCACGGGACACTCGGCGCCGTAAAGCGGCGTCAGCGTTTCGACCACGCGGTGCAGGTTGCGCACCGAGAGGTGGATCGCGAGCGTGGCGCCCGCGGCGCCGAGCGTCTCCAGATCCTCGCGCGCCGGCATGGGCGAGGCCCTCATGGCCGTGCGCGTCAGGATCACCGTCTGGCTGACCCCGGGCAGCGTGAGCTCGCGCCCCAGGGCCGCCGCCGCCGCCGCGTAGGCCGGCACGCCCGGCGTGATCGTGTAGTCGATGCCGAGCGCCTCGAGCCGGCGGATCTGCTCGCCGATCGCGCCGTACAGCGACGGGTCGCCGGAATGGACCCGGGCCACGTCCTGGCCCGCGGCGTGCGCGGCCGCGATCTCGGCCATGATCTCGTCGAGGGTCAGGGGCGCGGTGTCAACGACGCGCGCGCCGGCCGGCGCGCAGGCGACGACGGCCCTCGGCACCAGCGAGCCGGCGTAGAGCACGACCGGACAGCGGGAAACGAGCGCGCGCCCGCGCACGGTGATCAGGTCCGGCGCGCCCGGGCCGGCGCCGATGAAGTGCACGGTCACGCCGCGTCTCCCAAATTCTTGCCCGTCTTGTCCTTGCCGGCCTTGGCCGCGTAGCCGCGCGGCGTGTAGACCCAGCAGCCGCCGTCGCCGCGCGCGACCCGGCGCGTGGCGCTCGAGCCGACCAGCACCAGGGTCAACATGTCGGCGCGCTCCGGCGTCAGCTTGTCCAAATCGATCACGCACACTTCCTCGCCGGCGCGGCCCAGGTTGCGCGCCAGCACGACCGGCGTGTCGGCCGGCCTGTGCGCCCGCAGGATCTCCTTCGCCGCCGCAAGCGCACGGGTGCGGCGGCGCGAGACCGGGTTGTACAGCGCGACCACGAAGTCGCCCTCGGCCGCCGCGCGCAGGCGCCTCTCGATCGCCGACCATGGGGTCAGCAGGTCGGAGAGCGAGATGGCGCAGAAGTCGTGGCCGAGCGGCGCGCCGACCCGCGACGCCGCGGCCTGCAGGGCCGATATGCCCGGCACGACCGCAATCACCGGGCGGCGCCACGCCCGCCGTTCCCCGCCCTCGATGAGCTCGAACACGAGCGCCGCCATGGCGTAGATGCCGGGGTCGCCCGAGCACACGAGCGCCACGTCGCGGCCTTGCGCCGCGAGGTCGAGGGCGGCGCGCACCCGCGCCTCCTCCTCGCCGAGCGCGTAATCGTGGCGCACCTTGCCCGCGGCGAGCGGCCCGAGCAGGTCGAGGTAGAGCGTGTAACCGACAAGGTCCGTGGCCGCGTGGATCGCCGCGTCCGCCTCCGGCGACCGCCAGGCCGCATCGCCGGGACCGAGGCCGACGACGGCCAGGCTGCCGCGCCCGTGGCCGATCTCGCGAGGGCGCACGACCGCCGGGGCCCGGGCGACCGCGCAGGTCGCGCGCGCGGACTTGGTCTTGGGCACGAGCAGACGGCCGTCCGCGCCGGCCGCGGCCAGGGCCGCGGCCTCGGCCACCCCGTGGCAACCCACCTCGCGGAAGACCGGCTCCGACGGGTTGGCGAGGCGGGGCGTCTCTTGCTCCAGCCGCGCCGCGGGAAAGTAGCGCGCCGGCACGCCGAGCGCGGCGGCGGCGGCGTGCACCGCCGGCTCGTCGGCCTTGAGATCGAGCGAGACCACGGCCGCCACCGCCGCCTCGGCCAAGCCGTGTTCGCGCAGCGTGCGGCGCACGAGGTCAACGACCTCTTCCGGGGCTGCGCCGCGCTCGCAGCCGACGCCGACGCACAGCACCGCCGGATGGTAGACCAGGGTGTTCGGCGAACCTTCCACGATACGTTCGGTCGTTCGGATCACGAGGTTCGCCCCGTCGGCCCAAGGCAACGCGGCGTCGCCGAGCCACGGCGCCTCCCCCTCCAGGCGCACCGTCGCGCCGGCGAGCAGGGCCGCGGCGAAGGCCTTGTGGTCCTCCGGGTTGGCCAACGTCCAGCCCGGCGGCGGGTCGTCCAACGCCACGCCGAAGCGCAGGTCGCCGGCGGTGGTCACCGCCGGGGCGACGCCGAGCGCGTCGGCTATGCGCCGGGCGAGCGCGTTGCCCCCGTGATGTCCGCCGAGCAGCGGCACGACCGCGCTCCCGTCCTCGGCGAGCGCGAGGACCGGCGGCTCGGCGCGCTTGTCGGCGAGCAGGGGCGCGAGCGCACGGATGAGCACGCCGGCGGCGCACACCCCGACGACCGGCCGGCCCGCAGCGAACAATGTTCGCAAATGTTCGGTCGTGTTCGCGAACCGGCTGTCCGCGCCGGGGACGCGTCCGGCCAGGCCGTGCACCTCCGCTCCCGGCAGCGCGGCGGCAACCCGGCGCGCAAGTTCGAGGCCCGCCTGGGTCAGCACGACGAAGACCGGCGCCTCGCTCACCGCCAGGCCTCGCCGCGCTTGTGCACCAGGATCATGGAGAAGTACGGCGCGCCGTGCGCGTCCACCTCGTCGAGCATCCGGATACGCTGGTTCTCCATGGTGGCGTGTTCCACGTAGCGCGCGCGCGCGGCCAAGCCAAGCTCGTCGAGCACGCGGCGCACCTTGGCGAAGTGCCGCCCGACCTTGATGATCGCCCCCGCCTCCGCCGGTTCCAGGCGCGCCTTGAGCGTGGCCGCGTCGAGGGGCGCGGGCACGACGGCAAGCACGTCGTTGCGCGCGGCCAACGGCGCGCCGAGGACCGCGGCGCACGCGGTCAGCGAGGACACGCCGGGCACGACCTCGACCGGGAACGCTTCGGCCATGCGCCCGAACAGGTACATGAACGAGCCGTAGAAGAACGGGTCGCCCTCGCACAGCACCGCCGCGTCGCGCCCGGCCCGCAGGTGGCCTCCGAGCTCCGCGGCGGCGCGCTCGTAGACCTCCTCAGCCGGAAAGCGCGCCTCCACGAGCGGCATGCGGATCGGGATCTCGATGCGTTCCTCCGGCAGGTGCGGCGCGACGATGCGCCGCGCCAAGCTCTCGCCCTCCTGCGGCGCCGGGTAGGCGATCACGGGCGCCGCGCGCAGGACGCGCAGCGCCTTCAGCGTGATCAGCTCCGGGTCGCCCGGCCCGATGCCGAGGCCGTACAGCGTGCCGCTCATCGCTTGACCGCGCGCAGTTGGGTCACCGGCATGAGCGGGCGCCAGCCCGTGTAGCGTCCGACCGGCTCGGCGCGCGAGACCGCGAGGCGGACCAGCTCGCCGCCCGCCTCCGCGCGCCAGCGTGACAACGCCTGCTCGCCTTCCAGGGTGACCGCGTTGGCGACCAGGCGCCCCCCGGGCTTCAACGCGCGCCAGCAGGCCGCGAGAAGATTCGCACCGCTCAGGCCGCCGCCGACGAACACGGCATCGGGCGGCTCGAGCCCGTCGAGCGCGGCCGGCGCCGCGCCCGTCACGATCTCCAGGTCGGGCGCGCCCAGCGCCGCCGCGTTGTCGGCGATCAGCGCGACCCGGTCCTCGCGCCGCTCGACCGCCGCCGCGCGGGCGAACGGGTGGCTGCGCAGCCACTCGATCGCGACCGAGCCGCAGCCCGCGCCCACGTCCCACAGGAGCTGCCCGGGCACCGGCACGAGCGCGGCGAGCGTGAGCGCGCGCACCTCGCGCTTGGTGATCTGCCCGTCGTGGCGGAAGGCCTCGTCGGGCAGGCCGGGCGCGCGGGGCAGGAACGCGGCCTGCGGCCCGGCCACACACTCCACGGCCACGGTGTTGAAGTCGTCCACGTCGTCCGCCGCCCACGCCGCCGCCGTTCCCGTCAGGCGCCGTTCCGCCGGCCCGCCCATGCGCTCGAGCACCGTGATCCGGGTGTCGCCGTAGCCGCGCGCGCACAGCAACTCGGCGACGCGCGCCGGGGTCGCGGCGTCGTGGCTGAGCAACAGCAGGCGCGCGCCCGGCTGGACCGCCGGGTGCAGCAGCTCGACGGGCCGGCCGTGCAGGGTCAGCGTCTCGACTTCGCCCAAACTCCAGCCGAGGCGCGCGCACGCCAGGCTGAAGGCCGAAGGCGCCGGGACGATCGTCATCTCCTCGATCGGGACGCGCCGGGCCAAGGTCACGCCGATGCCGTAGTGCATGGGATCGCCGGTCGCCAGCACGCAGACTCGTTGCCCGCGCCGGCGCGCGATCTCGTCCACCAGCGCCGAGAGCGGACTCGGCCAGATCAGGCGCTCGCGCCCGTCCTCGGGCACCATGGCGAGATGGCGCTCGCCGCCGACCAGGACCCCGGCGCCGTCGACCAGGGCGCGTGCGGCGGGCGCGAGGCCGGCGAGGCCGTCCTCCCCGATGCCGACGATGGCGAGCCAGGGCGTCACGGCGCGGGCGCGGCGAGCGCGTTGACCGCGGCGGCGGCGAGCGCGCTGCCCCCGCGCCGGCCGCGCAGCGTGACGTAGGGCACGCCCGGGCCGCTCGCGACGAGCGCCTCCTTCGACTCCGCCGCGCCGACGAAGCCGACCGGGAAGGCCAGGATCGCGGCCGGGCGCGGCGCGCCGTCGGCCAACACTTCGAGCAGCCGGAACAGCGCGGTCGGCGCGTTGCCGATGGCGACCACCGCCCCGGCCAGGCGCGGCCGCCACAGCTCGACCGCCGCGGCCGAGCGCGTCGTGGCGCGGGCGCGCGCGAGCGCGGCCACCGCCGGATCTTCGAGTGGGCAGAGCACGTCGTTGCGTGCCGGCAGGCGCGCGCGGATCACGCCGTCGGCGGTCATGCGCCCGTCGGCGATCACCGGCGCGCCGGCGGCGAGCGCGGCGCGCCCGGCGCACACGACCTCACCGTCCCAGGCGAGGTCCGGCACGATGTCCGGCATGCCGCAGGCGTGCACGAGCCGCAGTGCGAGCTCCGCCACATCCACCGGCAGCGCGGAAAGGTCGCACCCCGCGCGCACGAGCGCGAAGGAGCGGCGCGTGATCTCGTCGGGGTCGCGGAGGTAGTCGAACATGGGCGTTCACCGGCCCGGCGCGGCGCGCCGGCTCAGGCCCGCTCCGTCTTCAGGCTGCGCGGCCCGAGCGGATGGTCGGCGTGCGGGTAGGGATGGTGGTGGTCGTGCGCATGGCCGCCGTCGTGCGCGTGATGATGCCCGTGGCCGTGGCGGTTTGCCGCCGCATCGCCGGTGCCGATGCCCTCGACGTGGTGGTGGTGGCTTTCCTGCGGCCGGCCGATCTCGTCTTCGAAGCCGAGGATCTGCGCCCGGTACTTGCACAGCTTGCAGTTCATGCTGTTCTCGCCGTGCCGGATCTCCTCGACCCGCTCGGCGAAGGAATCGAGTACGAGCGGATGGTCGCTCAGGTATTGCGCCTTGACGAACTCGATCTCCGGGTGCCGCGCGGCGGCCCGATCGGTGTGATCGTAGATCCGCTTGACCAGCACGCCGGTGAACAGAAAGTACGGGAACACGACCATGCGCCGGTAGCCGAGCCTGGCGGCGTGCTCGAGCGCGGGCGCGACGAGCGGGAACGTCACCCCGGAGTACGCCGTTTCGCCCCAGCCGAAGCCGAAGCCCTCCCACAGCATCCGCATGACCTTGGCGACGTTGGAGTTGGCGTCCGGGTCCGAGGCGCCGCGGCCCACGACGACGAGCAGCGTCTGGTGTCGCGGCACGCGGTCGCCGGCCGCCTCGAGCGCCTCGCGGATCCGGTCGCCGGCGGCGCGCAGCAGCTTGTCGTCGATGGCCAGTTCCCGCGCGTAATCGATGCGCACTTCGGGGTGCTGCGCCTCGTAGGTGTTGAGCACGGAAGGGATGTCGTTCTTGGCGTGGCCGGCGGCGAACAGCATGCCCGGCACGGCGAGGATGCGCGTCACGCCGCGCGCGCGCAGCTTGTCCAGCCCCTCGCGCAGGATCGGCCGCGCGAACTCCAGGAACCCGCTCTCCACATCGTAGTGCGGCAGGCGCGCTTCGAGGCCGCGCGCGACCGTCTCGAACTCGCGCACGGCCTCCTCGTCGCGGCTGCCGTGGCCGCAGACCATGACCCCGATCTTGTCGTTCATGATTTCTCTCCTCCCCGCACCGGCGGATTATCGCGCGCCCGGCCGCGATGGCAAGGAATTGGCCGCGCGGCCCGTTGACCGCTTCGGGCCCCGGACCCATGCTCCGCCCATGCTGCTTGCCTGGCTCACCGGGGCCGGCCCGGCCGCCGATCCGTGGCTCATCCTGCTCCTCGCGCTCGCCCTCGACGCCGCCGTCGGCGACCCGCCCTGGCTCTACCGCGCCGTGCCGCACCCGGTGGCGCTCTTCGGTCGCCTGGTCGAGGCCGGCGAGCGGCGCCTCAACGCGCCCGGCCTGGCGCGCGCGGCGCGGACGTTGCGGGGCGCCGCGCTCGTGTGCGCCGTCGTGTCCGCCGCGGCCGCCTCGGGCTGGGCGGCCGAGCGGGCGCTGGCCGCGGTGCCGGGCGGCTGGATCGCGGAGGCCGCGCTGGCGAGCACGCTCATTGCCGCCCGCGGCCTGTACGACCACGTGCGCGCGGTCGCCGACGGCCTGGAGCGCGGCCTCGACGAGGCGCGCGCGGCGGTCGCCCGCGTCGTCGGGCGCGACCCGGAGCGGCTGGACGCCGCCGGCGTGGCGCGCGCGGCGGCCGAGAGCGCGGCGGAGAACTTCTCCGACGGCGTGGTCGCCCCGGCGTTCTGGTTCGCGCTCTTCGGGCTCGGCGGCCTGTGCGCCTACAAGGCGCTCAACACGCTCGACAGCATGCTTGGCCACCGCAGCGCGCGCTTCGAGGCCTTCGGCAAGGCGGCGGCGCGCCTCGACGACGCGGCGAACTGGATCCCTGCGCGCCTAGCCGGGTTGATCCTGGTGGCCGCCGCCGCGTTCCTGCCCGGCGCGAGCGCGGGGCGCGCGTGGCGCACGATGGTGCGCGACGCGCCCAGGCACCGCTCGCCCAACGCCGGCTGGCCGGAGGCGGCGCTGGCCGGCGCGCTGGGCTTCGCGCTCGCCGGTCCGCGCCGGTACCCGGAGGGCCCCGTCGCCGACCACTGGATGGGCGACGGCCGCGCGGACCTCGACGCGGCCGACCTGCGCGCCGCCCTGCGCCTCTACCTCGCGGCCAGCGCCGTGCTCGCCGCGCTGCCGGCGGCAGCCATGCTCGCTTGATGAGTGCGGCGACAATGCCGGGTATCCGCTTTCGGCGGGCCGTCGAAACGGATAACGTGGCGTGCCGTCGCGCAGCGCGTGCAACGCTTGTCAGGGCATCGAGTACCCACTATCGCGATTGAGTGAT
>JBHHZJ010000096.1:0-13047 GCA_046758005.1 Kiloniellaceae bacterium
GCCTGCAATCCCTGCAATCCCTGCGGCGCCGGCGGCGTCGAACTGACCGATACCGAGGCGGTGAACGTGTACGACTGCCTGATGAAGGAGTTGAAGGCGGCCTACGCCAGGTCGGACAACAAGATCGCCCTGTCGTACATGTCCTGGTCGCGTTACAGCAAGCGGCCGTACGTTTCGGCCACGCACGGCAACCGTTACGTGCAGAACTACGCCAACGACAAGGGGCGGGCCTACGGCGCCTACGAGAAGGCGGGCCGGATGCCGGCCGGCGCCGCGATCGCCAAGGACAGCTTCGCGGTCACGCCCAACGGCCGGGTGACGGTCGGTCCGCTGTTCACCATGGAAAAGATGCAGGCGGGCTTCAATCCGGACAGCGACGATTGGCGCTATACGATGATCATGCCGAACGGCTCGGTCTTCGGCACGACCAAGGGCAAGGGCAGCCAGAAGGTGCAGTTCTGCGTCGGCTGTCACATGTCGTTGGGCGAGGATACCGACTCGCTCATGTTCCTGCCGGAGGAATACAGGGTCCAGCATTAGGACGCGTTCGCCGGATTTTCGTGAGGAACGCCTCCGCACCCCAGCCAGGAGTCCGGCAACCGCCATGAAGCCTTCGAGGGTTCTGGCGGTTGCCGCCTGGCTGACGGTGTCGGCCACCGCCGGGCGGGCCGATTTCGCCGACGGCTTGGCGGCCTTCGATGCGGGCGACTATCCGGCGGCCTTCGCCGAATGGCGGGCGCTCGCCGAGCAGGGCGACCTCGAGGCGCAGGTCGCGCTTGCCGGCCTCTACCTCTCGGGCCACGGCACGCGGCCGGACCTGGCCGAGGCGATCCGTTGGTACCGGCGCGCGGCCGAAGGCGGCGACGCCGTGGCGCAGCTCAACCTGGGCGATCTGTACGGCCGCGGCGAGGGCGTGCCGCGCGATCTGGTCGGCGCCTATTTCTGGCTCAGCCTCGCGGCCGAACAGGGCCGCGCCTGGCCCGACCTGCGCCGCCAGGAAATCGCCGCGCAGATGACCGCCGCCCAACTGGCCGAAGCCAAGGCGCGACTCGAGGCCTGGCGACAGAGCCACTAGATCGCTGTCGGCCCGGGTGGGCCGCCTTGTTTTTCAGTTCTCGAGGCGAAGGGCGGCGCGGCGCTCGCGGCGCGCCAGCACGAGCGCGAGCAGCCCGCCGGCCGCGCTCAAGGCCGCCATGGCGGTGAACGCGCCGCCGCCGAGATCCGCATAGAGCCGGCCGGCGATCAGCATGGCCAGGCCCATGGCGAGGCCGCCGGAGACGGCCGAGTAGAGGGCCTGCGCGGTGGCCGAGAGGCCCGGGGGCGCGGCCCGGGCGATGAAGTGCATGGCGCCCAGGTGCGCCGCGCCGAAGGTCGCCGCATGCAGGACCTGGACGGCGAGCAGGGCGGGCAGGGCGGTCGTGGCGCCGAGCACCGCCCAGCGAATCACGCCGGCCGCGCCGGCGGCGAGCAGCAGGCCGACCGGCCCGGCGCGCGCCACGACGGGGCCGCTCGCGGCGAACAGCACGACCTCGGCGATCACGCCCTCGGCCCAAAGCCATCCGACGGCCGCCTCGCTCAGGCCCGCCGCCCGCCAGTGTAGCGCGGAGAAGCCGTAATAGACCGCGTGGCTCGCCTGCAGCAGGCTCGCCGCGCCCAGGAACAGGAGGAAGCGGCGCTCCCTCAGCAGCGCGGTGAGCGCGCGTCGCCCCGCCGGCGCGGTTTGCGGGCGCCGCCCCGGCAGCGCGAGGGCCGCGGCCACGGTCAGGCCCAACGCGGCGAGGATCAGGACCAGCACGAGATCCGGGTCCCGCCCGGTCAGCAAGCGGCCGGCGCCCGCGGTGCCGAGGATGAAGGTGAGCGAGCCCCACAGCCGGATGCGCCCGTAGTCCAGCCGCTCGCGCGCGACCGCGGCCATGGTCTGGCTCTCGGCCAACGGAATGAGCGCCTGGAAGAACGCGGCGGCGAGCAGAGTGACGCCGAGGATCGGCCAGAACCCGCGCGCGGCGAAGAAGCCGGCGAAGGCGACGAGCGTCAGGGCGGCGGCCGCGACCAGCACGGCCTTGGCCCGGCCGCTGCGATCGGCGACCTGGGCGATGGCCGGATTGCTCAGCACCTTGATCCAGGAGGCGAGCGCGAGCAGCAGGCCGATCTCGCCGGCGCCGAGCCCTCTGTGCGCCAGCCACAGCGGCCAGAACGGCAGGTAGACGCCGAGCGTCAGGAACACCGCGCCGTAATAGGCGGCGTAGCGCGAGGAAAGGGCGCGGGTCGACATCACCGGCCCGGCAAGGGGGCCGCGGATTCGAGGCGCTCGGTCATGGCCCCGGTATAGCCCGGCGCGCGCCAAGCGCAAGCACGGGCCGCAAACGCCGGGCGCGCCTTGAGCGGCCGGCCCTGCCGGTGCTAATGATCGCGCTCGGACCGGTGGCGCGGCGCGCGCCACGTTGGTCCGCGGCGGACGCAGGGGAGGCAGGCGAGGTGTCGAGCGAACGCGAACAAAGCCTCGGCGAGTTCGATTACGTGATCGTGGGCGCCGGATCGGCGGGCTGCGTGCTGGCGAACCGGCTTTCCGCCGCGCCGGACCAGCGGGTCCTGCTGCTCGAGGCCGGGGGACGCGACAGCTATTTCTGGGTCCACGTGCCCATCGGCTACCTCTACACCATGAACAATCCGCGCACGGACTGGTGCTTCCGGACCGAGGCGGAGGAAGGGCTGAACGGCCGTGCCTTGGCCTATCCCCGGGGCCGTGTGCTCGGCGGCTGTTCCTCGATCAACGGCATGATCTACATGCGCGGCCAGGCGCGCGACTACGATCACTGGCGCCAGCTCGGCAACGCGGGCTGGGGCTGGGACGACGTGCTGCCCTATTTCAAGCGCTCGGAGGACTACCACGGCGGCGCCGACGAGGCGCACGGCGCCGGCGGCGAATGGCGCGTGGAGGAGATGCGCCTGACGTGGGAGATCCTCGACGCCTTCCGCGAGGCGGCCGCGGAGGTCGGCATCCCCAAGGTCGACGACTTCAACCGGGGCGACAACGAGGGGTGCGGCTACTTCCACGTCAACCAGAAGCGCGGCGTGCGCTGGAACACCTCAAAGGCGTTCCTGCGCCCGGTCATGAGCCGGCCGAACCTGATCGTGCTGACCGGCGCCCAGGCCAAGCGGCTGTGCTTCGATGGCCGACGGGCGACCGGCGTGGAGATCCGGCGCGAGGGCGCGGACGCCGTCGTGCGCGCCCGGCGCGAGGTGATCCTGGCCAGCGGCGCGATCGGTTCGCCCCAGCTGCTTCAGATTTCCGGGGTCGGCCCCGGCGATCTCTTGCAGGGGCACGGAATTCCCGTCGTCCACGAGCTGAAGGGTGTCGGCGAAAATCTGCAGGACCACCTGCAGGTGCGGCTCGCCTACAAGGTCCGCAACACGAGGACGATGAACGAGCGGGCGAACAGCCTGATCGGACGGGTCGGCATGGGCCTCGAGTACTTCCTGTTCCGGCGCGGACCGTTGACGATGGCGCCCAGCCAGTTGGGCGCCTTCGCCAAATCGGACTCCTCCCGCGAGACGCCGAACCTGGAGTATCACGTCCAGCCGCTGACGCTCGATAAGTTCGGCGAGCCGCTGCACTCCTTCCCGGCGTTCACCGCCTCGGTGAGCAACCTGCGGCCGGAGAGCCGGGGCACCGTGCGGATCAAGACCCCCGATCCCTTCGCCGCGCCGGCGATCAAGCCGAACTACCTGACCACGCCGGCCGACCGCGCGGTCGCGGCCGACGCGATCCGCCTGACCCGGCGCATCTGCGCGGCCCCGGCGCTCGCCCGCTTCGCGCCCGAGGAGTTCAAGCCCGGGCCGCACCTCCAGACGGACGAGGACCTGGCCAAGGCGGCGGGCGACATCGGGACCACGATTTTCCACCCGGTCGGGACGGCGAAGATGGGCCGCGACGACCTGGCCGTGGTCGACGAACGGCTGCGGGTGCACGGGCTCGAAGGCCTGCGCGTGGTGGACGCCTCGGTCATGCCGACCATCACCTCGGGCAACACCAACGCGCCGACGATCATGATCGCCGAGAAGGCCTGCGACATGATCGTGGAAGACCGGCGCGGTTAGCCGCAGTCCCCCTTACGGGAGCAACCGCGGAGCGTGGGACGCGGTGGGTTGCGCACCCGGCTGCCGCCGGCGGCCCGGCGGGCCGCCGGCGGCGTTGCGGGCTACGGCCGTGATCGACGCTCAGTCGACCTGCAACGTGCCGCTCAGCGGCCCGACCACGACGCTCTCCCCACCGTCAAGCATGGGGAAATTGCCCGGGAACTGGGTCGCAGGGTCGTCCACGCCGGCCTCGAAGTTGCTGTCGAAGTTGATGTCTCCGATGCCGAACTGGTCGACGACGACCTTGCCCACGACCGTGTTCGCGACGCTCACGTCGAACATCTGGCCCGGCGTGAAGCCCTGGATCTCGGCGGAAAACCGGCGCCGGTCCCCCCGGTCACGAAAATCGGCGGTGCCGCTGATGTCGCCGGGCCCGCCGCTCAGCGCGGCGCGCAAGCGCAACTCGTTGCCGCCGCCTGCCCGGGCCGTGCCGGCGGACATCAGCATCGCGAGCGCCAAGGCCACCGCGGCGCCCTTGAGAGGTAGTCCCAATTTTCTGTCAAGCATGTCGTTGTTCCTTTTCCTTTGTAACCACGGCATTCCTTCCCCCCTGGCGCACGGCGCCAGATCCGAGGGATGCACTCGTTACAACACGCCGGATCGGGATTTCTTTCCCGGCCACCGCGCATTCGGGCGATTTTTGTTAATGGAGGCTCCGGGAAACCCGGCCGGAGGGGCTACAGACCGAGGTACCGTTCGCGCAGGCCCGGGTCGGCCGCCAGCTCGGCGGAGGTGCCGGTCCACACCGCGCGGCCCTTCTCGATGATGGCGTGCCGGTCGGCGATGCGGGTAAGCGCGGCGACGTTCTTGTCGATGACCAGGATCGCCTGGCCGGCGCGCTTGAGCGCTTCCAGCGTGCGCCAGATTTCGGCGCGCACCAGCGGCGCCAGCCCCTCCGTCGCCTCGTCGAGGATCAGCAGCGCGGGGTTGGTCATGAGCGCCCGGCCGATCGCCAGCATCTGCTGCTCGCCGCCGGAGAGCTGGTCGCCGTAGCCGGCCAAGCGTTCGCGCAGCGCGGGGAAGAGGTCCAGCACCCGCTCCAGCGTCCAGGCCCGCCCCGCGCCGTCGCCGGGCGCGCGCGCGGTGGCGACCAGGTTCTCGCGTACGGTCAGGTTGGGGAAGACCTGGCGCCCCTCGGGCACGAGCCCGAGGCCGGCGCGGGCCACCGCGTAGGGCGCCAGGCCGGTGATGTCCCGTTCGCGGAACCGAACCCGCCCCGCGCGCGGCCTGACCAGGCCCATGATCGAGCGCACGGTCGTGGTCTTGCCCATGCCGTTGCGGCCGAGCAGGGTGACCACCTCGCCGGCGCCGACCGCCAGATCCATGCCGAACAGGACCTGGCTGTCGCCGTAGAAGGTCTCCAGCCCCTCGACGCGCAGCATCAGACCCCGTCCTCCTCGCCCAGATAGGCGCGGCGCACGGCCGGGTCGGCGCGCACCGCCGCCGGTGCGCCGGTGGCGATCACCCGGCCGTAGACCATCACGCTGATCCGGTCGGCGAGCGCGAACACCGCGTCCATGTCGTGCTCGACCAGCAGCATGGCGACCTCGCCCTTGAGGCCGGCGAGCAGCGCGACCATGCGCGCGCCGTCCTCGCGGCCCATGCCGGCCGTGGGCTCGTCGAGCAGGAGCAGGCGCGGCCGGGTGGCGAGCGCCATCGCGAGCTCGAGCTGGCGCTGCTCGCCGTGGGCGAGCGCCGCGGCGCGGACCTCGGCGCGCGCGGCCAGCCCGACGCGGTCGAGAACCTCTTGCGCGGGCGCGCGCAGGGCCGCCTCGGCGCGCGCGGGGGCCCAGAACCGGAAGCTGTGCCCGGCGTGCGCCTGGACCGCCAGCGCCACGTTGTCGAGCGCGCTCAGGCGCGGGAACACGCTCGTCACCTGGAACGAGCGGGCGATGCCCAGCGCCGCGCGCGCCGGCGCCGGCAGGCCGGTCACCTCGCGCCCGGCGAAGGCGATCCGCCCGGCGTCGGGGCGGACCTCGCCGGAGAGCTGCCCGATCAACGTGGTCTTGCCGGCGCCGTTCGGACCGATGATCGCGTGGACCTCGCCCTCGGGGATGTCGAGGCCGACGCCGTCGCACGCGACCACCGCGCCGAAGGCCTTGGACAGGCCGGCGACCCGAAGCAGGGGCTCAGGCACCGCCGCGCTCCGGCCGCTCGACCAGGCCCCACAGGCCCTGCTTGGCGTACAGCACGGCGAGCACGAGCAGCGGCCCGAGCACGATCATCCAGTGCTCGGTCCATTGCGACAGCACCTCCTCGAGGACGAGGAAGGCGACCGCTCCGGCGACCGGCCCGTACAGCGTGCCCATGCCGCCCAGGACGACCACGACCAGGATCTCGCCGGATCGCTGCCAGCCGAGGAACGCGGGGCTGACGAACTCGGTGTGGTTGGCGATCAGCGCGCCGGCCAGCCCCGCGACCGCGCCGGAGATCACGAAGGTGGCCAGTTTGTACCGGTACGTGGGGAAGCCGAGCGCGCGCATGCGCCGCTCGTTCTCGCGGATGCCGCAGAGCACCATGCCGAAGCGCGACACGACCAGCCGCGACTTCAGATACAGCACCGCGAGGAGCAGAACCAGGACCAGGTAGTAGAACTGCGCGTCGTCGCCGAGGTCGAGCGGCCCCGCGCGCGACCGGGCCCACAGGCTCAGCCCGTCGTCGCCGCCGTAGGCCTCGAGCGAGACGAAGAAGAAGAACAGCATCTGCGCGAAGGCGAGCGTGATCATGATGAAGTACAGCCCGCTCGTGCGCAGGCAGATCGCGCCGACGGCGAGCGCGAGCAGGCCGGCCACCAGCATCGCCGCCGGCCAGGCGAGAAGCGCGCTCTCGGTGCCGGGGATCTCGAGCGGCCAGGCGATGAGCGGCTCGCCCAGGGTTGCGTGGTGGCCGAGGATCGCCACGACGTAGGCGCCGGTGCCGAAGAAGGCGGCGTGGCCGAAGCTGACCATGCCGCCGTAGCCGAGGATCAGGTTCAGGCTCAGGCCGGCCAGCCCCAGGATGAGAATCCGCGTGGCGATGGCGACCGTGTACTCCAGGCCGAGCGTGGCCGCCAGCCCCGGCAGCAGCAGCGCGAGCGCCAGGGCGGCGAACAGGATCGCGCGCCTAGCCGTCATGGCCCAGCACGTGACGTCCACCGGGGCCCGAGGTGGACCCGGCCCTGCCCACGCGGACCCCGCGGGCAACGAACTGAATTTCCGCACCTACCCATGCGCGGGGAACAGGCCCCTCGGGCGCCAGACCAGGACCGCGGCCATGAGGATGTAGATCGCCATCGAGGCGAGCGAGGCGCCCACGCCGCTCGCGGTCGCCGGGCTCATGAACAGCGCGAAGACGCCCGGCAGGAACGCCCGTCCCAGCGTGTCGGCGAGCCCGACCAGAACGGCGCCGACGAGCGCGCCGCGGATCGAGCCGATGCCGCCGATCACGATGACGACGAAGGTGAGGATGAGGATGTGCTCGCCCATGCCGACCTCGACCGCGTAGATCGGCCCGGCCATGACCCCGGCGAGCGCCGCCAGCATCGCGCCCAGCCCGAAGACGAGCGTGTACAGCGCCTTGATGTTGACCCCGAGCGCGCCGACCATCTCGCGGTTCGAGGCGCCGGCGCGGATCAGCATGCCGAGGCGCGTGCGCGCGACCAGCCAATAGAGGAAGACCGCCACCGCCAGGCCGAGCGCGAGGATCGCCAGGCGGAAGGCGGGGTAGGGGGCGCCGGGGATGATCTCGACCGCGCCGGACAGCCAGCTCGGCCCGTCCAGGAACAGCGCGCGCGGGCCCCAGATCATCGAAGTCGATTCATTGAAGAACAGGATCAGCCCGAAGGTCGCCAGCACCTGGTCCAGGTGGTCGCGCGCGTAGAGGCGGCGCAGCGCCGTGACCTCGACCGCGACGCCAATGAGCGCCGTGGCGGGCAGGGCGGCGAGGAGCCCGAGCACGAACGAGCCGGTCCAGCCGGCCACCGTGGCGGCGACGAACGCGCCCACCATGTAGAGCGAGCCGTGCGCCAGGTTGACCAGGTTCATGATCCCGAGCACGAGCGTCAGGCCGGCCGCCAGCAGGAACAGCATCACGCCGAGCTGCAGCCCGTTCAGGATTTGCTCGAGGAGGAGGAGCACGGCGGTCCGGCCCTAACGGCCGCGACCGGACATGGGTGAGCCGGTCCTCATGGCGCAGGCGGGCGCACGGAGGAGCCGCAAGCCGGCCGGGCGCAGCGAGACGCACCCCGGGCGCCGGCCGATTTCGCTGTTTTTCCCTGCTGAGCAGGGAATTTCGCGCCCGCCGGCGCCCGGGCAGCCGGACCGGTCCCAAGGCCGCCGCGCGTGCCTGGGCGGCTTGCCGGTCCCGACCTGGACCTCACCGGGCATGGGCGCCCTCCCGAGCCATCGACCGGGCGCGGGCCCTGCCGCCCGCGCCGTTGCGCGCCCAAGTCTAGCGTCCGGCCCCGCGCGCACAACGGAAAGGCTGTGAATTTCGCCCGAACCACAAAGACGCAAAGACACGAAGTGACCGGGGACGCGGCGGTTACGGAGCTGTCCCAACAGAAGCCCTGTGTTACCAATAACTTGCTAAGCGCCCCTGTTTCTCCCGTTGTCACCCTCGCGCTTGACGCGAGGGTCCATCCCTCAGCGAGACTGGGACCTCGATGGATTGCCGGATCAAATCCGGCAATGACAAGGAACCCAGCGGATTCGGCTAACGTCTTGAAGAGACAGCGTTCGATTTCGGACGGACTCCAAGGCGCAAAGGTTGCCGCTCGATCCGACAGACGGCGCAGGATGGAAACCGGTTGCGGTCGGACTTGGCCGCCGGTGCGATGGTGAGCAGGCCGCCGTCCCAGGAGGCAATCGTCGGATCGACGGCCGCAACCGCCGCGTCCTCCGACACTGTCCGTCAGGTCATGTCCCGGTTTTCACGGACGGCGCCCTCCGGCGCAAGCCGCTCACGCCATTGCGCCCACCGTGCCGCTCTCCGGGGCAGTGCGGTCGAAGCCGGCTCGAACTTCCGCCTTGAACCGCATTGCGGACCGACTCGAAGGCTCATCCGAACGGGGAGGATGTGCCATGAACGGACCTCTCCGCGAGCGGTCTCAGCACCGCCGAGATGAACATATAAGGATTTTCTGGAGGTGACAGACGGCGACAATACGGCTTACGATACGAACGAGAACTGACGCTGACGGCTGAAATATACGCGGAAAATGTCTGCCCAATCAGTGTAGAATTATTGGGTGCCGTATTACTCGCGCTAACTACTATCACCAAATGCGTTGCTGAGAGGCGGCGCAGCTGGTGACGATAGAGAAGCTGCTCAGCGGCAGACGCTGGGCGGCTTTTTGTTGGGAGGCGGGTATGGCGACCACGAACTACAGAGCACTTCCAGTTCTACAAGACGCTATTCCACATACATTCAACTCTCTCCAAAAACTTGTGATGGCGATGGCGAGGTTCCAAAAAAAAATCAGAGGAAAGAGAACATTGTTTGGTAGGGATAAAGCGAGAGAGGCGTGGGAAGCTTTTGAGCAAGAGTTGAAGAAGACAATGACATCTATGTTTATGGATGGAGTTGTTGAACGTAGCGCGTCGCCAGATGATGTTAGAGAGAATTTGGTTGGATGTATTGAGGCTTTTGCTGCTGTTTTTCCAAACTGGCAAGATGCGTATGGGTTTGCGGAAGAATTTTTTGTGAGAAACAAGAAAATATCTAATGACGTCATAAAAGCATTGCGAGGTTAAAACACTAGACGGCTTTTTTTATTGGTAGAGAGAAGACGCGATTGATTTGGTTGGCGCCTATTTGTCTGTTTGTGCAATCGATTCCGGAGCGGACTTCGGACGCCCGATCAACAGCGAAGATCGCCGGCAGCCTTCGGCGATGAACGGAGGGGCGACCATGGGTCACGCGCCGAAGAACGCGCCGCGAACCGTGCGCTCGCGAGAGTGCGTGGACACCAGGCCGAGTACGAGGGGCAAGGGTCCGGGCGACACGAACGCCGGCCTCGTCATCCCGCAAAGCGCCGCACGGCGCTTATCCGGAGTCCAACCGCGCGAACCGGCGGGGCGATAGATGCCGGAGTGCCGCCGGCGCGGCTTCCGGCATGACGGGCCGGGGCTGGTCCGCCGGCATTTCGTTCCCGTCGCCAGTCCAACCGATCGGGTCGTGCCGCGCCTTCGTGCCCGTCGTCACATCTTGCACTCGCCGGCGTAGGCGTCGGCGTGGTCGGTGAAGGCCTTGCCGACGATCCTGTTGGTCAGCGTATCGCCCTCCTTGACCACCTGGCGGACGTAGATGTCCTGGATCGGGTGGCGGTTGGGACCGAAGCGGAACTTGCCGCGCACCGAGTCGAACCTGGCCGCCTGGAGCGCGGCGCGGAAGCCGTCCTTGTTCGCCATGTCCCCGCCCACGGCCTTCAGCGCGCCGCCGATCAGGCGCGCGGCGTCGTAGCCCTGGCTGGCGAAAAGCGACGGCAGGCGGCCGTATTTCTTCCGGAAGTCGGCGACGAACGCCCTGTTGGCCGGGTTGTCGATGTCCTTGCTCCACTGCGAGGTGTTGATGACCCCGAGCGCGGCCTCGCCGACCGCGGCCAGGATCGTCTGGTCGAAGGAGAAGGCCGGGCCGTAGAGCGGGATCCTGTCGGTCAGCCCCGCCTGCGCGTACTGCTTGAGGAAGCTGATGCCCATGCCGCCGGGCAGGAAAAAGAACACCGCGTCGGGCTTGGCCCCGCGCAGGGCGGCGATCTCGGCGGCGTAGTCCTTCTGGCCGAGCTTGGTGTAGACCTCGCCGGCCAGCCCGCCCTTGTAGAAGCGCTTGAAGCCGTTGAGCGCGTCCTTTCCCGCGGGATAGTTGGGCGCCAGGATGTAGACGTTCTTGTAGCCCTTGTCGTTCACGTACCGGCCCATCGCCTCGTGCAGGTTGTCGTTCTGCCAGGCGACGTTGAAGTAGTTCGGGTGGCAGCCCTTGCCCGCGAGCAGCGAGGGCCCGGCGTTCGGGCTGATGTAGAACACGCCTTCGCGCGTGACCTTGGGCACGACCGCGATCGCCAGGTTGGACCATACGATGCCGGTCATGATGTCGACCTTGTCGCGCGCCAGCATGCGGTCGGCGATCTGCTTGGCCTTGTCCGGCTTGCGCGCGTCGTCCTCGACGATCAGCTCGACGGGCGTGCCGCCGAGGGTGCCGCCGCCCTGCTCGATGGCGAGCGCGAAGCCGTCGCGGATGTCGATGCCGAGCGCGCTGCCCCCGCCCGAGAGCGTGGTGATCATGCCGATCTTGACCGGGCCGGCGGCGAGCGCCGGAGCGCCCGCGAGCGCGGCCGCCGCGGCGAGCGCGATCAGGTACGTTTTCATCGGGTTGCCTCCCTCTCTTCGTTCGTCTTTTGAGGTCGCGCGATCCTAGCGCAAGGGCCGGGCCCGTGCCACCGGGCCGTTCGCCCAGGCGGCCGGCCTCGGGCGCGTCAGGAGAACGCCTTGAAGGCGATGATCGTGAAGGTGTCCTTGACCCCGGGCAGGGTCTGCACGCCCTCGGTCACGAAGTGGCCGATGTCCTGCTCGTCCGGCAGGTAGCACTTGACCAAGAGGTCGTACTCGCCCGAGGTCGAGTAGACCTCCGAGACCTGCTCGATCGTCTGCACCGCCTCGTCGGCCACCTTGTAGGCCTGGCCGAGCTCGCATTTCACCATGATGAAGATGGTTTGCATGGGGGCCCTGTCCCGCGCCGCGCGTGGTTTCGACCGGGCGCCATCATAGCGATTTCCCGGCCGCGGCCAACGGCCCATCGGGGTCCCCGAACGACAAAGCGCCCCGAGGCGGGGCGCTCCAACGGACGGAGACGGCGCCCGGGCGTTCAGGCCACCTTGACCGACCTCAGCATGAAGGCGGGGGTGTGCTCGCCGAACGGCTTGGACGCTCGCGGCGCCTCGGCGGCGGCGCGTCCATTGCGCGCCCGCGCCGCCTTGCGCGCCCGCGCCACCGTGCCGCCGGTCGTGTCGCTCGCCGCGGCGGGTTGCGAGGCCTGCGCCGTGTCGCGCTCCTCGACGCCGTCCTCGGGCGCCGCGCTCTTTCCCTTGCCCGGCCTGCCGCCGTCCTTGGGCGCCGCGCTCTTTCCCTTGCCCGGCTTGGCGTCGTCCTTGCGCGCCGCGCTCTTTCCCTTGCCCGGCTTGGCGTCGTCCTTGCGCGCCGCGCCCGTGCGCCGCCGGCCGCGCTTGCCGGACGCCGCGGCCCCGGCCCCGGTCCAGCCCTCGACGCCCTCGACCGCGGTCTCCGGAATGAGATGGCCGAGCATGGCGGTCACGGCGCCGAGGCCCTTGGCCTCCTCCGGCAGGGCCAAGGTGAAGGCCCGGCCGCTGCGCCCGGCGCGCCCGGTGCGGCCGATGCGGTGGATGTAGTCCTCCGGGTTGACCGGCACGTCGAAGTTGAAGACGTGGGAAACGACGGGAATGTCGAGTCCGCGCGCGGCCACGTCGGAGCAGACGAGGAGCTGGACCTCGCCGGCCTTGAAGCCCGCCAGCGTCGCGGTGCGCGCCGGCTGGGCCATGTCGCCGTGCAGGGCGGCGACCGAGTAGCCGTCCTTCCTCAGCGACTTGAACAGGATGTCCACGTCCCGCTTGCGGTTGCAGAAGATGAGCGCGCTGGCCACGCCCTCGGCGCGGATGAGCGCGCGCAGGGCGGCGCGCTTGTGCTTCGGCTCGCCGGCGACCTTGACCACGGCCTGGATCACGGTGTTGGCGGCCGAGGTCGGCGAATCGACCGTGATCTCCTTCGGGTTGATCAGGAAGGCGTCGGCCAGGCGACGGATCTCCGGCAGGATGGTGGCGGAGAAGAACAGGGTCTGGCGGATCCGGGGCAACAGGCCGACGATGCGCTCGACATCGGGGATGAAGCCCATGTCGAGCATGCGGTCGGCCTCGTCGATGAC
>JBHHZJ010000097.1:0-13037 GCA_046758005.1 Kiloniellaceae bacterium
CCTGCCGCAGACCGGGTCGATGTCCTTCTCCGGGGGCACCCAGCGCACCTCGGGGTCGTCCAGCAGTTCCTCGAGCCTCGGCTCGGGGCCCGAAAGCGCGGGGCCGTTGCCCGTGTCGTCAAGCGCGCGAACCTCCGGGAGGCTGCTCATGCCCGCCGTTCCCTCCCGGGCGCGGCGGCGGCCAGCGGGCCGAGGCCTGAGGCGGCGGCCGCGAGGGCCTTGCGCAACGGCATCGTGACGGTCTCTCCTTACCTCGTGGCGTCGCGGGATAGATAGGCGGGCCAGGTAACGGGTTGATGTCGCCCACCGGGCCTTTGCGTAACGGGGCGTAACGGCCGGGCCCGCTGTTACGTTCGGTTACAATTTTTCCGGTGGATTTCGGGGGCCGGGTCCATGCTGTCGATCAGCGGCCATGCGGCGCAATCGTCCCGCCGCGGGGATTGCCTTGCACGGGGACCGATCCGGGCAAGGCGCCGATATCCCATCGATGGACCCCCCGATCGTTTGTTCGACCGCCGTCGCCCGTATGCTCAGACCGGTTGCTCGACCAGGCGCATGGCGGCGTCAGGCCGGCGCTGCGAACTCTTAAGCGGCGGACGGAAACGGCGCAGCCGCAGCGAGTTGGTCACCACGAAGAGGCTCGAAACGCTCATCGCGGCAGCGGCCAGTATCGGGCTCAGAAGAAGGCCGATCACCGGATACAGGATGCCGGCGGCAACGGGAATCAGGGCGACGTTGTAGGCATAGGCCCAGAAGAAGTTCAGCCAGATGGTGCGCAGCGTCCGCTTCGACAGGCCTGCGGCGTTGACGATGCCGCGCAGGTCGCCGGACATCAGGATGACATCGCCGGCCTCGATCGCGATGTCGGTCCCGGTGCCGATCGCAATGCCCACGTCGGCCTGGGCGAGCGCCGGGGCGTCGTTGATGCCGTCGCCGACGAAGGCGACCTGCTTGTCCTCGTCCTGCAGGCGCTTGACCTCCGCCGCCTTCTGGTCGGGCAACACCTCGGCCAGCACCCGGTCGATGCCCACCTCACGGGCGATGGCTTCGGCCGTGGCCCGATTGTCGCCCGTCAGCATGGCCACCTCGAAGCCGAGCGCGCGCAGCGCTTGCACCGCCTCACGGCTGCCGCCCTTGAGCGGATCCGAAACGGCGATGACCGCGGCCAGCACGCCGTCCACGGCGGCATAGAGCGGGGTCTTCGCCTCTCCGGCCAGCGCAGCGGCCTGCTCGGTGCCGCCGCCGATGTCGATTCCCAGCCGCGTCATGTAGCGGTCCGCGCCGACCTGGATCGTATGCCCCTCGACCTCCGCCTCAACGCCGAAGCCGGGATCGGCGCGAAAACCCGAGACCGCCGGCAGTTCGATGCCGCGCTCTTTCGCCGTGCGCACGATCGCCTCGGCGATGGGGTGCTCGCTCCTGGCCTCGGCGGCCGCGATCAGGCGCAGGGCGCCGTCGCCGTGGATGCCCAGGTCGAGGAAGTCCGTCAATTCCGGGCGCCCAAGCGTCAGCGTCCCCGTCTTGTCGAGGACGACCGTGCGTACCCGGGCCAGCGTCTCGAGCGCGGCGCCGTTGCGGAACAGAACGCCCATCTCCGCGCCCTTGCCGGTGCCGACCATGATCGCCGTGGGCGTGGCCAGCCCCATGGCACAGGGACATGCGATGAGCAGGACGGAGACCGCGGTGACGAAGGCGAAACTGAGCGCCGGGGCCGGCCCGAACGCGAGCCAGACGCCGAAGGTGACGGTGGCGATGCCGATCACGGTCGGCACGAAGACCGAGGCAATCCTGTCGGCGAGTTGCTGTATGGGCGGCTTGGCGCTCTGCGCCTCTTCGACCAACTTGATGATCTGGCTCAGAACCGTGTCCGCGCCGACCCGCGTCGCCCGCAGGGTGAAGGCCCCGACCTTGTTGACCGTGGCGCCGACCACCTCGGAGCCGGCGCGCTTCTCCACGGGGATGGGCTCGCCGGTGATCATCGATTCGTCGACGAAGCTCGATCCCTCGACGACGATGCCGTCGACCGGCACGCGCTCTCCCGGCCGCACCAGCACCAGATCGTCCACCACGACGTCCTCGATCGCGACCTCCATCTCCTGCCCGCCGCGCAGGATCCGAGCCGTCTTCGCCTGCAGCTGGATCAATTTCTTGATCGCCTCCGAGGTGCGGCCCTTGGCGATCGCCTCGAGCAAGCGCCCTAGCAGGATCAGCGTGATGATCACCCCCGCCGCCTCGAAGTACGTCTTGGCCGAACCGGCGGGAAAGATTTGCGGCGTCAGGAGCGCGAGAAGCGAATAAAAATAGGCCGCGCTGGTGCCGAGCATCACCAGGCTGCTCATCCCGGGGCTGAGATGCCGCATCTCGGCCCAGCCCTGCCGGTAGAAGCGCCGGCCCGCGTAGAACTGAACCGGGGTAGCGAGGAGCAGCTCGATCCACATCCAGCCGCGTTCGGGCAGCAGCGCCAGCATCGCCTGCTCGACGCCAGGCACGTACCGCAGCATGGCGACCAGGAACAACGGCACCGTGAAGATCGCGGCGAAAGCGACGTTCCGCTTGAGATCGGCGATCTCCATCTCCCGGGCCGCGCGCTCGCGGTCCTCGCCGGCCGCCCCGTCGCCCAGATCCCGCGGCGTGTATCCGGCCTCGGAAATGGCCTCCTTGATCCGGCCGACTTCGACCACGTCCGGCAGATAGGCCACACTGGCCTTCTCGGTGGCGAGATTGACTCTCGCGTCCAGAATGCCGGGAAGCTTTCGGATGGTACGCTCGACCCGGCCAACGCAGGAGGCGCAGGTCATGCCGGCGACACCGAGCTCCATGCGCTCCGCGACCGGCCGGTAGCCGGCTTTTTCGACTGCGGCCACGATCGCCCCGACGCCCGCCTGCTCGGCGTCGGCGATCACGCTCGCCTTCTCCGTGGCAAGGTTGACGCGGGCCTCCCGAACGCCGGGTACGTTTTTCAGCGCCCGCTCGAGCCGGCGGACGCAGGACGCGCACGTCATGCCCTGAACGGAAAACCTCACTTCTTGATCCATGTCCAACTCGAACCTTCCGTATCGCCGTCGCGCCAGCGAACGGCGGCCGGTTTTCCGATGCCGACCAGCGCCTTCAGCGGTATTTGAGGACCTCCATGAGCTCCTCGACGATGGCGCTGTCATCGCCCCGCTCGTGGGCCGTGACCACGTGGTCGCGAAGATGGCTGCGCAGGACGAGCTCGCCCACTTTGTCGAGGGCGCCGTCCACGGCCTTGATCTGCTTGAGAACGTCAACGCAGTACACAGCGTCGTCTTCCAGCATCCGCAGGATGCCCTCGACGTGTCCTCGCACCGAGAGAAGGCGGCGACGGGCGTCCTCGCGCGTCCCCGGATCCAGGCACAGCGGAAGGCCATGGGCGCGCGCCTGCTTCATGGGTCGCGTGCTCATGCGACGCGAGCCTCGTAGCCCTTTTTCTGCACGGCGGCGAGAAGCGCCTCGGCCCGCAGGTCTCCGTCCACCAGGGCTTCGCCGCGGTCCAAATCGACTTCCACCACCCGGGCCACACCCGGCACCGACGACAGTGCCTGGCGAACGGTCTTCACGCAGTGGCCGCAAGTCATGCCTTCGACCTTGAGGCGGATCATCCCTTCCTCCTTGATTGTAGCCCTCGCTGACTCCCTCCCCTGGAGGGGAGGGGTTTCACCGACATATGGACCCTTTCGTCGTGGTTGTCAAGCCGCAGAGCATGGGCGCCATGAGGTCACGCTGTGGCTGCTTGTTGGTCGCGAATTTAATTCACTTGACCTCCACACGTCAGGCGCTAGCCCTTGTTTTTATTCGACAATCAGCTTGCCGCGGAACATGCCCATTGCGCAGGCGAACTCGTACTCGCCCGGCTTGTCGGGCACGAACTCGACGGGCACGGTCTCGCCGGTGGGCAAATCGGCGCTCTTGTTGAAGTCGGCGAAAATCACCTTCTCCGAGCACGATGCCGTCTCCTCGCGCCGGAAGTTGAGGCGCACGGGCTTGCCGTGGCGCACGATGATGGTGTCCGGCGTATAGCCGCCCTTGACCAGGATCATCGCTTCCTGATGGCCGCTGCTGGCCTCGGCCGCGCGCATGCCCTTGGCGCGTTTCAACCAGAAGAACCAGACGATAAAGGCAACGAGGAAAAGTCCGCCGATCAAAACGATCCAACGATCCGGTGTCATTGCGCGACCCTCCTTGGCTGGAAGAAGCGGAGACGGTTGGCATTGCTCACCACGGTCACGGAGCTGAAGGCCATGGCGGCGGCGGCGATGAGCGGCGACAACAAAAGACCGAAGAAGGGATAGAGCAGCCCCATGGCGACGGGGATGCCCAGCCCGTTGTAGCCGAATGCGCCGACCAGGTTCTGGCGCACGTTCCGCATGGTGGCCCGGCTGATCTCGATCGCCGTGACAACCCCGATGACGCTGCCCTTGATGAGCGTCACGTCGCTCGCCTCGATGGCGACGTCCGTGCCCGTGCCGATGGCGAAGCCGACATCGGCCTGGGCGAGCGCGGGCGCGTCGTTGATGCCGTCGCCGACCATGCCCACCGTCTTGCCCTCGAGCTGAAGCTTCCGCACCTCGTGCGCCTTGTCGTCGGGAAGCACCTCGGCCAGCACACGATCGACGCCGACCTGGCGGGCGATGGCCTCGGCGGTGCGCCGGTTGTCGCCCGTGAGCATCACGACCTCGATGCCCATTTCCTTCAGGGCGTCGATGGCGGCCTTCGAGTCCGGCTTGACCGTATCGGCGACCGCGACCAGTCCGGCGGCTCGTCCATCGACCGCCACATACATCGGCGTCTTGCCCTCGCCTGCCAACCGCTCCCACTCCTGAATCAATGGGTCGATGTCGATGCCGCGGTCGCGCATCAGCTTGGCGTTTCCGAGCAGCACCTCGCGGCCATCGACCCGTCCGCCCACACCGTGCCCGGGGATCGCCGCGAAGCCTTCCGCCGTTCCAGGTTTCACCTTCCGCTCCTCGGCGCCCTTCACGATCGCCTCGCCGAGCGGGTGCTCCGAGCCGCGCTCGAGCGAGGCGGCCAGGCGCAGAACCTCCGCCTCATCGAGCCCGCTCCCGACCACGACGTCGGTCAACGCCGGCTCGCCGCGGGTGATGGTCCCCGTCTTGTCGAGAATTAGGGCATCAAGCTTCTCGGAGGTCTGGAGCGCGTCGCCCGAGCGGATCAGGATGCCGTTCTCGGCGCCCTTGCCGATGCCGACGGTCAGAGAGGTCGGGGTCGCAAGGCCGAGCGCGCAGGGACAGGCGATGATCAGCGTCGTGACGAGCACGATGGTGGCGAAGATGACCCGCGGCTCGGGGCCCACGACGTACCAGACGACGAAGGCGAGGATGGCCAGGATCATCACCGTGGGGACGAAGTAACCCGATACGGTGTCGACGATGCGCTGGATCGGCGCCTTGGAGCCTTGGGCGTCCTTCACCATGCGGATGATATTGGCCAGCGCGGTATCCTTGCCGACCCTGGTGGCGCGGAACCTGAAGCTTCCGGTCTTGTTGAGCGTCCCGCCGATGGCCTCGTCGCCGACCTGCTTTTCGACCGGCATCGATTCACCTGTGATCATCGATTCATCGATCGCGCTCGAGCCCTCGATGAGTACGCCGTCGACCGGGATCTTTTCGCCCGGGCGCACGACAACGGTATCCCCGACCACCACTTCCTCGACCGGCAGGTCGACCTCTTTCCCCTCGCGCACGACGCGGGCGGTCTTGGCCTGAAGGCTCATCAGCTTCTTGATGGCTTCGGACGTCCGCCCCTTGGCCCTGACTTCGAGGGCCATGCCGAGGACGACGAGCGCAACCACGACCGCGGAGACGTCCCAGAACACCTCCGCCAACGCCAGGTCCGGGAACAGCTCGGGGAAAAGAACCGCCACCACCGAGTACAGATACGCGGCCGTGATGCCGATCGCGATCAGGGTATGCATGTTGGCGGCGCGATGCTTCAGCGCCTGCCACATGCCGGTGTAGAACTGCGAGCCCGACCAGAGCAGCACGGGCAGCGCGAGCACGCCCATCAGACCCCAGACGATCTGGCGGTTTTCGCTGCCCGCCGGCATCCATTCCCGCAACCCCGGGATTAGATCCGGATAGCTGAACACCATGACCGGAACGGAAATCGCCGCCGCGAACCAGAACTTCCGCATCAGCGTGCGGTACTCCCGATTTCGGGCCGCCTCCTCGGTGTCGACGTCGTCCGAGATCGCGGCCTGAACCTCGGCCGCGCTTGGCTCCACGATCTCATGCCCGGCGGATTCGATCGCCTTGCGAATGGCCGCCAATTCCGTCAGCTCCGGCTGGTACTCGATGTCCACCGCGTTCGGCCCGAGACTGGCGCTGGCGGCGACCACTCCCGGCGTCTGATGAAGCGCGCCCTCGATGCGGGTGACGCACGACGCGCAATGCATGTTCGCGATCAGGAGGCGAATTTTCGCGGTGCCCGGGCTATAGCCGGCAGACCGAATGGCCTTGGCGAAATCGCCGACCGAGGTCCGAGCCGGTTCGTAGTCTATGCTCGCCGTTCCCATCGCCAGGCTCACCTGCGCGCCGCGGACGCCGTCGATCCTCTTGAGCGCCTTCTCCACCATCGGCGGACAATGCGGACAGGTCATGCCGCCGATAGAGACGTCGGCATGCCGGAGTAGTCCGACGCTTGGTCCCTTGGATTCCTCGTCGGTCTCGGGCGTCCTCGTACCGTGTTCGTGGGCTGCAACCCTATCCATTCTCTTTTCCCTTCAATTCTCGTGTTCCGCCGAGGTCGTGCAGTCCGCGTCATCAAGCGCGCGGGCATAGCGCTCGGGCGCCGCCATGAACCGTCGATGGCACGGCTCCGAACAGAAGAAATAGGCCCAGCCCTCGTGGTCTTCCGACGCCACGACGTCCGCCAGGCCGATCTCTTTGCCGCAAACGGGATCGCATACCTTCATCGACGTCGCGCCCTCGGGGGGAAAACCATGCCTTCGAAACGAAACCCCACGCCGCCGGCGCGGAATTGCCGCGCCGCCGACCAGGCGAGGCTGTGCTCGTTGGCGATCCCGACGATGAGGCGGTTACGCTCGCCCAGGTCCAAGATATTCATTCGAGGCGCTTCCTTCGTTGAATCCTTCGCCATCCAGCTACGCATGCACCGATTCGAGCGTCTGCGCGCCGCAGCGGCACCAGACGCAGCCGCACTCGACATGGTCACAGCTCGGATCGCGCAGCGGCGCACGGTAGCGCCAATCGGCCAGTGGATAGACGAGGCCGGTCAGGACCGAGGGCTGATAGAGCCGCCGAAGCTTCGTCGCGGCATCCGACCGGCTCAATCCCCGCAGCGCCCAGCGCCAGCCGCGCTCGCCAATAGTGTTGAAGATGAACCGGTTGCTGGTGCCGGTCCTGAGCAGCGGCAAAAGCTCGCGATGCCACAGCGCCGTGTAGTCGATCCCCTCGAGCAGGCTGCGCGCGGCAAGGATGCCCGAGCGCAGGGCGTAACGCATGCCGAAGCCCGCCAGCGCGTCCTGAAACCCGGCCTGCTCCCCGACGACAAGGCGTCCGCCCTGCACGGCGGTGCGCGGCAGCCGGAAGTTCGCGAACCCGCCGAATGGATGGGGATCGCGCATCTCGAGCCTGGCCTTCTCGCGGAAAAATGCGACCGTGCGCTCGACGTATTCAGCCTGCCGCTTGAAGCCGGTGAACATGCAGCTCGCCACCGTGCCGCGGCCCTCGTGAACGAGAAGATAGGCGTAGCCGAGCGGCGCGAGCGCGTTGTCGAAGGCGGCCCAACTCCCGTCCGGCCGGTCGGTCTCGAACACGTAGCCGGCGGCGATGGCATCGGCGACTCTCGGGCCGATCGCCAGAACCGCCGGGCCCTCGATCTCGCTCACCCGATCTCCGAAACGGACGTCGGCGCCCGCCCCGATCGCCTGCTTGAGAAGACCGAAATCCAGGCTCCCGCCGCGGCTCCCGCGCCGAACGAGGTAGTAGAGCGGCCGCTCGCCGCGCACCGGGTAGGCTTCGCCCCAGGCATCGAAGACCGTGCTTTCATGGACCGGATGATAGTCAAAAGTTGTCTCAATACCGGCGGCGCACAGCTCGGCGAGGATGTCGCGCTCGTCGCTCCAGTTCTCCAAACCCTGGAAGTCTCCGTGAAAGCGGCTCCCGACCGTGCGGTGCCATTCGCGCACGATGACCGTGCGACCGGCGCGCGCCAGGACGATGGCGCAGGCAAGCCCCGCTGGCCCGGCGCCGACGACGGTGACCGGCGCGTCCGGGTCGAGGAACCCGCCGGCGCATGTCTGGGTGACCGCCATACCGCATCAACCCGCGATCGGGCAGCAGGCGTGTTCGGGCTGCGGCGCACAGGGAAGGCTGGCCTCCGGGGCGGCGGCTTTGGCAAGCATTTTGGCGCTCCGGTGGTGCATCAGGCTGGCGAGGGCGAGCGCGGCGAGGCGCGCGGCGGGCGGGTCGGCGCGCGAGCTCAACACCACGGGGACCGCGAGACCGACCACGACCCCGGCGGCCACCGCGCCGGCGAGGTATTCGAGGTTCTTGGCCAGGATGTTGCCGGAGACGAGATCGGGAACCAGAACGATGTCGGCCTCGCCCGCGACTTCCGACACGATCCCCTTCTCCTTCGCCGCCGCCGCGGAGATCGCGTTATCGAAGGCGAGCGGACCGTCGATCGAGGCGCCGCCGATCTGACCGCGCCGCGCCATCAAGGTCAGGCAGGCGGCATCCAGCGTCGAGGCGATCGCCGGGTTGACGGTCTCGACCGCCGACAGCACGGCCACCTTCGGCGTCTCGACGCCGAGAAGATGGAAGAGTTCGACCGCGTTCTGCAGGATCTGCGCCTTGGCGTTGAGGTCGGGCGCGATGTTGATCGCCGCGTCGGTGATGCCGAGGAGCTTCGGGTGGCTCGACACCTCCGTGACAAAAACATGGCTCACCCGCCGGCCCGGCGCTTTCAGACCGCGCTCCTTGTGAAGCAGCGCATGCATGAGCGCGTCGGTGTGGATATTGCCCTTCATCACGGCATCGACCTCGCCGTCGCGCACGAGATCGACGGCCTTCGCAGCCGCGGCCGGGTCCGTCGGCGCCGGAACGATCCACCGGTCCTCCGTCTTCCAGCCGAGCTCGTTGCATGTGCGCTCGATGGCCTCGGGCACGCCGATCAGGCGCGGCTCCACCATCCCCAGCGCATGCGCCTCGCGCAAAGTCTCGATCACAAGCTCTTGGGCGGCGTCGACCACGGCGACCCGAATGGGCTCGAGTGCCCGCGCCTGCGCGATCAGATCGGTCAGTGTTTTGACATGCGGGGCCATCCTTTACGCCTCCCGAGCCATGAGATTGTCGGCGCGCAGCTGCCGAAAGTGGTGCGCGATCAGGCCGTTGAGCGCAGCGGTAAGCGCGGCCAGGTGCTTGCGGGCCCGGCTGTGGAAGAACGCGATCGCCTCGGCGGCCGCCGCTTCCGGGTCGGATCGGGCCGGCAGCTGCTGCATGTTGCGGCTGAGACCCGACAGGCCCAGGAGACCCGACTGCTCATAAAGGAGACGCTGGACCCGCTCTGCCGTCATGCCTTTTCCATGGGCAGGTGGACGATGATCCGCGGATCGAGATCCCCCGAGCGCGTGCCCATCGGCAGGGTGCGACATCACGAGCGACTCTTTCGACATGGCGGATCCCCATTATCTCCTCAGGCCCGCGGCGCCGCCGGCTGCGCCGCCGGGCGCGACCTCAGCACCGTCGCCGCGGTGAACCCGAACAGAAGCTTCGACAGCAGGCTGATCTGATAGGGAACCAGATGCACGAACGACGGGCTGATCTGCGGCAGAACGACGAAGAAGTTGATCGCCCATACCAGCGCCAGCGCCGCGAGCACGACGCCGTACCGGCCGAGATTGCCGGGCAGACGCGCAAACAGCGGTCTCAGCGCCGACGCCAGGGCGATGCCCAAGGCGACGGCCAGGACCATGTGAATGCCGATTCCCAGTGCCACCGGTGCCGCCGCCGTGCCGGCCCCGACGGCAACGCTCACACCCCGTACGACCGGCGCTGCATCCGCACCGGTCAGTGCGGCATAGAACCAGATCCACAAAATCTCGGCGAGACCGCCGGCGAGACCGGCGAACGCGCCGAGCCTGACGACCTCGCGGAATTTCGGCCACTGCAACACGGTCATTGTCCCTCTCCTTCGGCTGGTTGTAGGCCCGCAGCGGAGTCTTGCCCCTCCGATTCCGAAGCCGGGGAGACCGCCGGTGCGGCCGCTCCCACAGGTTGCCCATAAAGCAGGCCGAAGGTCTGCTCGCAGGCTGCGTCCCGAGCCTCCCGGGCATTCTCCATCGCATGCGTGACCTGACCGATCAGGTCCCGCTCCTTCTCGACCAGCGGGTGGTCGTCGGGCAGAGGGTTGCGGTCCTTGGCGACGGCATCCGCAAGGATCGCAATGCCACGCATCCAGGGATTGAACGCCTCTGAGAACAGATAGCGGCTGGTGCGCATCGGATGCATCCATTTCGTCAGTTCGGCCGACCACGGATTCGCCGCCGCCTGGACCCAAGGGCTGACGAAGGTGCGGTAAAGCGACTCGTTGAACTCCGAAGCGGTTCGGACCCGCTCGAACGCCTCATTCTGCTGTGGAATGTCGAGGTCCTCGACCTGCCGTTCCTCGAATCGCACGGCATACTGCGGCTTGCGGCAGTCCGGATCGCCGCTCGGGTTGTCGATCCTCATCTCGTAGAGACCGGGCGCCAAGGCCTCGATCTCTTCCAGGCTCTCGAGAATGGCCCGGTGCTCCAGGCGGGCGACGCTGGCCGAGACAAAGATGCCGAGGTGACCCACATGCGGGTTGGTCAGGTAGACGATCCGCTGCCCGGTCTGCTTGAGATCGTCGGTGTCCTTGTAGACTGCGGGGATCCATCCCAAGGCCTGATGCGGCGGCGTGATGTTGTCGCCGTAGGAGGCGAAGATGACGAGCGGGTTGCGGATGCGGCGCAGATCGGCCACGCACCCCTCGCAAATGCGGAATTCACCCTGCTCCAGCTTGTTGCCGATGAACAGGTTCTCGACGATCGCCACGATCTCCTCCCGGCTCAGGAAATAGAAGCCGTTCCACCAGCGCTCGAACTCGAGAAATCGCTCGCGCTCGCTGTCCACCTTGGTGAAGAGATTGGCGTATTTCTCCCAGATGGCCTTTTCCGGCTTGAGGCTCTCGAAGTTCTGCGCCAGCCAAGCGCCGTCGAAACGGCCGTCGCCGAGGTCGGACACGAAATGCGCCAGCCAGGCGCCGCCCAGCAGGCCGCCCGAAACGCGCATCGGGTTGGTGCCGGAGTCGCCGGCCCAGTAGGACAGCGGCGAGCCGTTGAGGACCGTGGGGCCGGTCAATCCCTGGCAGTCGGCCGAAAGGAGGGTCACGGCCCAGCCAGCCTGGCAGTTGCCATAGAGAATCGGCGGCTTGCCGGGATGACGCCGGGCGACCTCCGCGACGAAGCGGCGCAGCGCGTGGTGAACGTCGGCCAGCGTCTGCCCAGGCGACGGCTCCGGAAAGAAGATCACGAAATAGACCGGATGGCCTTCGTGGAGCGCCATGCCGACTTCCGACTCGCGCTTGAACCCGCCGATGCCGGGCCCATGGCCGGCGCGCGGATCGATGACGATGACCGGCGGCTTGTCGGGATCGACACAGTTCTCCCAGCAGTCCTCCCCAACCTCGGTGATTCGCAAGAGAGCGTAGTTCGCCGGGTGCTCGAGCCGGCGCGCGTCAAGGACGTTTTCGTATTTGAAGTCGAGCAACGGCGGCAGGCCGGCGCGCTCGTGCTCGAGCATGTTGTCCGCGCGTTGGCGCAGCGCGTCCAAGAAAAGGATAGAGCGCTGCCAAACATCCAGCCCGTAGTCCCAAGCCTCTTGCAGTGATTCGGGAGCGGTCGGTTGGGCCGGCGCCGTAGCTACTTGCACCTGCTGGGCGCAGGGCTTCGGCAAGCCCGATGACCTTTTCGAAACCTTGATCGGCCGGTTGCGCTTGAGGGGTGTCACCCTTCTGGCCTCCTGTGTCAAAGACATCTCCACCTCGTATCTTGCTGGTTGTTAAGACGCCAAATGCGGTCATCCGTTACACTGGGCGGGACCCATTGGGATGATCCGTTGACGGGCGTTAACCGCTGTCCCCGAACCCGCGCCTCCGGTGTTCGTCTATCGCCAGCACCAGCAGCGCCCAATCGGCCTTCGTGGTGTTCGAGCATCCGGCGGTCACGGTTCCGTCCTTCCGGAGGACCGACACCGCGATGGTCTCGATCTCCTCCAGGTTGTCCAGGCCGGCGGAAGAGGATCTCGGCGACGGTCGTCCCATGCAGGCTGCGGATTTCGGTCATCGGGAGTTCCTTTCGTGCGCCGGGGGAGGCGGAGGCCACTTGATATCAGCCGTGTCGCGGCTCCCGATTACGCCGCTCGCCGGGGCGTGTATGGAAGCGCCTCGACCGGGTGGGCGCGTTCCCACTCGGTAATGTAGTCGCGGGTCAGCGGCACCGCGTCGCGCCGTTTGGCGAGCTGCATCTGGAATACGAAATGGTCCCCGTGGCGGAAGGCGGCTTCGCTGAGGGCCAGGTAAAACTCCCACATCCGGCAGAAGCGTTCGTCGAGGCGTTCGGCAATGCTTGCCCGGTTGGCTTCGAAGCGGCGGCGCCAGGCGCGCAGGGTCTCGGCGTAGTGCAGCCGCAACACCTCGATGTCGGTAATCCATAGCCCGCTGCCCTCGACCGCCGACAACGTCTCCGAGAGGGCGGGCGAATAACCGCCCGGAAAAATGTGCTTGCGAATCCAGGCGCAGGTGGTGGACGGGCCGGCCATGCGGCCGATGGAATGGAGGACGCAGACGCCATCCTCGGCAAGCAGCCTTCCCACGGTGGAGAAAAACTCCGGATAGTGATTGACGCCGACATGCTCGAACATGCCGACCGAGACGATACGGTCGTATGTCCCGGTCTCCCCGCGGTAGTCGCGAAGGTGAAAGCGGACCCGTTCGGCCAATCCGGCTTCGGCGGC
>JBHHZJ010000098.1:0-12979 GCA_046758005.1 Kiloniellaceae bacterium
TGGCGGCGAGCAGGGAGGGCACGTACCTGCCGCCGAGCCAGGCGCCGCCGCGCGGGTCGAACACGGCCTTGAGCTCCTCGACCACGAAGGAGACGTCGCCGCCGCGCCGGAACACGGCGCTGATCATGCGCGTCAGCGCCAGCGTCCAGGCGTAGTGCTCCATGTTCTTCGAGTTGATGAAGATCTCGAACGGCCGCCGGCGCCCGTCCTGGACAATGTCGTTGACGGTGACGTAGATGGCATGCTCGCTCTCCGGCCAGCGCAGCTTGTAGGTGCGCCCGGGCAGCGCCGGCGGGCGGTCGAGCGGCTGGGTCATGTAGACCACGCCGGGGGTTTCCGGGCCCGCCTCGGCCTCGGCGTGCGGCAGGGTGGCCGGCGGCGCCGGCGCGGCCTCCGCCCCGGTCGGCGCGGCTTCGAGCACGGCGCCCGTGAGCACGTTCGGCCGGTACGTGGTGCAGCCCTTGCAGCCCAGGTCGTAGACCTGCATGTAGACGTCCTTGAAGGCCTCGAAGGAAATGTCGGCCGGCAGGTTGATGGTCTTCGACACCGAGGCGTCAACGTACTTCTGCACCGCCGCCTGCATCACGACGTGGGCGGCCGGCTCGAGCGTCCGGGTGTCCACGAAGGCGGGCGGCAGGGGCGCGTCCCCGCCCTTCAGGCGGCGGAACAGGCGGTAGGCGTAGTCGCTCACCTCCTCCGTCCTGCGCGCGCCGTCGGGCATCAGCACCTGGCGCGCATAGGTGAAGCTGAACACCGGCTCGAGGCCCGACGACACGTTGTCGGCGAGCAGCGAGATCGTCCCGGTCGGCGCCACCGAGGTGACGAGCGCGTTGCGGATGCCATGCGCGGCGATCGCCTGTCGAACGTCGTCGTCGAGTTCCCGGATGGTTTCGCCCTGGAGGTACTTGTCCCGGTCGAACAGCGGGAAGGGGCCTTTTTCCTTGGCCAACGCCGCCGAGGCGAGATAGGCGGCGCGGCGCAACGCCGACATCCAGCGCTCGGCCAGGTCGACCGCCTCGGCGCCGCCGTAACGCGCGCCGCACATGATCAGCGCGTCGGCCAGCCCCGTGATGCCCAGGCCGATCCGCCGTTTGGTCTTCGCCTCGTCCGCCTGCCGGGGCAGGGGGAAGCGCGAGGCGTCGATGGCGTTGTCCAGCATGCGCACCGCCGGGGGCACCAGGGCCTCGAGCCGCCCGAGGTCGAGCGCGGCGTCCTTCTCGAACGGCCGCTCGACGAGCGCCGCCAGGTTGATCGAGCCGAGCAGGCACGCGCCGTAGGGCGGCAACGGCTGCTCGCCGCAGGGATTGCTGGAATGTATTTCCTCGCAGTACCAGAGGTTGTTGCGCCGGTTGATGCGGTCGATGAAGATCACGCCCGGCTCGGCGGTGGCGTAGGTCGCGCGCATGATCTTGTCCCAAATCTCGCGCGCCCGGACGACCCGGTAGGTCGTGCCGTCGAAGGCGAGCTCCCACGGCCCGTCCTCCCGGACCGCCCGGATGAAGGCGTCGGTCACCAGGACCGACAGGTTGAACATGCGCAGCCGGCCGGGATCCCACTTGGCCTCTATGAAGGCCTCGATGTCCGGGTGGTCGCAGCGCAACGTGCCCATCATCGCCCCGCGCCGAAAACCGGCGCTCATGATGGTGCGGCACATGGCGTCCCACACGTCCATGAAACTGAGCGGGCCGGAGGCGTCCGCGCCCACGCCCTTGACCGCGGCGCCCTTGGGCCGCAGGGTCGAGAAGTCGTAGCCGATGCCGCCGCCCTGCTGCATGGTGAGCGCGGCCTCCTTCAGGCCCTCGAAGATCCCGCCCATGTCGTCCGGGATGGTCCCCATGACGAAGCAGTTGAACAGGGTGACCGTGCGCTCGGTGCCGGCGCCGGCGAGGATCCGCCCGGCGGGGAGGAACCGGAACCCGTCGAGCGCGTCGTAGAACGCCCGTTCCCAGCGGGCGGACTCGCGCTCGGGACGGGCGAGCGCCCGGGCGACGCGCCGCCATGTGTCGGCGATGGTCTTGTCCACAGGCTCGCCCGCCGCCGTCTTGAGGCGGTACTTCATGTCCCAGATCCGCTGGGAGAAGGCGCAGGCGGGCGGGTTCACCTCGGGGCTCCGCATGAGTGGGCAGGGCGCGCGCACGTCGGCCCGAAGGGCCGCACACGGCGCCCGGATCCTCGGGCCGGGGAGGTTACACCAAGGCCGCCCCGGTCGGGAAGACGATTCTGTTCCTGTTTTATTCCTTGTCGGCCGAGGCGCCCGCCCAGGCCGCCAAACCGCTCATGGCCTTATCCGCAGGCGTGCCGCGCGTCGCCCGCAGCGGCGGGAGCGGACGCGGCCAGGAGGCGCTGGCTCGCCGTCTCGATGCGCCGCTCCAGCTCCGCCGCGAACGCCCGGCGCGGCAGGCCGGGCGGGATGGGCGGCAGGAACTCGAGCGTGATGCGCCCCGGCTCCTTGCGGAAGCTGCGCCGGCCCCAGAACAGCCCGGAGTTCACCGCGACCGGAACGACCGGCACGCCGAGCTGCACGTAGAGCGCCGCGGTCCCCGGGTGATAGGGCCGGCGCCGGCCGGGCGCCACGCGCGTGCCTTCCGGGAAGATGACGATGCTCTGGCCGTGCGCCACCGCGCGACGCGCCCGGTCCACCAGGGCGCGCAGGGCCTTGGCGCCCCCGGCCCGGTCGACCGGGATGCAGCCGGCACGCATCAGGTACCAGCCGAACAGGGGCACCCACATCAGCTCGCGCTTGAACACGAAGCTCGGGCCGGGGACGAGCAGGTGAAAGATCAGCGTGTCCCACGCCGACTGGTGCTTGGAGGCGATGATGCAGGGACCCTCGGGCAGGTTGGCCAGGCCGCGGATCTCGTGACGCAGGCCGCAAATCCCGGCGAGCATGGCCAGAGTCACCCGGCTCCACAACCGTCCCGCCGCGATCGGGCCCTCGCGCGGCAGCGCGAGCACCGGCAGACAGGCGACTTGCACGAGCCCGCTCCAGGCGTAGAACAGCACGTTGAACAGGAGCGAGCGCAGACCGATCACCGCGCCTGCCTTGCGGCGGAGGGCTCGCGGACGAGCGCGACCAGGTACTTCGCGTACTCGCTGACGATCAGGCTGGCGCTGCCCGGCCAGCGCCACCAGTCGCGCTGCCTGACATGCTCGGGGAACACCGGGTGCGGGACGATCTCGATGTCGGGCATGGCGCGCCGGAATTCGAGCAGGCTGCGCGGCATGTGGTACGCGGCGGTGACCAGGCGCAGCGAACGCAGGCCCTGAGCCCGCATCCACGCGGCGGTTTCGACCGCGTTGCCGCGGGTGTTGTCGGCCTCGTAGCCCAAGGCAATGCAACACGCGAGATCCTCGGGCGACTGGCGCGAGACGCGCAGCAGCTCCCGGACGTCGACGCCGCGATAGACGCCGGAGACGAAGAGCTTCCGCGCCCGCTTGTCGGCCAAGAGCTCGAGGCCCCGATGGACGCGCCCGCTGCCCCCCGTGAGCACGACGATGGCGTCGGTGGTGCGCGCCGTATCGCCGACCGCGGCGGGCAACGTCGCCGCGAACCACGCGAGCCCGAGCAGCCACGCGGCCGCGCACACGCCCGCCAGCGCGAGCAGGTGCCGGATCAGGCGGCGGCGCCGCGGCCGTCCGGCGAAGGCCCGCTTCCGGGTCATCGGCCGACGCCTCTCGCCGGCCCTGGTACCCAGCGTCATGGAAGGATGGTACGTCTGATCGCCCTTCCCCGTTCCCTGGGGCGGGGGCGACGCGCCGGCGATGCGGGAACATCGTCGAGCGGCGCCCGGCCCCGCCGGAGGACGGGAAAAGCGACCCCGCGGGCGACCTTGCGGGCCCTGCGGGCGCCGTCGCGCGGCCCTTGTGATGCGCCGGCATCACGGCGGACCGCGCGTCTCCCCGAAAGAGCCTGCAAGGCCGTCATACGTGCCATCCTTCCATGATCAAGATGCTAGGTACTTAGGGACTATGGCATGCGGCCGAGGGTGCGCAGCACGGTCAGGCGCGCCGTCAACATCGCCACCAGGGCGACGATCAGGGGCAGGAGCGCGACCATCGACCATTCGAGGGCACGCAGCGAAAACTCGGGCAGGAGCACCGCTTCGGCGCGCTCCAGCATGCGCCCGAGCAGCATGACGGTCGCGCCCGCCAACAGCAGGCCCAGAACGCCGCCGCGCAGCGCGAGCTTCAGGGCGTGGGCCTGGAACTGGCGGGCGACGTAGGAATCCTGCGCGCCGATCAGGTGCAGAAGCTCGATGACGTCGCCGTGGATCGAAAGTCCCATGCGGGTGGCGAAGACCACGATCATGACGGCGCAGGCCCCGACCAGCAGCACCACGACCGCGGCCGTCAGTTGGACCGAGCGGGCCAGGTCGCGAAATCTGCCGAGCCAGGCCTGGTGGTCGTCGACGACCGCCCCCGGGGCGGCGCGCGCCAGCTCGGCCGCGAGCCGTTCCAGGTCCGGCTTCGCCGTCGGGTCGAGGGTCACCGCGATCAAGGCCGGGACCGGCAGGTCCGGCGACGACGCGCCGGCGCCCAGCCACGGCTCGAGCAGGCGGGAGATCTCGTCCGGCTCGAGGACCTCGGCGCTGGTCACGCCCGAGGTGGCGAGCAGCAGCTCGATCACGTGGTCGATCGTCTCGGCCGTGCCGGCGGCGGCGTTCGCCGCCTCCGCGCGGGGCACCTGGATGGTCAGCCGTCCGGACAGCCCCTCTTCCCAGTGCCCGACGGTCCCGTTGATCGCCATGGCGCACACCAGCGCGAGGGCGGCCAGATACACCATGATCGCCACCAGCCAAGGCAGGAAACGCCCCGAGGCGTCGCGATCGAGCGGCACGTCGCTGCGCCGGAACAGCATTCAGGCGGCGCTCCCTTTTGTCGGCTGCGGACCCGTCGCCTCCGAAGAGCGGACCACGCGCACCTCACCGGCGCCCAGGCGCAGCACCGTGTGGCTGAACCGGGCGACGAGCGATTCGTTGTGGGTCGCGATCATGATCGTGGTGCCGAGCTTGTTGAGTTCCTCGAAGAGGTATAGCAGGCGCACGGCCATGCGATCATCGACGTTGCCCGTCGGCTCGTCGGCGAGCAGAAGGCTCGGCCGCGCCACCACGGCCCGGGCGATCGCCACGCGCTGCTTCTGCCCGCCGGAGAGCGTGGGCGGAAAGGAATCGAGATGCTCGGCCAGCCCGACCCAGGCCAGAAGCTCGGCCACGTGCCGGCGCACCTTGTCGTGGCGCTGGCCCCCGATCTTGAGCGGCAGGGCCACGTTCTCGAGCGCGCTGAGATGGTCGAGCAGGCGGAAGTCCTGGAACACGACGCCGATCTGCCGCCGCATCATGGCCCGCTCGCGCCGCGACAGGGTGGACACGTCGCGGCCGAACAGCCGGATGCGGCCGCCGCTCGGCTGCTGGGCCAGGTAGATCAGGCTGAGCAGGGAGGATTTTCCCGCGCCGCTCGGGCCGGCCATGAAGTGGAACGAGCCCGGCTGCAGGCAAAACGAGACGTGGCGCAGGACTTCCGGACCCGCGCCATAGCGCAGAGCGACATCCTCGAAACGAACCAAAACCCTGGCGGTCCTCCTGCCGAGAGGCGCCGGCGAGCATGACACACTCGGCTCAGAGTCGTAAAGTGGGCCCCGCTGTCGCCTTGCGTTCGTGTGTGCCCCTTCATATAAGATTACGGGTTCGATCCGGCCGGCACGCCTGCTTCTACTTGGATGCACCTGACCTGCCCGTCCTGCGATACGACGTTCCTTGTTGACCCGGACCAGCTCGGTCGCAGCGGGCGCAGGGTACGCTGTGGCAGCTGCGGGCACGACTGGCATCAGGCGCGCCCGGCCGAGGCGGAACCGGCCGCGCCGGATGTGGCCGCCGTCGAGCCGCCCGGGTCGGAAGCTCCGGCGGCGGCCGGGGATCTCGATACCGCCGCGCTCACCGCGGCCCCGCCTCCGGAATCGCGGCCGGCCGAAACCATGCGGGCCGACCGCGCGCCGCGGCGCGGACACGCGCGGCTGCCGACGCCGCCGCGCGGCAAGGCGGGATCGGCCGCGGCGGTGGGCTGGATCCTGTTCCTGTTGGTCGTACTCGGCCTGGCCGCCGGGGTGTATTTCGGCCGGCAGCAGATCGTCGCCGCCGTGCCCGCGGCGGCCGAACTTTACCGGCTGGTCGGCATGCCGGTCGCCCCGGCCGTCGGCGCCGGGTTGGAACTGCGCGAGGTGAAGTCGGTCCGCCGGCTGGTGAAGGGCGAGCGCGTCGTCGTGGTCGAGGGCCTGGTGGCCAACGTCTCGGATCGGACCCGGAACGTGCCCCGGCTGCGCGCCAGCCTGACCGACGCCAACGGCGCGCAGGTGGAGGAATGGACCTTCGCTACCGCCGATGCGACTTTGCCGCCGGGCGGGGTGACCGGTTTCGAGACCTCGACCAAGAACGCGCCGCGCGAGGGCAGCCTGTCGATCGAATTCGTCGCGCCCGAGTAGCGCCGCGCCCGGCTCGTATCCTCTGGTGAACGTGGGGACTAGGGGCGGGCCCAGCGGGGCGTCGGGGGCGACGGGTTCGATGCGCCCAGGCGCGCGTTCGCGGCCGTGGACCGGGCATGCCCGGCCTGGTCGGTGAAGCGCCTGGCCAACTGTTCGAGGATGGTTTCGAGGTGCGTCGGCGCCAGTTCCTCGTATGCCAGGACCAACGCGTTGATGATCCGGTCCGTGTCCTCGCTCCGCCAATCCGTGGCCCGCGTGCGCCGTACGTCCAGCGCCACGTCGAGCGCGATGCGGAAGGCCGCGAACAGCGCGCTCGGCAATCCGGTTTTCCCGTAGAGCGCCTTGAATCCGCGCTTCCCCCCGTCGTGGACGAGCTCGGTCGCGTTGACGACCGGGATCTTGGCCAGCGTCGCCATGCCGACGGTGAACAGCGGGAGCTTGCCCACGCACAGGGCGCGCAGCAGGAACGTCGGGGTCAGCGACCCTTGCGCGTTCAGCTGTTTCACCAGTCCCTCGATTTCCGCCACCGGGGTCTCCGGGCCCACGGCCCGGGTCAGCGCGCGCTCCCTGCCGTGCATGACCAGGTGGTCGGCGATCACGCCGGGCAACGCGTGCCGCTCGACGAGGCGTTCGCGCAGCGCCGCGGAGACGCACGTGATCAGGCGTTCCGTGATCGTCGCCGGCAGGCTCGGCCGCTCCACCATGAGGGCCTGGATCGGCTCCTCCGCCCCGAACCCGTCGAGGATCTTGTGGTACGAGCCTTCGGCGATGTCCGCGCCGCGGTTCTTCAGCAAGGTGCCGACGACCTGCGTGTCCCCGGTGTCGATCAGGGCGTCGGACACACTGGCGCTGAGGGTGTCGCGCCGGGCCACGGCAAAGCGTTTGGCACGGCCTTCCCGGCGGACGATTGCGATCAGGTCGTCGTCGCTCAGGACCGTCGAATAGCGCAGAATCGGCAGCGCGACCGACTCGACGTCCTGCGCCAGGGTGCGGGCGATCGAGGCGGGCAGGACCGTGCAGTGCTTCACGTGCTCGCTGAGCGCTTCGCGCACCTGGCGCTCCACGTCGCGCGCCAGGGCCTCGATGATCGCGATCGCGTATCGCCGTTCGGTCTCGCTCAGCTTTTCCTTGGTGAGCAGCGCCGCCACGCCCGCGGCGGTCTGCGCGCGCAGCGCCGGCGAGCCGTCGCACTTCAAGCGCTCGACGCCCGCCGGGGACAGCACGTCCATTGATGGCTCGATGGTCGACACGTCCGACATGGGCCATAAACACCAAAGGTGAATCCGCCGAAATGATTAGCAGAAATTAACAAATATCCAAAGGAATAGTCAATAGATTTTTAAAATACAACTAACGTCTTATTTGTTAATAATTTATCTAAAATTATACTGTTCTTGATTTCGTACGGCGCCGGCGCAAAGAACGGCGGAAATCGGGAGCGCGGGTGGGGGCCAGGCCTGACCGGCGTCCCGGCTCACCCGTCCGCCGTAACGTCCGGGCGACCTTAACTCGGCGTTAACCGCCGCAGGGACACGATCGAGCGGGGCGGTATCGGCGGCGGATGGCCCGCCGGACCGGCAGGGTTCAAGAGGTGGGCGCGCGAACATGGCTCGGATTCTGGTGGCCGAAGACGACGCGGCGGTGCAGAGCTTCGTGCGCCGCGCCTTGGCCCATCGGGGCCACGAGGTGACCGCCGTGAACGACGGCGTGCAGGCCCTCGAGGCCCTGCAATCGGCGCAGTTCGACGTGCTGCTCACCGACATCGTCATGCCCGGGCTGGACGGCATCGCCCTGGCGCTCAGGGTGGCGCGCGACCGGCCGGACCTGCCGGTGCTGCTCATGACCGGCTATTCCGCGGAACGGCAGCGCGCCCATAATCTGGACGAACTGATCTGCGAGGTGATCGCCAAGCCCTTCACCCTGGCGCAGATCTGCCGGGCGGTCGAGGCGGCGCTCCCTCCGGACGTTCAGAACTGCCGGAGCAGCCGGTCGATGTAATCGAGTTCGAGCGGCGGCCGGCGCCGCTCGCCGCGCCGGCGGCGCAGGTCGTCGAGGATCTCGCGCGCGCGCCTCAGCTCCATCTCGTCGGGGATTTCCACGCCCTCCAGCGCCTCCAACCCGGTGCTGCCGGGACGCCGGCCCAGCGGGTCGCGCGCCGAGCCGGGCTGCACGCCGACCCGGCCCAGGCCCGAGGGCGCCGAGGCGCCCAACTGCTCCATGAGCCGCTCGGCCATGGCCTGCATGCCCTGCTGCAGCTGGTCGAGCGCCCGGGTCTGCGGCCCGACCGCGTCGGCCGAGCGGCCGCCCTCGAGCGCGTCGCGCGCATCGCGCATCGATTGTTCGGCGCGGCCGAGGGCCCGCGGGAAGTCGCCGAGCGCTTCGGCCAGGCGGCGCATCATCCGGCCCAGCTCGCGGCGCAACCGCTCCTGGTTCTGCGCGTCGGTCTGGCTCTCCTGCTGCATCTCCTCCGGGTTGTCGCCCCCGTTCGGGTCGCTCCGCTGGGCGCGCCGGAAGCTGCGGTCGAGCAGCTCCTGCTGGCGCCGCATCAGCGACTCCATCTCCTGCATCATGCGCAAGGCGTTTCGCGTCTGTTCGTCCAGGCCCTGGGCGAAGGGGTTGGCGCGCAGGTTCTCGAGCAGGTCCTGGAGCTGGGCGAGCAGGTCGCGCGCGGCCTCCCGCGCCCCGGTCCGTGCCAACTCCCGCGCCCGGTCGATCAGGCGCCTCAGATCGTCGCCCTGGAGGATCTGCGCGTCGGGAGGCAGCGGCTCGGGCTGCGCCCCCTGGGCCAACTGCTCGCGGAGTTGCTCGGCCAGGGCCTCCAGGAAGCGGTCGAGGGCCTGCTGCAATTGATCGAGCAGGCGCTCGATCTCGTCGTCGTCCGCGCCGCGCGCCAGCGCCTCCATCAGCGCCTTTTGGATTTCGCGCAGGTCGCGTTCGGCGACCGCCAGCTCACCCTCCTCGATGTGCAGCGCGGTATCCCACAGGAGCTGCTGCACCTCGCCGATCGCTTTGGACGAGGAATCGTGAATGAGCCGCCGCGCGGCCGAGCGCAGCGCGAGCGCCACCACGATGTCGTGGAAGTAATGCTCGGGCCGGTCGAAGATCTCGCCGAGGGCGCGCACCACGGGCAGGCGCGCGTCCGGGTTCAGCGTCAGCTGCTTGCGCAGCTCGACCAGGGCGCGCGCGACCGGATGGTTGAAGATGCGCTCGGGCAGCACGGTGCGCACCGCCCCGCTCTCCCCGCGTTGGCCCACCGCGTCCTCGGCGACCAGGCGGATCGTCACGGCCAGGCCGGCCCAGGGGTGCGGCGTGAGGTCATGGAAGCTCAGGCCCTCGGCTAAGCGCAACCCGATGCCCGGGAGCGGCAATTCCAACTCGACCGGCTCGGCGGCCGGGTTGTCGATGCGCCGGATCACCGCGGAGACGCGGGACACGCCGTAATCGTCCTCGGCCCGGAAGTCGAGCCGCAGGGCGGCCCGCTCGGTGCGCCCCGGGGGCGCGAGGAACTCGACGCTCGGGGTCCGGTCGGGCATCAGCGCGAGCTTCCAGTCGGCGAGCGTACGGCCATCCTGCTCGATGCGCAGGCGCTCGCCCGCTTCGATCCGCGCGCTCACCTTGTAGGCGTCGGCGGTCACGGCGGCGAACGGCGTCGTCTGCTCGCCCACGATCAGGCTCGGCGTGCCCTGGCCCCCTTGAACCTGCGCCAGCAGGGTGCTGCCGAGCGGGAAGCCGAGCGGCTCCTCCCCGGCGCGCGCCGGATCGAGGAACAGCGGCGGCAGCCCGGTGTAGGCCGGCGGGTTGACCCAGACGTCGAGGCTGACCGGCCGCCCCGCGGCGAAGGTCGCCAGGTCCGGCGTGAACGCCCGGTCCAGACGGCGGGTCCAGTCGTCGTGCCCGGCGACCAGTCCGATCACCAGCAGTAGTCCGACGGCCGCGCGCAGGGCGTAAGGATCGGTCGCCGCGAGACCGGCGCGCGGCGCGCGCACCAACAGGCGCGCCAGGCGGGCGCGCATGCGCCGCCGGTGCACCTCCCACAGCAGCGCGGAGTCGCGGTCGTTCGCGCCGGCGGCAAGCCGGTCCTCCAGCGCGGCCAAGGGCCGGTGGTCGAGCCCGCTGTCCAGCTCGAGGCGCCGGCGCGCCTGCTCCGTCGTCGGCACCCGCACCCGCGCGCCGCCGCGCGCCGCCGCGAGCCCGAGCGCGACGAAAAAGCCGACCAGGACCAAGCCATGCAGCCACCCGGGCAGGACCGGCAGGAGATCGAGCAGCACGACCGCGAGGAACAGGCCCGCCACCCCGGCCGCGGGCCAGAACGCCGGCCACAGCCGCTCCCACAGCAGCGCGGCCCGGGCCAGCGCCAGCAGCGCGCCGAGGCGCCGTGACGAGGGCTCGGTCCCAGCCGTCGGCCGTGTGGGGTGCTCAGAGGTCATAGGGGCTCGCCGTTTTGCACGTCGTCGCCGCCGCGCCGCGCCGGGGTCTCCTCACGCCACGCCGCGCGCGGCCCGCGCGGGCCGCGCCTCCAGCCAGTCCGGCAGGCGCTCCTGCGCGATCGGCCCTTCGTGGTCCGGGCGCGGCCGCACCACCGCGTAGTCCCGGCCCCGCACCATCACCTCCGGGGCCGGCAGGCGGCAATTATAGGTCGAGGCCATGACCGCGCCATAGGCGCCCGTCGAGCGAATCGCGAGCAGCGCCCCGGCCGCGACGGGCGGCATCGGCCGCTGCCGGGCGAAGGTGTCCGCGGTCTCGCACACCGGCCCCACGATGTCGACCGGAGCCCGCCCGGCCCCGGGCGGCGGCGCCTGCACCGGGACGATCTCGTGCCAGGCGTCGTACAGGCTCGGCCGGATCAGGTCGTTCATCGCCGCGTCCACGATCACGAAGCGGCGCGCGATGCCCTGCTTGACGTAGAGCACGCGGGTGACCAGGACGCCGGCGTTGCCGACCAGCAGGCGCCCGGGCTCGACGATGAGCTCGGCCGGCAGCCCGGCGCTCGCCTCGCGCACCAGCGCGGCGTAGCCGGCGAGGTCGGCCGGGGTCTCGTCCCGGTAAACGATGCCCAGCCCGCCGCCCAGATCGAGCCGGCGCAAGGCCAGCCCCGCGTCCCGCAGCTCGCGGTAGAGCGCGGCGAGGCGCGTGAAGGCCGCGCGGAAGGGCGCGAGGTCGGTCAGCTGCGAGCCGATGTGCACGGCCAGCCCCTCGAGCGAAATTCCGGGCAGGTCCGCCGCGCGCGCGCACGCCTCGCGGGCGTGGCCCAGGTCGATGCCGAACTTGTTCTCGGCAAGGCCGGTGGCGATCTTCTCGTGGGTTCGCGCGTCCACGTCCGGGTTGACGCGCAGGGCGACCGGCGCGCGTACGCCCATGTCCCGCGCCACCCGGGACAGGGTCTCCAACTCCGGCAGCGACTCGACGTTGAACTGCAGGATGCCGGCCCGCAGCGCGGCCGCCATCTCGGCCGGCGTCTTGCCGACGCCGGCGAAGACGATCCGGTCCGGAGGCACCCCGGCGGCCAACGCCCGGCGCAGCTCGCCCTCCGAGACCACGTCGGCCCCGGCGCCCAGGTCGGCCAGCGTGCGCACGACGGCCAGGTTGGCGTTGGCCTTGAGCGCGTAGCAGATGGTCGCCGGCAGGCCGGACAGCGCCTCGGCGAGGGACTTGTACGCCGCCTCCAGCGCCCCCGAGGCATAGCAGTAGAAAGGCGTGCCGACCGCCTCGGCCAGCGCGTCGAGCGCCACGCCTTCGGCGTGCAGCGTGCCCCTGCGATACGCGAACGCGCTCATTGGTCAGTTGGCTCGCCGTACGTGGTCCTGGTGCGCGAGGTCGGGAACGGCGACAGGCCGCCGGCGTGCACGGGCGCCCGCCGCGAGGGCGGCGCGGCTTCCGGCTCCGCGCGCGGCAGGACCGTGGCCGGGTCCGGATAGCTGCGGGGATAGGTGTAGCGGCTCTCCTCGCCGTCCGGCGGGCGTGGCGAGGCGCGCTTGCCGCAGGCGGCGAGACCGCCGGCGAGCACCGCGGCGGCGAGCGCGAGCGCCAGGCCCCGGCGGGCGCGCGCGGCGCTCACAGGAAGCGCTCCCGGGCCGCCGCCACCGCGGCGCGCACCCGTGCGGGCGCGGTCCCGCCCAGGCTGGTGCGGCTTTCGACGGCGCGCTCGACGGCGAGGACCCGATCGACCTGCTCGGTGATGCGCGGCTCGACCGCCCGCATCTCGGCCAGCGGCAGCTCGGCCAGGTCGCAGCCGCGTTGCTCCGCGCGCCGCACGATGGCGCCGGTGACGCGGTGCGCCTCGCGGAACGGCATGCCGAGCACCCGCACCAGCCAGTCCGCCAGGTCGGTGGCCGTCAGGTAGCCCTTGCGCGTCGCGGCGCGCAGCGCGGCAACGTCGGGCGCCATGTCGCGCACCATGCCGGCCGAGGCGGCGACGCACAGCGCGAGCGTATCGGCGGCGTCGAAGACCGGCTCCTTGTCCTCCTGCATGTCCTTGCCGTAGGCGAGCGGCAGGCCCTTCATGAC
>JBHHZJ010000099.1:0-12236 GCA_046758005.1 Kiloniellaceae bacterium
CGGGAGGCGTCGAAGTCCTCGGGCGGGTTGAGCGGCGGCGAGGGCGGGAGCGGCGCCAGCAGGGCCGACGGCGGCCCCTCGAAGATGTTCTTGATGACCTCGAGGTCGATCAGGCGGAAGACGAGCTCGGTCGGCGGGATGACGCCCAGCGGGTTGAGCAGGTCGATGACCTGGCCGGTGTCGTCGCTGTACCGGGTCTCGCCGGTGCCGATCGGGCCCGCCGGCGCGGCCGCGGTCTCGAACGTCACCGGTGCGGCCTCGCTCATCGCCACGGCCTGCGCGAACAGGGTGGCGCCCGGGATCGGGGTGCCGGCGATCTCGAACACCGGCGCGTCCGCCGCCTGGACCGCCTGGCCCAGGTCCGCGAACACGATCCGCCCGCCGTCCGGGAAGATCAGGATCAGGTCGTCGCCGGCGACCCGCACCTGGGCGGCCTCGGGGTCGAAGTCGATGACGTAGCGCTGCCCGGCCTCGGCCGCGATGGTGATCGCCTCGCCCGGGCCGGGCTGCGCGACCAGGATCTCCGCCTGGCCGACGAGCGCCTCCGCGCCCTCGGCGCCGCTGAGGATGTCGCTGTCGGAAGTCTCGCGCTCGGTGTCCTCGCGCGCGTCGGAGCCGCGGCCGAGATCCTCGGTCATGCCCTAAACCCTCCCTGGCGGGGCCCGCCGCCGCGTCGTTTGCACCCCAGCGCGGCGCCGGCGTCCCAATGTTTGAAGTTTCTTACCGGGAGTTTGAGAAAAATAATTGGAAAATTCAACGAAAGTTACGCCAGAAACGACGTAAATATGTATGAGTTTTCCGTGATTCCGTTAAGATGTGAAGTCTTTTGGTTAATGAAGGCTCGCATTATTACTTCGCTCTATGTAAAAATCGTTAACGAATAAATAAAATAATTTAAGAGTCATATATCTAGGTAGATAAATACGTTAACGCCGCCGACCTCCGGCGTTACATTTCAAGTCGTTGCCGCCCCGGCGCGCGCCTTGGTGTTGAGGCGCGGCGAAGTCGTCGGGAAAAGTCGGGAAAAACGGCTGCGCCGGCCGAGCGCCGATGGGGCTCGGGACCCTGGGACCCACACACCGAGAACGGCCCCTGCCCGCGCGCCGCCGGGCGAGGCCCCCCGGTGTCGAGACGGCGTCGGGAAACCCGTGCGCCAGGGCCCTACAGCAGGATGATCTCGACCCGGCGGTTGGCCGGCTCGCGCACCCCGTCGGCGGTCGACACCGCCGGCTCGGCCTCGCCGCGCCCGGCGACGCTGATCCCGCTCGCCTTGACGCCGCGGGCGATCAGCGCGTCGCGCACCACGTTGGCCCGGCGCAGCGACAGCCCGAGGTTGTACTCCTCCGGGCCGGAGCGGTCGGCGTGCCCGGTGATCGAAAAATCGACGATGCCGAGGCGCTCGGCCGTGGCCACGGCGTCGTCGATCACCCGCATGCCGGCGGTCGTGATCTGCGTGCTGTCGAAGCCGAAGTACACGACGAAGGGCTTGGGGGCCTCCGTCGGCATGGGCGCGGGCGCCGGGGCCGGTGCGGCGGCCATGGCCGGCCGGCCGGCCGGCCGGCGGAACGGCGTCAGCTCGAGGTTCGCGGCCCGCTCGACCGCGGCGATGGCCTCCTCGAAGGCGGTCTTGCAGCGCGCCACGTCGTCGGTGCGGAAGGCCGACCACGAGCGCATGCCGTGGTTCGGGTTGGCGCCCTCCGCGGCCTCGATCCAGCAGTCGTAGCTAACCTGGGCGCGCGCGGATTCGGCCGGGGCGAGTGAACGGCCGCCGCGGTCGAAGGCCGTGCGCAACCGCGTCAACGCGGCCGCAAGCTGCGCGGCGTCCTGCTCCGTCAGATCCCGGTCCATGATCTCGTCCGGCATCACGTCGGAGCGGCGCGCGGCGCGCCGGGCCTTGTGGTTGAAGTGTTCGCCGTCGATCAGGTCCGTGGCCTTGACCCGGCCGCGCGACAGCTCGGCGTAACCCTCATAAAGACCGTTCGCGAACGCGATGCCGCTGGCGTCGAGCCCGATCCCGGTCCTGGTATCGAAAATCAGATCCGCCTTCGCCGGCGCGGCCAGGGCCAAGACGGCCAACGCACCGAAGAGAACCCCCGAAGTCTTCATGCCCCCGACCCCCTCTCCAGGTTTTTCCGCGCCGCCGCCGTGCAAAAAGGGCGACAAGCGCGCGCAGTGTAACGCGCAAAATTATGTGACCATGCAAGTATTACCGACTGCGTATAACGCATATTCACGGCGCGGCGCAAGTCATGCTTAAACGCGAGGATCCGCATGCCGCGCCCGCGCCGCCCTCAACAGCCCCCCCGCCGGCGCCGCTCGACGGCCAGGCCGAAGGCCGGGCGCAACGCCGTGCCGACATAGGTTCCCGCCAGCGCGGCCACCAGCCACAGCCAGCCGTGCAGGCTGCCCGAGGCGATGCCGCTGAAGTAGGCGCCGATGTTGCAGCCGAAGGCCAGCCGGGCGCCGTAGCCCATGAGCAGGCCGCCGAGCGCCGCGGCGAGCGCCACGCCCCAGGCGATCCGGCGGCGCGGCGCGAACCTGCCGGCCAGGCCCGCGGCCAGGAAGGCGCCGACCAGGATCCCCAGGTTCATGACCGAGGTCGCCTCGGCGAGCACGCCGCCCTCCAGCGCCTGCCTGGGATAGCGCCAGGTCCAGAACTCCCACGAGGCCACGTCCACGCCCAGCGCCGCGGCCGCCTTGGCGCCCCAAAGGGTGTAGCCGAAGGACACGGTCCAGGGGTGCCCGGCCAGGACCAGCGTCGCCGCGTTCAGCAGCGCCAGCAGCACCGCGCCCCAGAGCAGCGGCCACGGCCCCTGCAACAGACGGCGCGTCAACCGGGGCCGCGGCGCGGCCGGGCCCGCGCGCAGGGCGAAGCCGAGGCTGACGGTTCCGTGACGGCGCCGCTCGATCAGCGCGCTGGCAAGCGCCAACGCGGCGAACGCCCCGAGCTGCGCGGCAAGCGCGCCCGTCAGGCCGAGCTCGCGGAGCAGCGAGATGGAGCCCAGGCTCGGCGTCCCCAGCCACCACGGCAGATGCGCCGAGCCGAGCAAGGACCCGGCCATGAAGAAGACCAGCGTCACCACCATGTGGGACGAGCCGCCGCCCACGGTGTACAGCGTGCCGGACGCGCACCCGCCGCCGAGCTGCATGCCGACCCCGAACAGGAAGGCCCCGACCAGCACCGAGGTGCCGAAAGGCGCCACCGCCCCGCCCACCGGCCGCCCGAACAGGCTGCCGTCGGCCAGGGCGGGCAGGAAGATCGCGCTGGCCACCGCCAGCATCAGCATCTGGGCGCGCAGGCCCGCCCCGCGCCCGTCGGAAACGAACACCCGCCAGCTCGAGGAAAAGCCGAAGGCGGCATGGTAGAGGACGAGCCCGAGGGCACCGCCCAGCACGTAAAGCGCCGCCTGACGCCAGGCGACGGCCTCGCTCAGATACGCCGCGCCGCCGAGCAGCAGGACCCCGGCCAGGGCCACCACCCGCCAGTCCGGACGCGGCAGCCCCGGCGGCTCGCCGACCGCCGCGCGCGCGTGCCCGGTTCCTGTCCCGCGAAGGCTCTCGGCCGCGATCGCCATTCCCGCACACCCGTTACGGCCCACGGAACGACCCCGTCGGCCCGGCGGTGCCGTTTATGCCCGAGCGGCCCGGCGCCGTCGAGACCGGCGCACCGAATCGTGAAGCGCGCGGCGCCCGCTACCGGCCGGCCGCCTTGCGCTCGATCGGCAGCTCGGTCCGGGCCGACCAATCGACCATCGAGCCGTCGTAGAGCCTGACCTTCTTGTTGCCCAGGATCTCGCTCTCCGCGAACCAGCCGAGCGAGGCCCAGTGGCCGGTGTTGCAGAAGGTGATCGCCTCGTCCTCGGCGCCGACGCCGACGCCCCGCAACAGCGCCTCGATGCGCGCGGCGCTGACGAAGCGGCCGCCGTCGGTGACCAACTCGCTCTCGGGTACGTTGACCGCGCCCGGGACGGTGCCGGCGCGTTTGGCCGCGCGGGAGCGCCTCTCGCCGCGGTACTGCGCCGGCGGGCGCATGTCGAGCAGCGCGACCCGGGCCTCCCTGGCCGCGAGCACGTCCCTGTAATCGGCGATCAGCTCCGGCCGCAGGCTGGCCTTGAAGGTCTTGGCCGTCGGCCGGTTCCACCCGGTCTCGACCGGACTGGCGGGGTCGGCGGCGTAGGCGCGGTAACCGCCGTCCAGGATCGACACGTTGTCGTGGCCGAGGACCTTCATGGTCCAATAGACCCGCGTGGCGCTGCCCATGTCCAACGCGCTCGCTCCGCCGGCCACGATCACGACGTGGCTGTCGTTGTCGATACCGAGGCCGCCGATCAAGCGTTCCAGCGCCGCGGCCGGCGGAAGCTGGCCCGGCACTCCGTCGACCGTGGCGCGCCAGCCGGCCGTCAGATAATCGCTGTACACGGCGCCCGGAATGTGGCCCCGGCGGTAAGCGGCCTCCGACCCGCCGCCGAGCCTGTTGCGAATGTCGAGGATCACGACCCCGGGCTTGCCGCCGTTTTCTTTCACCCAGGCGGTGTCGACCAGCGGCGGCGCCGCCGCCGCTCCACCCGCCCAGGCGAAGGCCACGAGCGCGGCGACTGCAACCACGGCAAACTTGCTAAGGACCCGAGGCATGGCGAGCTCCCAAAGATCCGCACTTATCCACATGAAATATAGGTCTTTTAACCATATTGTCCGTAATTATGCGCGCCAATTGATCCCGCCGGCAAGCGCCGCCCGCACCATCGCGCGGGCGCTTGTGATATTTTTGTGACTTTCGCCGGGGCGAGCCGGCTCGTAACGGGCGCAAGTCCGGTGCTTTGCTATATTGTGGCCGCCGAACGCCCCGGCATTCGGCGACGCAAATCGAAAACCAGTCCGAACGCGAACGAATCGAGGTTGACGCGATGCACCTTCGACCCCTTTGGCGGATGGGTGTCGTGGCCGCCGCCCTCTCGGTGGCGGGCTGCGCCCAGGTTCAGGACACGTTCCGTGACGCCGCCGACGGCCTCGACCGCGTCTTCGGCGTGGAGTCGGAGCAGCCGGCCCAGTCGAAGCCGGAGGAGGCCGAGCCGCTCTACCAGGCCGGCCTCGCCGCCCGCGCCCGCGGCGCCGAGGAGGAGGCCTTCGAGCGCTTTCTCGAGGCGGCGCAGCTCGGCCACGGGCCGGCGGCCTACGAGGTCGGCCGCGGCTACAGCGACGGCACCGGCACGGCGCAGGATGCCGATGCCGGCGCCAAATGGATCAACATCGCCGCCTCGCTTGGCGAGCCGCGCGCGCAGTTCATGGTCGGCGCCGCGTACTACGGCGGAATCGGCGTCGAGCGCGACTACGACCGGGCAGTCCTGTTCCTGGCGGAGGCGGCCGCGCAGGGCCACGCAGAGGCCCAGTATCTGCTCGGCGAGGCCTATTCGAACGGCCGCGGCGTGCCCGCAAACGCCGCCTGGGCCGCACGCTGGTACGGTAAGGCGGCGGCCCAGGGCCTGAGCGAGGCGCAATACGCCTACGGCGTGGTGCACGCCCGCGGACTGGGCCTGCCGGCGAACCGCACGGTGGGCTACGGCTGGCTCCTGCTCGCCGGCCGCGGCGGCCACGAAAAGGCCGACGTGGTGCGCCGCGCGATCGCGACCAAGATGGCCCCCGAGGCGATCAAGCGCGCCGAGGCCTGGGCCAGCCGCTTCCGCCCCCAGACGGAGGCCCCGTTCGTCGATTCGCCGACGGTGATGTACGTGCAGCAGGTGCTGAACACCCTCGGCTACGACGCCGGCCCCGTCGACGGCAAGCCGGGGCCACGCACGCGCAGGGCGGTCACGAAGTACCAGGACAAAGCCGGCCTGCAGCAGCGCGACGGCCGGATTTCGCCCGATCTCATCGACCGCCTGCTCGCCGAACAAAGCACCGAATCCTGAGCCGGCGCGCGGCGAGGTTCGCGACCGCGCAAGACCCGGAACCGGCGAAGGATCGCTCCTCCGCCGGTTCCCGTCCGGCGTTCGACAGTGTCGAGGTCGCTCCCGGCGCTCGGCTCTTGCACAGGCCCGAATCGGCCTCGCCGTCGCTGCCGGCGCCCCTGCCATTTCCGCCGCAAATGTCTCCGCAACGCGGCGCCGGTTTCGGCTCAACCCCCCCGAGCCGAACCGGGCAAAGGCACGGAGGCCTTCAGTATGTCGCCCGGCCGCGGCCATTCCCAGGGCGGGTTTTGTGTCAAATTTGTGCCGGTCCGCGCCGAAACCGCGCGGTTCGACGGCCCCTCACGATCCCCTCATGGTCCCGTCATGGTCCCGTCATGGTCCCGTCATGACGGCCCGGGCCGCTTGGCGGCCGCCGGCGGCGCCTCGATCGGCTCGACGAGCGAGGGGTCCTCGTTGCGCGGATCGTTGATCCGGCGCGAGACCCGGTAGAAGGTGAGCGCCTCGGACGGGAACGCCGTGAGCAGCGACCGCGCCTCGGCCGGATCGCACCGCGGGTCGAGCCAGAGCTCGAAGTCGGCCGGGTCAAGGATCACCGGCATGCGCTTGTGGATCGGCCGCAGCAAGGCGTTCGCCTCGGTCGTGATGATGGTGCAGGTCTCGATCGCGCGTCCGTCGGGCGCCTTGGTCCAGCGCTCCCACAGGCCGGCGAAGGCGAAGGGCCCGCCGTCGGCCAGCGTGATCCGGTAGGGCTGGCGCCCGCCGCCCTCGCTGCTCCACTCGTAGAAGCCGTCGGCCGCGATCAGGCAGCGGCGCCGGCGGAAGGCGGCGCGGAACGCGGGCTTCTCGGCCACGCTCTCGGCGCGGGCGTTGATCAGGCGGTTGCCGATGGCGGGCTCCGCGGCCCAGGCCGGGATCAGGCCCCAGCGCAGCCAGGCGAATTGCCGCGCCCCTTCCTCCCCCTCCTCGCCGCCGCTCGGGCGCACCGCGGCCACGTCCTGGGTGGGCGCGATGTTGGCGCGCGGGGCCAGGTTGGGCCGCTGCGGATAGCCGAACAGGCGGCGCACCGCCTCGGCCGGCGAAGTCAGCGAGTAGCGTCCGCACATGATCTCATTTTATCGCCTGAGCGCGGGTGCGCGACGGTTTCGCCGCGCCGGATTCGATCCGTTGGCCGCGCGAGGCCCGGCGACGCCCGCCATGCGCGCAATTCCCTACGACCTTCGCGGCCGTGGCGCAATGTTGTAGAGTGACCGCTCCGCTCGGCGGCGGTCCCGTTGGACCGACGAAGGCGGCCTGGCGTGGGGGCGATCCGGTGGCGCTGTCCTTCGAGACCGTGTACGCGGCCGAGCTCGATGCGATCCGCGAGCGCCGCCTCGATCTGTGGCGCGCGCAGCGGGACGGCGGATTGGAGCCTTCCTCGACGGCGAACGTCGGCGAACGCCGCCCGGCGGAGGAGAATCGCATCGCCAACGGCGTTCCCGAGCCGGCGGCCCCGAAGGGTGACGACGTCAAGCCGCCATTGATCTTCAACAAGATGCTCGAGGACCTGCGGACCTCGCTGCGGGCCTTCGAACGGCGTCGCGCGGCGGCGCGGAGCGGCGCGCAGCGTTCGCAGGACGAGCCGGAGGCATCGAATTCCGAGGCGGCGCGCGGCACCGACGGCGACGACGACAACCCGCCCGACGCCGCTCACTACGGGCTCGTCGGCCTTGCCCTGTCCGGCGGCGGCGTGCGCTCCGCGACGTTCTGCCTCGGCGCGATCCAGGCGCTGGCGCGATGGGACGTGTTTCCGAAGATCGACTATCTCTCGACGGTCTCCGGCGGCGGCTTCACAGGATCGTGCATCAGTTCGCTTTATGCCGACGGAAATCCCGAGTTTCCGTTCAGGCACACGCCCGGCGTTCCGGAGAGCGCGGTCCTGCGGCACCTGCGCAACTACTCGAACTACCTCGCGCCGCGCGGTTTCATGGACTACCTGAAGACGCCCGGCCTGCTGCTGCGCGGAATCCTGGCGAATCTCCTGGTGATTCTGCCCTATGTGATCGTCGCCGCGATCGTAACCGTTTATGCGGCCGGAGCGGAGATTCGGGCGGCCCTGCAACCCGGTGGCGGAAGCCCGTGGACCGGCTCGTTCGCGGCCAGCGGTTGGCTCGTGCTTGGTGTACTGGCGGTTCTGATCGCCTACCCGGTCGCTCAAACCGCCGCCACCTGGTCCGGGCTGAGCAGTTGGATCGGGCGAAACCGCGGCAACACCCTCCTGGCCACCGTCATCGCCACGGCGCTGCTGGTGGCCGTGATCGAGTTTCAGCCAGCCGCCGTGTACTACTCCGCCGTGCTGTGGTCCCAGCCGGTCATCCGGGGCGATGTTCTATCCCTGGACTTCCTGGTCGGCGTGTTCACGGCGCTTGCCGGACTTGGGGCCACGGTCTCGGGCAAGCTCGCGCCCAAAGCGCATCGCCTGACCGCCAGGATCGCCCTGGTCGCGATCGGGCTGCTCGGCCCGATCGTGCTGTGGCTGATCTATTTGATGCTGACGCGCTGGGCCATCTGCGGCCCGCCGAACTGGACCAAGACGGTGGCGGACATGGCGGGGTTCGCGCCCTGGCCGGTGTCGGGCGCGTTGTGCTTCAGCCCCCCGTTCGGGGCCGACGTGGGGCAACGGACCGGGTCCGTGTTGACCGTGTTCTACTGGCTGGCGGGTTGCGTCTGGATCTACGGGTACTTCTTCATCAACGTCAACCGATCCTCGCTGCACGGCTTCTACCGGGACCGGCTCAGTCGGGCGTATTTGTTCCGGAGATCCAAGGCGCCGCCGGAGCGCACCGGGACCGGCGGGGAGCCGGTCGCCGCGATCGCACACAACGACCGGCAGCTTCTCCAGGATCTGCGCGGCGCGCCGATCGAGCGGAGCTTCATGGACCGCTTCAAGGCGTTGGTGGGCTCGCTCGAAATAGCCGGGCTCGGCAAGACGCCCTGGCGGCAGGTGCGCGACCATCTGTGGGGCCACGCCGCTGCGTCGAAACGGGGCCTCTTCGTCGCGCCCTACCACCTGATCAACGCCGCGATCAACGTCCGCAGGCCGCGCACTCCCGCGATGCAGCAGGCAAACGCCGACACCGACGACGACGCCCAATCGCACGATCTGCGCGGACGCAAGGCGGACTATTTCCTGTTCAGCCAGGCGTTCGTCGGCTCCCGGCTGACCACCTACTGCCGCACCGAAGACATGCACGAGGTGGATCCCCACCTCGACCTCGGCGCGGCGATGGCGATCTCCGGCGCGGCGGCGGCGCCGAACATGGGCACGAGCACGGTCGGCCCGCTGGTCTTCATCATGACGATGCTGAACGTGCGGCTCGGATACTGGCTGCCCAATCCACGGACCGTGCACCAGAGGTTTCACCCCGAAGACGCCAACGCCGGCGATCGGCCGCCCGGGTTCTTTCCCACGCTCTCGACACGGATGCGGCGGGCCCTCATCAAATTGCTGTACGTCCTGCGCCTGAGCAGCCGCGTCGGCCCGATCTACCTCCTTCTCGAAATGCTTGGCCTGCTCAACGAGGAATGGGATTTCATCAATGTCTCCGACGGCGGCCACATCGAAAACCTTGGCCTGTACCCGTTGTTGCAGCGCAGGTGCCGCCTGATCATCGCGATCGACGGCGAGCGCGATCCCAAGGAAGGTGCGGGCCACAAATTCTCGGCATTGGCCACCGCGATCCGTCACGCCAGGATCGACTACGGCATCGATGTCGAAATCGATCCACGGCACATCGGGCGCAAGGACGGCCGGCACTTCGCCGCCGGCAAGATCAACTACGGCCCGGACTTCCCGTCGGGTTGGCTGGTGTACATCAAGGCGTCGCTGACCGAGGACGAGAACCCGTACATTCGCGAATACTGGCTGAAGAACCCGACCTTCCCGCACGAATCCACCGGGGACCAGTTCTTCGACGAGACCCAATTCGAGTGCTACCGCGCGCTCGGCTACCATGCGGCGGAGGATTTCCTGGACCGTGCGGCCGGCGAAATTTCCGGCGATCGGGGCCTCAAGGAGCTGTTCCGAACCGCCAAGCCGCCGGCCCGGCGCGCCAAGCGCCGCAAGCCGCCGAGGCCCGTGGCGACCGCAACACCGGCGCGAAAAGCTTAACGTCCGCCTCGAAATGAAGCTCTATCGATCAATGGGTTGGCACAACCCGTTGTTCAATTTGTCATTGCCGGACGTGATCCGGCAATCCACCGAGGTCGCAGTCTCGCCGATGAATGGACCCTCGCGTCAAGCGCGAGGGTGACGACAGGGGCAACGACTGCATCCGCAAGCCATTGAAATCCATCAATTCGTTTCGAGCTGGACCCTTAGAGCAAATTCGGGCGATGGGGAACCGGTTCCCCTCACCCGGCTCCGGGTAAGGCGCGGCGATGGCCCCGTTGCCAGCCGGGCGCGGGTCGGGTATGGTGTCAATGTTCATGATATGTTCGGCTCGACATCGGCACAAGTTGTGGTATGTTCGTAAGTCCACCGCGCAAGATATTGTGGTTTTCCACAAAATGTTCGGTCCACAGGTGTGGATAAGGGGGGTGTTTGCATGGATGGTTCGGGAAGCGCTCTGGATTTAGAGCAGGTTGGCGCGCCGGCTTCCCGTGTGGACAAGACGCCGGCCGGGCACGGGCCGGTGCTCGGCAACGGCCAGATCCGCGACGTCTTCCAGAACGAGCGCGGCGTCACCGTGCGCATCGAGCGCGCGCGCGACGCCCTGCTCACCGAGTTCGGCAAGGCGACGCTGGCCGACCGCTACCTTCTGGCGGGCGAGGGCTTCCAGGACCTGTTCGCCCGGGTCGCGGCGCACTTCGCCGACGACACGGCCCACGCCCAGCGCCTGTACGACTACATCTCCCGCCTCTGGTTCATGCCGGCCACCCCGGTCCTGTCCAACGGGGGCACCTCGCGCGGGCTTCCGATTTCCTGCTTCCTCAACGAGGCCGGGGACTCGCTGGACGGCATCGTGGACCTGTGGAACGAGAACGTCTGGCTCGCCGCGCGCGGCGGCGGCATCGGCAGCTACTGGGGCAACCTGCGCTCGATCGGCGAGCGGGTCGGCCACAACGGCAAGACCTCGGGCGTGATCCCGTTCATCCGGGTCATGGATTCGCTCACGCTGGCGATCAGCCAGGGGTCCCTGCGCCGCGGCTCGGCCGCGTGCTACATGCCGGTCTCGCACCCGGAGATCGAGGAGTTCGTCGAGATCCGCCGCCCCACCGGCGGCGACCCCAACCGCAAGGCGCCCAACCTCCATCACGGCGTGGTGGTGCCCGACGCCTTCATGCGCGCGGTCGAGGCGGACGAGGACTGGCCGCTGGTCAGCCCGCGCGACGGCTCGATCGTTCGCACGCTCAAGGCGCGCTCCTTGTGGATCCGCATCCTGACCGCGCGCATCGAAACGGGCGAGCCGTACGTCGTCTTCGGCGATCACGTGAACCGCGCGATCCCGGAGCACCACAAGCTGGCCGGGCTGACGGTCAAGATGTCGAACCTGTGCAGCGAGATCACGCTGCCCACGGGGATCGACCACCACGGGGAGGAGCGCACGGCGGTGTGCTGCCTGTCCTCGCTCAACCTGGAGACCTACCGGGACTGGCAGGACCGCCCGGGCTTCATCGAGGACGTGATGCGCTTCCTCGACAACGTGCTCTCCGACTTCATCGCGCGGGCCCCGCAAAGCATGGCGCGGGCGCGCTACGCCGCCCGGCGCGAGCGCTCGGTCGGCCTCGGCGTGATGGGCTTCCACTCGTTCCTGCAGATCAACCGCATCCCGCTCGAGGGCGTCGTGGCCAAGGTCTGGAACGCTCGGATCTTCGAGCGGATCCGCGCCGCCGCGGACGCCGCCTCGCGCGTCCTCGCCGCCGAGCGCGGCCCCTGCCCCGACGCCGCCGAGTTCGGCGTGCCCGAGCGCTTCTCCAACAAGCTGGCGATCGCGCCCACCGCCTCGATCTCGATCATCTGCGGCGGCACCTCGCCGGGGATCGAGCCCATCGCGGCCAACAGCTTCACCCACAAGACCCTGTCCGGCTCGTTCGCCGTGCGCAACAGGCACCTGGCCGCGCTGCTCGAGGAGAAGGGCCGCAACGACGAGGAGACCTGGTCCTCGATCACGCTCCACGAGGGCTCGGTGCAGCACCTCGACTTCTTGAGCCGGGAGGAGAAGGACGTGTTCAAGACCGCCTTCGAGCTGGACCAGCGCTGGCTGGTCGAGCTGGCCGCCGACCGGGCGCCCTTCGTCTGCCAGTCGCAGTCGCTCAACCTGTTCCTGCCCGCCGACGTGCACAAGCGCGACC
>JBHHZJ010000100.1:0-12081 GCA_046758005.1 Kiloniellaceae bacterium
TCACGGCCCGTAAAGGACTTGCACCTCCTAGATCAACGCCATGCCTGGCACACACGAAAGCCCCGCCGGCCCGAGACCGGCGGGGCGCCTTGCCGCGAAGGTTCGCCCGGCGGTCAGAACTTCCGGTACGCCTTGTTGAGCTCGACCAGCGGGTGGCGCCGGGACATCTGAAACCTGACCAGAAGCTCCCGCGCCAGCATGTCCCGGTCCTGCTGGTTGTCCGGCAGTTCCATGCCCTCCGGGACCGTGACCCAGCCGTTGATGTTGCGGTCGAACACGGCCGGGCGGCCCTCCTCGTAGCCCATGTGGACGTCCTCGAGCCAGTTGAGGTCGTCCCAGCCCATGTGCTCGACGTACCTCTTCAGGAAGGGCGTCAACCGGGTGTAGTCGGGCGCCAGGTTGACGTCGTAGCGGTAGCCGATGTGCTGGCCGATGCTCTTTTCGCGTTCCGTCTCGACGCCGTCGCTCTTGAGGTAGCGGTCGATGTCGTCCCTGTCGGTCATGATCGGATCCTAGTAGCGCGTCATGTCGGGCCGGCCGACGGTGTACTGCGAGCCCGCGAGCGGCACCATGGCGAGCGCCGAGGCCTCCATGGTGAGCGCGGCCAAGTCTTCCGGCTCGAGCGAATGGACGTCGGTCTTGCCGCAGGCGCGCGCCATCATCTGGCACTCGATGGCGAGCGTATGCAGGAAGTTGTAGACGCGCTCGGCCGCCGCGTCGGGATCGAGGCGCCGGCGCAGCACCGGGTCCTGGGTGGCCACGCCGACCGGGCAGCGCCCGGTGTGGCAGTGGTAGCAATAGCCGGCCTCGACCCCGATCTCGGCCTCGTAGTCGGCTTCCGGTATGTCCTTGTTGCAGTTCAAGGCCATGAGCGCCGAATGGCCGATGGCGAGCGCGTCGGCGCCGAGGGCGAGCGCCTTGGCCACATCGCCGCCGTTGCGGATCCCGCCGGCGTAGATGAGCGAGATCTCGCCCGACTTGCCCACGTCGTCGAGCGCCTTGCGCGCCTGGCGGATGGCGGCGATCCCGGGCACGCCGGTCTCCTCGGTGGCCAGGTGCGGGCCGGCGCCGGTGCTGCCTTCCATTCCGTCGATGTAGATGCAATCGGGATCGGTCTTGGCCGCCATGCGCACGTCGTCGTAGACCCGCGCCGCGCCCAGCTTCAGTTGGATCGGGATCTCCCAATTGGTCGCCTCGCGGATCTCCTGGATTTTGAGCGCGAGGTCGTCGGGGCCGAGCCAGTCCGGGTGGCGCGCCGGCGAGCGCTGGTCGATGCCGGCCGGCAGCGAGCGCATCTCGGCCACCTGGTCGGTCACCTTCTGGCCCATCAGGTGGCCGCCGAGGCCGACCTTGCAGCCCTGGCCGATGAAGAACTCGCACCCGTCCGCCAGGCGCAGGTGGTGTGGGTTGAAGCCGTAGCGGGACTGGATGCACTGATAGTACCACTTGACCGAGTAGCGCCGCTCGTCCGGGATCATGCCGCCCTCGCCCGAGCAGGTCGCGGTGCCGGCCATGGTCGCGCCGCGCGCCAGCGCGATCTTGGCCTCGTAGCTCAGTGCGCCGAAGCTCATGCCCGTGATGTAGATCGGGATATCGAGCACGAGCGGCCGCTTGGCGCGCGGTCCCAGCACGGTGCGGGTCTCGCACTTTTCGCGGTAGCCCTCGATCACGAAGCGAGTGAGCGTGCCCGGCAGGAAGGTCAGGTCGTCCCAGGTGGGAATTTTCTTGAAGATCGAGAAGCCGCGCATCCGGTAGCGGCCGAGCTCGGCCTTGATGTGGATGTCGTCGATCACCTCGGGCGTGAAGATCGAGCTGCGCCCGAGGAGGTGCGTGTTGCGCTTGGGCTCCTTGGCCCGCGGCGGCACGTCTGCTCGGGGGGTGGCGCGTTCGGCGGTCATGACTGGATCCTTTTCCTGCTCCTCACAGCACCAGCTTCTTCTCGGTGGGCTCGAGGTTGTCGTAGTTCCAAAGCTGCTTGCCGGCCACGACCTTGGTCATGTTCTCGACGCCGTTCGGCGCCTCCAAACCGTAGATGGCCAGCTTGCGCTTGAGCCACTGGACGTCGAGGTCGGTCATCTCGCCCTCGACGGCGTCCACGCCCAGGCCGGCGATCTTGCCGCCGACGTAGATCGTGCCGTCGTACATGGAATCGCCCAGGTTGGTTCCGGCCTCGCCCAGGATCACCATGCGCCCGCGCTGCATCATGAAGCCGGAGAACGCCCCGGTGCGGCCGCCGACGATGATCGTGCCGCCCTTCATGTCGATGCCGGTGCGCGCGCCGACGTCGCCCTTGCACACCGCGTCGCCGCCGCGGATCGCGGCGCCGAAGCACGAGCCGGCGTTCTTCTCCACGACCACGGTGCCGGCCAGCATGTTCTCGGCGCATGACCAGCCGACCCGGCCCGAGATGCGCACGTTGGGCCCGTCGATCAGGCCGCAGCCGAAGTAGCCGAGGCTGCCCTCGAAAGTGAGCTGCAGGCGGTTCAGGATACCGACGCCGAGGGCGTGCTTGGCGCCCGGGTTGCGCACCACGATGGTGCCGCAGCCCTGGCGCAACAGCTCGCGGATCTTGACGTTGATCGCCTTGGCGTCCAGCGCGGCGGCGTCGAATTCCGCGCGCTTGTCGAAGTCGACCTCGAAGCTGTCCGGATAGATCAGGTTGTCGGTTTCCTGCGGCTCGAAGAAGACCTGCTGGGTGCGCCCGGCGAGGCGCTCGGTATGCATCCCCATGCGGTGCGATTCGTGCTCGTGCCTCAACTCTTCCATACCCGAACCTCCCCTTCGTAGGGATCGAAGGTATCGATCTCGTGCGGAAAGATGCTGCGGATCGCGACCTCCTCGGAAGCCAGCGCGATGAAGTCGTCGCTCTCGTAAAGGACCATCGGCTTGGCCGCCATGACGTCCTTGGCCATGCCGAGGCTGTCCGAGGTGGCCACCAGGTAGGTGAACACTCCGTCCAGATCGGAGACCGAACGGCGCATGGCCTCCTCCAGGTCGCTGCCGCGGTCGATCTGGTCGGCGACGTAGACCGCGATCAGCTCGGAGTCGCAGTTCGACATGAAGCGATGGCCGCGCCGTTCGAGCGCCCGGCGGTAGGTCCAGTAGTTGGTCAGCTGCCCGTTGTGCACGACCGCCACGTCGTCGAACGGGTAGGCCCAGTAGGGATGGGCCGAGCGGATGTCCACGTCCGACTCCGTGGCCATGCGCGTGTGTCCGATCGCGTGCGTGCCGTCGAAGCCGGCCAGTCCGTACTGCGAGGACACCCAGTTCGCATCGCCCAGGTCCTTGACCAGCTCCAGCGCGTGGCCGAGCGAGAGGATCTCCACGCTGTCGATGTCCTCGATGAAGTCGGCCAGGCGGCGCAGATCGCCGTCGTAGCCGAATGCATAGCGGTAGGCGTAAGGCGTCGGCTCGTCCTCGCGGTGGACGACGGCGCCCAGCTCGGCCAGGCGCTCGTCGACCGCGGCCTTGCGCTCCCGGATCTGGCGGTGGATGTCGAAGCCTTTGCGCAGGTCTTCCTGCTCGGCCACCTTGAAGCGCATGACGTGCCGATCCGGGTCGGGGGCGCCATAGAGGGCGAAGCCGGCGGAATCGGGCCCTCGATGCTTCAGGGCCTGGAGCATCGCGGTCATTTCGCCACCGACGTTGCCGCTCGTCCCCTTGTGGATGACCCCGGCAATTCCGCACATGAACGCAGTCCTCCTGTGTAGGGCAGGTCTAGGGCAGACAGTCGAGGTACGTATCCAGGTCCCACTGCGTGACGGTGGCGAGGAACTTCTCCCACTCGTCGCGTTTGTAGTCCATGAAGACGTCGTACATCTCCCCGGGCAGGGCCGCCTTGACGACCTCGTCCTGCTCGAAGGCGTCGAGCGCCTCGCCCAGCGACATGGGCAGCTTGACGTACTTGTCCTTCACCTCCTCGATCACGTCGTAGATGTTGCGCTGCTCCGGCTCGCCCGGGTCGAGCCGGCGCGTGATGCCGTCGTCGATCGCCTTGAGCAGGCCGGCGGCCAGCAGGTACGGATTGTGCGCGGAGTCGACGGCCTTGTACTCGTAGCGCCCCGGCGCGGAGTTGCGCACGCCGCTCGTCCGGTTCTGATAGCCCCAGTTGGCGTAGAGCGGCGCCCAGAAGCCTACGTCGAGCAGGCGCCGGTAGGAGTTGACCGTCGAGCATCCGAGCACGGTCAGGCCGCGCAGGTGCTCGATCAGGCCGCCCATGGCGTCGAGGCCGATCCTGCCCGGCCGTCTCGGATTCTCGGTATCCGGCAGGAACGTGTTCTCGCCACCGCGGACATACGTAAACGGGCCCGCGGCGCCGGGCACGGGGTCGTTGCCCAGCGTGTTGAGCGCGTCCTCGCCGCCGCGCCACAGCGAAATGTTGGTATGACAGGCCGAGGCGGACACGTGCATGAATGGCTTGGACATGAAGCAGGCGATGAGGTCGTGCTCGCGCGCGACCTGGGCGCAGATCTGCCGGTAGGTGGTCAGCCGGTCGGCATTGCGCAGCACGTCGTCGAACATGAAGTTCAGCTCGAGCTGGCCCGGCGCGTCCTCGTGGTCGCCCTGAATCATGTCGAGGCCCATCGCCTGGGCGTATTCGATGACCTTGAGGTAAACCGGACGCAGCGATTCGAACTGGTCGATGTGATAGCAGTACGGCTTGCTGAAGCCGCCGGCGGGCTTGCCCTCTTCGTCCCGCTTGAGCCACATCATCTCCGGCTCGGTCCCGGCGCGCATATGCAGGCCGTCGTGTTTTGCCGTGAAGTCCTCGTGGATGCGGCGCAGGTTGCCGCGGCAGTCGGCGGTCAGGAAGGCGCCCGGGTCGTCGGGATGCTCGCGCCCGCGGAACAGGGTGCAGAACACGCGTCCCACGCGCTTGTCCCAGGGCAGTTGGCAGAACGTGTCGGGCTCGGGGATGCCGACCAGCTCCCACGCCTCGGGACCGTAGCCGAGGTAGCGTCCGTGGCGGCTGATGAACAGGTTCGCGGTCGAGCCGTAGACCAACTGGAAGCCGCGCTCGGCAAACGTTTCCCAATGGTTGGCGGGCGCGCCCTTGCCCATGATGCGCCCGGTCAGGGAAACGAACTGGTAGTAGATGTAGGTGATACCCAGCTCGTCGATCTTCCTGCGAACCTCTTTGACCGCCTTGTCGCGGCCCGCCGCGTTCACGAATGTCTCTAAATCTGTCATCCCTTACCTCCCCTACCGCTCTCTAATCAAAGGCTGGTTGGCAGCCCTCGACGGACGGCGCCGAGCGAACGGTGCCGGTACCCGCGACATGCGTAGGGCCGCCCGGACCACGGCCGCCTCCTGTTCAACCGGGCCCGCGCCGCGGAAAGGCGGGCGCCGGGACATCGCGCCATGCCAGTACGCTTGACGAGGCGTGCGGTAGTCCAGCATATTTTGAGCCAATTTCAAACCGAAGATTTTCAAAGGATCGAAAGTGGTCGGAATTGGGCCCGAAAGGATTGCGGTGAACGAGACGAAATCCAAGACCGAGGCATCGGAGCCGCTCCTGCCGGCGCCGGTGAGCGTCGGGTCGGCCGCGATCACGGCGCGCCTGCGCCAGGCGATCCTGGACGGCAGATATGGCGACGGCGAGCGTCTGCCCGCCGAGCGCGACCTGGCCAGCCATTTCGACGCCTCGCGCGGCACGGTGCGCGAGGCCCTGCGCCGGCTCGAGGAGATGAGCCTGGTGACCCGGCGCATCGGTAGCGGGACCTTCGTCAAGTACCGCCCGCCGTTCGACGACAGCGACATCGCCGAGGTGACCAGCCCGATCGAACTGATCGACGTGCGTCTGGCGATCGAGCCGCAGATGGCGCGCCTGGTCGTGGTCAACGCCACGGCGCGCGACCTGGAGCGCATGGGCGAGGCCTTGAAGCGCGTGGAGGGCTGCGGCGAGGATCGGGAGCACTTCTCGCGCGCCGACGAGCGGTTTCACCTGGCGCTCGCCGAATGCACGCGCAATCCGCTCATGGTCTGGCTCTATCGGCAGATCAACGATGTGCGCAGCCACGCGCAGTGGGACGCCATGAAGGACAAGATCCTCACCGGGCCCCGCATCGCGGACTACAATCGGCAGCACCGCGCGCTTTACGAGGCGCTGTGCAGCCGCGACACCGACGCGGCCGTGCGCGTCATCACCGAACACCTCGAGAAAGCGCGCCGGGATCTTTTGGGCGCGGACACAAGGTAGGCATTCGTTGTATAAGGCGCGCTGTTATAATAAGATTCTCGGCCGCATGTGATCGCAGTATCCCGTGCGGGGCACCGGGGCCCGTTCGGACATGCCTGAGGCTGTCTCCGATCGCGGCGGCGGGCCAGGCGGGAGGACGGCGGCGAGGCAAAAAAAAGGCTGGACAACATCAGTCCAAACGTAAACGCCGCCACGTTCTTGGGGGGAATGGGGCCATGGCGTGTGAGGCAGCGGCGCTCGCTCTGACCGCCCTGTCGGTCCTGCCAAGGGTTCTCCGGGAGGAGGACCGCGTGGCCCCCTGCCGGCCCGAATCCCAACCTTCTCCACTCTTACAAGTCCGACTCGGGCGGTGTCGGCGGCCCCGCCGCTCACGCCCGCAGGCAGCCGACGCACAAGCTCGCCGTTTGACGGCGGCGAGGGCAATGCGTGACGTCCATTGAAAGGGGGAAAGAGATGGACACGGATATTGGTGCGCTAACCGTGATCTTCACGGAGATGTATTACTGGATCACGGTGGTCTTCATGTTCCTCATCCATATCGGGTTTTGCATGTACGAGGTCAGCGCGTCGCGGCACAAGAACCATCTGCACACGCTGCTCAAGAACACCATGCTGATCCCGTTGGTGACGATCACCTTTTTCTTCTTCGGATGGTGGATCTATTTCGCCCTTCCGAACGGGCCCGGAATAACCGGGGGGCTGATTTCGGCGCCGTGGGCCGAGCCCTGGAGTGAGCTCATGGGTCCGCACATGGGCGGCAAGCCGGCCACCGACGCGGTGACCGCGGACGACACCATCTTGTGGTCGCGACTTAATGGCGTCTTCTGGGCCGCGTTCCTGCTGTTCTCGTGGACCGCGGCCTCGATCGTCTCGGGCGCGGTGATCGAACGGGTGCGCTCCTCCGCCTTCTGGCTCCTCGCGGTGCTGGTCGGCTCCGTCACCTGGGTGATCGACGCGGCCTGGGGCTGGCATCCGGACGGCTGGATGATCCAGGTGCTGGGCTACCACGACGCCTACGCCTCGGGGGTCATCCATGCGATCGCCGGCGGCTCCGCGCTCGCGTACCTCTACCTTCTCGGGCCGCGCATCGGCAAGTTCAGGGCCGACGGTACGCCGCGGGACATTCGACCACACAACCCCTGGCTGGTGACCATCGGGCTGTTCCTGATCTACACCGGGTTCTGGGGTTTCTACGCCGCCTGCAACGTCCCGATCTTCGACGTGGACGTGGCCGACGACCGGGTATTCTACTCGGCAACCAACATCTACCTGGGGCCGACCACCCTGTCGGCGATCACCGTCAACTTCCTGATGTCCCTGTCGGGCGGCATGCTCGCGGGATACGTCCTGTCCAAGGGCGACGGCTTCTGGACCTACTCGGGCGGCCTTGCCGGCATCATCGCGGCCTCGGCCGGGAACGACCTGTATCACCCGATCCAAGCCATGATCATCGGCGGTCTTGGCACTTGGTTCATGTACAAGATCCACTACTTCGTCGAGCGCCGATTCAAGATCGACGACGCCGTGGGTGCGGTGGCGGTCCACGGTTACGCCGGTTGCTTCGGCGTGGTCATCGCCGGCTTCGTGCTGTGGGGCTACCCGGCGTCGCCCACCTATGACGCCGTCGTGACCCCGTGGGGCCAGTTCATCGGCGCGGTCATCATGTTCTGGGTGCTGGGCTTCATCCCCGCGTTCATCCTCGGGTGGATCTGCAAGGCTTCCGGCATTCTCAGAATTCCCATGGCGATCGAGCTCGCGGGACTGGACAGGGCCGAAGGTCTGGACCGCGCCGCGCTCGAAGAGGACATCCGGACCGCCGAGCAAGAAGAAGCGCGTGCCGCCGGCCTAGTGTGAACCCGATCGAAGGAGAACGAAATCATGTCTACCGGTGTTGAAAGCTGGACCGGGAACATCTTGGATATCGGCCCGATCTATCCATTCGTGGGCTCCGAGGTGATCCTCTGGGTCGTCGGAATGGTGCTCTGGATCGCCTGGCACATCTGGCAGGGCCGGCACGAAAGCATTGTCTATGCCGAGGACGAGCAGAAATTCAAAGGCGAAGAACTCGCCAAAGCCCTGCGCGGCGAACGGTCTTAGCCGAGGCTTTCGTTGACCAAAGTGCGGGCACCGGGGATGCGCCTCCGGTGCCCCGCTTTCTTGGTGCCGGTTCGCATGACGTTCGAAGATGCCCGCAGGGAGTTCCGCATCGCCCGGACCAAGGTGCAGCACGGGCTTCTGCTCGGCGCCGTGCTGGCCGCGATCGGGCTGGCGATCATCGCCATCGGCGCGCCCGCGATCCCCGACGCCGCACTTGTCGGCGGCGTCAACCTGTTGATCGGGGCGGGCATCCTGGTCTCGGTCGTGCGCGCGGCCAGGGACCCCAGACCGCGCATGGTGCTCGACCGCCGGGGCATCTGGTACCGCGACTGGGGGATCGGGACGGTCCCCTGGCCGGAGGTCGCGGATGCCGCCATCGGCGGCCCGCGCCTGCGCAGCTTCCTCGGCGTCAAGCTCTGCGACCCGGACGGGTTCCTCGCGCGCTTGCCCGAGGACGAGCGCGCGAAGCTGCGTTCCGGCCGGCTCCATCGTGCGCCGGAGTTGAGGATCCCCAACGGTGCGCTCGACGCCCCGCTCGACGAGATCCTGAAGGCGATACGGCAGCATCTGGCGGAGCACGCCGTCACGCGCGCGCCCGTCGACGGGAGCCCGGCGAGCGGCTGATATCGATTGGCGGCGGCGTTTAGGGAGTCCGGCCTTCCTAGAGCGGATCGTGATTGATTGGAGCCGCGAAGTGGTTCCAATCAATCACGATCCGCTCTGGTCGCGTCCGCGCAGGGCCGCGAGTTGGTCCTCCAACTCCGCAATGCGGGCCTGGAGCTCGGCGAAGGCGGGCGCGATGTCGTCCTCGGTGTAGCGCTGCGTGATGTGCTGCGGGCAGTTGACGTCCCAGGCCTCGACCTCGAAGACCATGGCGCGCTCCGGCCTGCCCTCGTAGGCGGGATCGGCCAAGCGCTCGAGGAGCGCGGCGTCGCCCTCGACGACGCGGGCCCGGCCCCAGATCTTGATGCGCCGGCGGTTCGCGTAGTCCATCAGGAAGATGAACGCCCGGTCGTTTTCCGACAGGTTGCCGAGCGTGATGTACTGCCGATTGCCGCGAAAGTCGGCGAAGGCCAGGCGGCGCTCGTCCAGCGCCTTGAGAAAGCCCTTGGGCCCGCCCCGGTGCTGGATGTAGGGCCGGCCCCCGGCGCTGGCGGTGGCGAGGTAGAAGGAATCCCGCTCCGCCAGGAAGGCGGCCAGGTCCGGGGTGATCCGGTCCCGCCAACCGCCCTTCTCCTGCATGCGCGCGTAGCCGGCGCGCGAACCCAGGCGTTCCTGCGCGGCCTTGACCGCCGGGGTGAAGGCGACGTCGCTGACGACCTTGGACATGAGAGCCTCCGTTAGACCATGTTCTTGATGTCCGACGCGAAGGTCGGATAGGCGTAGACCGACTCGGCCAGATCCTTGGCCGTCAGCCCGTGCTTCATGGCGAACGCGAAGAGGTGGATGATCTCCTCGCCGCCGTGGCCGACGATGTGCGCGCCGAGGATGCGGCCGCTGCCGTCCTCGACCAGGACCTTGGAGTAGGCCGCCGTCTCGGCGTAGGTCCGCGACGAGCGCCAGTCCTCCAGGTCGTTGGCCTTGACGGCGAACGCGAGGCCCTTCTCCTTCGCCTCGGCCTCGCTCAGCCCGACGCTGGCCAGCGCCGGCACCGTGTAGACCGCGGAGGGCACGGCGCCGTAATCGGCCGCCTTGCTCTCGCCGTTCACGATATTCTCGGCGGCCAGGCGGCCGGCGTAGGTCGCCACCGGCGAGAGCTGCGGCGAGGACCAGAGCGCGTCGCCGGCGACGTACACGTCCGGGTTCGAGACGCTGCGCAGGGTCTCGTCCACGGCGATGCGCGTCCCGTCGTGCGCGATCCCGCCGGCCTCGAGGTCGAGCCCGTCCAGATCGGGGATGCGCCCGGCGCCGTTGGCGACCCGGTCGGCGATGAGAGACTTCCGCTCCCCGCCATGGGTAAAATGCACCTCGAGCGCGTTGCCGCTTTTGACGACCTCTTCCACCGCCACCCCGGTCAGGATGTCGATGCCGATGCGCTCGCTCTCCCCGTGGATGCGGGCCACGGCCTCGGCGTCCATGCGCGGCAGCAGGCGCGGCAAGGCCTCGAGGATCGTCACCCGGGTCCCGGCGCGGGCGAAGACGTGGCTGAACTCCAGCGCGATCACCCCGCCGCCGATGAAGACCAGCCGTTCGGGCAGTGTCGGCATCTCCAGGATATCGTCGCTGGTGATCAGGTGCTCGGCGCCCGCGATCGGGAGCGCCCGGGGCTTCGAGCCGGTGGCGATCACGATCTTGCCGCCCTCCAGGACATCGTCCCCGACCCGCACCCGGTTGCGGCCGACGAACCCGGCCCGGCCGCGGAACACCTCGATGCCGCGCCGCTCCAGGCTTTGCGCGAACATCTCCGGCACGCCGTCGACGAAGCCGCGTTCGCGCGCGATGAGCGCGCCCCAGTCGAGGCTCGGCTCGCCCACGGTGATCTTGTGCTCGGGCGCCAGCGCGATCTGATGCAGCGTCTGGGCCGCGGCGACCAGGACCTTCTTGGGCACGCAGCCGCGCAACGGGCAGGTGCCGCCCAGGTCCCAGGACTCGACCATGGCCACCGTCTTGCCGGCGGCGCGCGCGACCCCGGCCGCGCCCATGCCGGCGTTGCCGCCGCCCAGAACGATCACGTCGTAGCGCCTGGTCATGATGCCGTCTCCTTCCCGTCTCCGTCGCTCGGCGGCCCGTCCCGCGGTTCGCAGGGTATGGCGGGCTCCGTCGGGCCGCTCCAGATGTCGTAGCAGTTCAGCAGGAACGTCAGCTCCTCGCCCGTCGCGGGAAACTCCGGCCCCGTGTTCACGCGCTGTGTCGGCATTGCTCGGCTCCCATTCATGCCCTGGCCGCGGCTGTTCCATTTGGGCTGTTGATATATGGACAGATCGGTCTGTCTATTCAAGACCGTGGCGCAGGAATTTTCCGCTCACGGCAGTTACCGTTTAATCAATTGATAAAATTATATTTTTATCGGTCAAGCCGTCCGGCCGCGGTGGATGGAACCGGCACGCGTCGCAAGAAAGGGCTGGAATCGACGTGGATTCGGCACCTATATTGGACAGACAGGTTTGTTCATTGCCGAAGGAGGTTCAGGGACGATGACGTCCAGCCGGCGCGACAAACTGATCGACACCGCGCTCGCCCTGTTCGACCGGAAGGGCTATCACGCGACCGGGATCGACCGCATTCTCGCCGAAGCCGGGGTCGCGAAGATGACCCTGTACAAGCACTTCGGTTCGAAGGACGAGCTGATCCTGGCCGCCCTGCGCCGGCGCGACGCGCGCTGGCGGCAGTGGTTCAAGGAGGCGGTCGAAAGCCGCGCCGAGGCGCCGCGCGAGCGCCTGCTCGCCGTGTTCGACGCGCTCGAAGAATGGTTGGCCGGCCCCGACTTCCACGGCTGCATGTTCGTCAAGGCCGCCTCGGAGTACTGTGCCCACGACGACCCGATCCACGCCGCCGCCGCGGAGCACCATCGGCACGTGCTTTCCGACCTCCGCGAGTTGGCGGCGGCCGCGGGCGCCGCGCGGCCGGCCAAGCTGGCCCGCGAGCTGATGCTGCTGATCGAGGGCGCGATCGTGGTCACCCAGGTCAACGGCCCGGTCGGCGCCGCGAAGCAGGCGCGCAAGGCGGCGCAAATCCTGATCGACGACGCGCTTGCCCCCACGGCCGCGCAGCCCCCCGCGGGTTGTGCCTAATACCAAATCTCGGTGATAATGACCCTTTTGATGGCGATCCAAGGGCCGCCTGGG
>JBHHZJ010000101.1:0-11996 GCA_046758005.1 Kiloniellaceae bacterium
TTGGCGCACCAGTACGAGGGCCTGATCAAGAAGGCCAAGCTCAAGGGGCGGCGCGGGTGAACGTAATTCTTCTGGGGGCGCCGGGCGCGGGCAAGGGCACCCAGGCCAAGCGCCTGCAAAAGAAGCACAATCTGGTCCAGCTCTCGACCGGCGACATGCTGCGCGCCGTGGTCGCCTCGGGCAGCGAGCTGGGTCGTCAGGCCAAGGCGGTCATGGACGCCGGCCAGCTCATGCCCGACGAACTGATGATCCGGATGATCTCCGAGCGCATCGACCAGCCCGACTGCAAGGGCGGGTTCATCCTCGACGGTTTTCCGCGCACCACGCGCCAGGCCGAGGCGCTCGACCGGATGCTGGCGGAGAAAGGCCTGAAACTCGACGCCGTGGTCGAGATGAAGGTCGACGAGGAATCCCTCGTCGAACGCATTACCGGGCGCTTCTCCTGCGCAAAGTGCGGCGCGGGCTACCACGACAAGTTCCAGCGCCCCGCGGTCGAGGGAGTGTGCGACGTTTGCGGCGGCAACGAGTTCACCCGCCGTGCCGACGACAACGAGGAGACGGTGCGCGCGCGCCTGCAGGCGTACCGCGAGCAGACGGCGCCGATCCTCCCGTATTACGGGCGGAAGGGAATCCTGAAGTCGATCGACGGGATGGCTTCGATCGACGACGTGACCGGGCAGATTGAAGCGACTCTGGCGGCCGCATGACGGTTGACTCGCGGTCCGGCAGACCTATAATCGCGCCTCCTCCGGCGCTGCTGCGGCCGGGCACGTGTGCGTGTGCCCGGATTCATCGACGTTCATAGAGACTTAGGAGATCGCGACGTGGCTCGAATCGCTGGCGTCAACATCCCGACGCAAAAGCGCGTCGAGATCGCGCTGACCTATATTCACGGCATCGGGCGCACCAAGGCGAAGGAAATTTGCACCAGGGTCGGCATTCCGGCCGAGCGTCGGGTCAACCAGCTCACGGACGACGAGGTGGTCCGGATGCGTGAGACCATCGACCGTGATTACGTGGTCGAGGGCGATATGCGGCGCGAGGTGGCGATGAACATCAAGCGGCTGATGGACCTGGGCTGCTATCGCGGGCTGCGGCACCGCCGGGGCCTGCCGGTGCGCGGCCAGCGCACGCACACGAACGCGCGCACGCGCAAGGGGCCGGCCCGCCCGATCGCGGGCAAGAAAAAGGCGACCAAATAAGATAGGAACGGATCGGGACCGCCATGGCGAAACCTCAGGCCCGGCTGCGGCGCCGGGAGAAGAAGAACATCACCTCCGGCATCGCGCATGTGAACGCGACCTTCAACAACACGAAGATCACGATCACCGACGTCCAGGGCAACGCCATCGCCTGGGCCTCGGCGGGCGCCCAGGGGTTCAAGGGTTCGCGCAAGTCGACCCCGTACGCGGCGCAACTCGCCGCCGAGGCCGCCGGGCGCAAGGCCCAGGAGCACGGAATGAAGACGCTGGAAGTCAACATCAAGGGGCCGGGATCCGGCCGGGAATCGGCGCTGCGCGCGCTGCAGGCGGTCGGTTTCACGATCACCGCGATTCGCGACGTGACGCCGATCCCGCACAACGGCTGCCGGCCGCCGAAACGGCGCAGGGTGTAGGGCCGGGCGCCGCGCGTGGGTCGGAATCGCGCCGGCCGAGGTGTCTCCCACTGGCGGAGGCTGGTACATGGCGGGGGCCCGGGCCGGGTCCGAATGCGACGGATCAACGCACCATCTTATCGGTATGTAGACGCGCCATTCCCATGGGGGCGCGGTTTTCCAACAGCTTGCAAGTGACGAGGGCGCGGTTGTGCTGCAGAAGAACTGGACCGAACTGATCAAGCCGAACAAGCTCGACATCCAGCCGGGCCACGATCCCCACCGCTTCGCGCGGGTCGTGGCCGAGCCGCTGGAGCGCGGCTTCGGGCTGACGTTGGGCAACGCCTTGCGCCGTGTCCTGCTGTCCTCCCTACAGGGCGCGGCCGTGACCAGCATCCACATCGACGGGGTGCTGCACGAGTTCTCCTCGATCCCGGGCCTGCGCGAGGACGTGACCGACATCGTGCTCAATATCAAGCTGATCGCCCTGCGCATGCACGGCATGGGCCCGAAGCGTATGCGCCTGCGCGCCGAAGGGCCGGGCGAGGTGACCGCCGGGCAAATCGAAACGGGCCATGACATCGAGGTCATGAACCCCGATCTAGCGCTCTGCACCCTCGACGACGGGGCGCGGATCGACATGGAGCTGACGGTGGAGACCGGCAAGGGCTACGTGCCGGGCTTCCAGAACCGGCCGGAGGACGCGCCGATCGGGTTGATCCCGGTGGACGCCATGTTCACCCCGGTGCGCAAGGTCGCCTACAAGGTGGAGAACACGCGCGTCGGCCAAGTCACCGACTACGACAAGCTGACCATGGAGATCGAGACGAACGGCGCGGTGTCGCCCGAGGACGCGGTCGCGCTGGCGGCCCGGATTCTCCAGGACCAGCTGCAGCTTTTCATCAACTTCGAGGAGCCGGAGGCGCGCAAGCTGGAGGAGAAGGCGGCCGAGCCGCCGTTCAACCGCAACCTTCTGCGCAAGGTCGACGAGCTCGAGCTGTCCGTGCGTTCGGCCAACTGCCTGAAGAACGACAACATCGTCTACATCGGCGATCTGGTGCAAAAGACCGAGGCCGAGATGCTGCGCACTCCAAACTTCGGCCGCAAGTCGTTGAACGAAATCAAGGAGGTCCTGGCCGGCATGGGACTGCATCTGGGCATGGAGATCCCCAACTGGCCGCCGGAGAACATCGAGGAGCTCGCCAAGAAGCTGGAGGAGCCGTTCTAGCGCTGACTTGCGCAAATGGCGAAGGCGCAGATTGCGGATCGCCGGATCGAGCCCGGCGACGACCTCGGAAACGTCGCAGTGGGCATCTGCGCGCCCAAGGACTAGGCGCCCGAGCGGCGCGACGAACGTCTGGGGCCGGGGTGGCCCCGACCCGCCGTACACGGCCAGCCACGCCGGGCCGGCCGCGGCGGCGGGCGTGTCCAATCGGTCTCGCGCGCGAGGCCAGGGTCGAAGGATGAGGGACGATGCGCCACGCAATGAGCGGCCGGAAGTTCAGCCGAACGAGCAGCCACCGCAAGGCGATGTTCGCCAACATGGCGGCGGCTTTGCTTAAGCACGAGCAGATAAAGACCACCCTGCCCAAGGCGAAGGACCTGCGGCGCGTCGTCGACCGCCTGATCACGCTCGGCAAGCGCGGCGACCTGCACGCCCGGCGCCAAGCGCACGCCGTCCTGCGCGACGACGGTATCACCGCCAAGCTGTTCGGCGCACTGGCCGAGCGTTACAAGGATCGGCCTGGCGGCTATACGCGGGTGATCAGGGCCGGGTTCCGGTACGGCGACATGGCGCCCATGGGCGTCGTCGAACTGGTCGAACGGGACCCCGACGCCAAGGGCCAGGATTCCGGCCCGACCATGCATGGGGCCGAGGAGGAGGGCGAGGAGGATAAAGGCTAGGCGCCTCGCCTTGGCAAGTGCGGAAGCCGCCGCGCCGGGGGCGGACGCCCGCGGACAAATTTGGCATCTTCTTGACTCAGATCAATTCCGCGTTCGCACCGACGTGCTAAATGAGATGTGTGGTTCGGGCGTGCGGGTTTCCGCACGGGAGCAAACCGGAAATCCGGGATTGCTCCTCTGCCGCACGAAATTCTGCCCGACGGAACGGTGTGTCGGGCCTGACACCCACAGCCCGGGCGAGGGCGTGATCAGGGCAGGACCGCAACCGCCACGACTCTTTCCCCCCATACCACTAGCCGTATCCGAAAACTCGGGACGGCCTTTTTTTACCTGCCGTGCGCTGCATGAAGGCCGTCATATGTGTCATCGTTCTTCCAGCGTGCATCATGGTCGCGGACCTCACACCCAGGAGCACGAATGCCACGCCCGCGCCCGGCGAGTGGGAGCTGTTCCCGCACGGCGCGGACATGGGCGTGCGCGGCCTCGGCGCGACCAAGGAGGCGGCCTTCGAGCACGCCGCCTACGCCATGACGGCCGCGCTGGCCGAGCCCGAAAGGGTCCAGCCGCGCGGAGCGGTCGCGGTCGCCTGCGAGGCACCCGACGATGAATTGCTCCTGGTCGATTGGCTGAATGCGCTTATCTATGAAATGGCGACGCGCAAGATGCTGTTCAGCCGCTTCGCGGTGCGCATCGAGGGCGGGAGGCTGAACGGCGAGGCCTGGGGCGAGCCGATCGATGTCGCCCGCCACAGGCCGGGTGTGGAGATCAAGGGCGCGACCTACACGGCGCTGCGCGTCGAGCCGCTGGCCGACGGGCGTTGGCTCGCTCAGTGCGTCGTCGATGTTTGACCCGCGGCCGGGCGCAGTGCGGCGGGAGCCAGGGACATGGATCCGGCGCAACTTACCCGCGTCTCCGAGTTCGAGTGGCGCATCGAGCCCCATGACGGCATGCGCGTGCCTGGGGTGATCTTCGCCGACGAGGCGCTGATCCGGGACATGGACGACAAGGTCCGCGAGCAGGTGGTCAACGTGGCCAAGCTGCCGGGCATTGTGAGGGCGTCCTACGCCATGCCCGACGCCCACTGGGGCTACGGCTTTCCGATCGGCGGAGTGGCGGCCTTCGACCCGGACGAGGGCGGCGTGATCTCCGCGGGCGGCGTCGGCTTCGACATCTCCTGCGGCGTGCGCGCCATGCTCACCGGCCTGTCGCGCCGCGAGCTCGAGCCGCGCAAGGCGGAGCTGGCCGAGGCCCTGTTCGCCAACGTGCCCGCCGGCGTCGGCAGCACCGGCCGGATTCGCCTCACGCCGGAGCAGATGGACGACATGCTGACCCGCGGCGCGCGCTGGGCCTTGGCCCAAGGCTACGGCGAGGCTGCCGATCTCGAGCGGATCGAGGAGCACGGCGCGGCGGCCGGGGCGCGCCCGGAGTACGTATCGCAAAAGGCCAAGCGCCGCCAGCGCGATGAGATGGGCACGCTCGGCTCGGGCAACCACTATCTCGAGGTCCAGGAGGTGGCCGAGATCTACGATTCCGAGGCCGCGGCCGGGTTCGGCCTGCGGCGGGGCGAGATCGTCGTCAGCATCCATTGTGGCTCGCGCGGGCTCGGCCACCAAATCGGGACCGAGTACCTGCGCGACATGGCGGTCGCCGCGGCCGAGCAGGGCATCGTCCTGCCGGACCGCGAGCTGGCCTGCGCCCCGATCGACTCGCCGGTCGGGCAGCGCTACCTCGGCGCCATGCGCGCCGGGATCAACTGCGCGCTCGCCAATCGGCAGATCATCGGACACCTGGCGCGCGAAATCTTCGCCAAGCTGTTCCCGCGGGCCGGGCTGGAGCTGCTGTTCGACGTCTCGCACAACACGTGCAAGGTCGAGGAGCACGTAATCGACGGCGCCGCGCGCCGCCTCCACGTCCACCGCAAGGGCGCGACCCGCGCCTTCGGGCCCGGCCATCGCGAACTGCCCGAGGCGCTGCGCCCGTTCGGCCAGCCGGTCCTGATCGGCGGCAGCATGGGCACCGGCTCCTACGTGCTGGTCGGCACTCGCGAGGGAGAGGCGCGGGCGCTCAGCTCGGCCTGCCACGGCGCGGGGCGCAGGATGAGCCGGCACCAGGCGCTCAAGCTGTGGAAAGGGCGGCAGGTCGTGGACGAGCTCGCCGAACGCGGCATCCTGGTGCGAAGCCCCAGCGCGCGCGGCGTCGCCGAGGAGGCGCCCGGCGCCTACAAGGACGTGAGCGCGGTCGTGGACGCGGCGGACCGGGTCGGACTCGCCCGCAAGGTGGCGAAGCTGGTCCCCCTCGTCTGCGTGAAGGGATGAACCGAGGGGCGGCAGGCACCGCAGACGCGATGGCGGGCGAGCAGCGCGCCGTGGAAGAGTCCTGGACTCTTCAGACCTTGTTGCGGGACATCGCGCGCCACGGGGAGCGGCCGGCGCTCGTTTCCGTACGCGGCGAGGCGCTCGAGGTCTGGTCCTTCGCCCGGCTCGCCGACCATGCCGGGCGCCTCGCGTACGGGCTCCTGCGGGCAGGGCTCGCACCGGGCGAAGCGGTCCTACTGTTCGCCCCGAACGGCCCCGAATGGGTCGTCGTCCGCCTCGCCCTCGGCGCCGCCGGCGCGCTCGCGGTGCCCGTCGACGACCTGTCCACGCCCGAGGAGGTCGCGGCCGTGCTCCGCGACGCCGGCTGCCGCCGGGCGTTCACGACCCGCGCCCACGTGCCCGCGCTGCGCGCCATGAAGGAGGCCGCGGGGCTCGAGGTCTTCGTCCTGGACGGCGAGGCCGCGCCGGAAGACGGGCCGCGCGACTGGCGCGAGGTTTTGGCCAAGCGGGCCGGGCCGCTGCCGCCGCCCGACGCCGAGGCGCCCGCCATGCTCATCTACACCTCGGGCACGACCGGCCCGCCCAAGAGCTTCACGCTCACCTGCGCAAACGTCTGGGCCAATGTCCGCGCCCTGGTGGCCGAGGGGCTGCTCGGGCCCGGCGACCGGGTGCTGCTGCCCTTGCCCCTGCACCACGTCTATCCCTTCATCGTCGGGCTGCTGGTGCCGCTCGCTAGCGGCGCGGCGGTCGTCTTTCCCGAGGCCGTGGCCGGCCCGCAGATCGTGCAGGCGCTTCGGGCGGCGCGGGCCAGCGTCATGGTTGGCGTGCCGCGCTTGTATGCGGCCCTGTTCGCCGGTCTCACCGCGCGCGTGGCGGCGCGCGGGACGCTGGCGGCTGCGGCCTTCCGGGCCCTGCTGGGCTTTTCGGTGTGGCTGCGCCGGCGCTTCGGCGTCCGCGCCGGGCGTGTCCTGTTCCGCGGTCTGCACGCCGGCCTCGGCAAGCACCTCCGGCTCATGGTCTCGGGCGGCGCGCAGCTCAGGGCGGAGCTGGTCTGGAACCTGGAGGGCCTGGGCTGGGAGGTGCGCAGCGGTTACGGCCTGGCCGAGACCGCCTCGATCTTCACCGGCAACCTGCCGGGGCGCGAGCGGATCGGCAGCGAGGGCCGGCCGTTCCAGGGCGGCGAGATCTGCATCGCGGAGCCGGACGAGCGCGGCGTCGGCGAGATCCAGTTGCGCGGCTCCAACGTCTTCACCGGCTACCGGAACGACCCGGCGGCCAACCGCGCCGCCTTCACCGGGGACGGCTGGTTCCGCACCGGCGACCTCGGGCGCTTGGACCCGGAAGGCTATCTCCACTTCTGCGGCCGGGCCAAGGAGATGATCGTGCTCGGCGGCGGCAAGAACGTATCTCCCGAGGACCTGGAAAGCGCCTACGCCGCCAGTCCCTTTATCCGCGAGGTCGCGGTGCTCGAGCGCGACGGGGCGTTGCACGCGCTCGTGCTGCCCGACGTCGAGGCGATCAAGGCGAGCGGCACGGTCCGGGTCGAGGATTCGGTGCGCGTGGCGCTGACCACCGCGGCCCGGCGTCTGCCGTCATACCAGCGTCTGGCCGGCTTCGCCCTCGTGCGTGAGCCGCTGCCGCGCACCCGACTCGGCAAGTACCAACGCTTCCTGCTGCCCGAGCTGTACGAACGGGCCCGGAAGGGCGCGCGCCGGCCGGCCCCGGCGGAAATTTCGGCGGAGGACCGCGCCCTCCTGCGGGAGCCGCCCGCGCGCGAGGTCTGGAGGCTGCTCGAGGCGCGCTATCCGGACAAGCCGCTCGCCCTGGACGCGAGCCCGCAGCTCGACCTCGGCATCGATTCGCTGGAATGGGTGACGATCAGCCTCGAGCTGGAGCGCCGGCTCGGCCTCCGGCTGAGCGAGGAGGCGGTCGCCGAGGCGACGAGCGTGCGCGACCTGCTGCGCGCGGTGGTGGCGGCTACGCGGACGCCACGCGCCGCCGGTCCGGGAGAGCCGAGCGCCGGGGAAGACCTTCTGGCCGACCGGGCGCGCTGGACGGAGCCGACGGGATTCGGCCCGACTTTGCTCGGGATCTCACTATTCTTGATCAACTGGCTGATATTACGCATTTTCTTCAGGCTGCGCGTGGACGGCGCCGAGCGTCTGCCGGCGCCGGGCCCGTTCGTCATCGTGGCCAATCACGCGAGCGACCTCGACCCGCTTGCGCTCGGCGCGGCCCTGCCGCTGCGCCACCTGCGCCGCACCTACTGGGGCGGGGACGTGGCGCGGCTGTTCGCGAGTCCGCTCCGCCGCTTCGCTTGTCGCGTGCTGCACATCTTTCCGATCGACGAGCGCGCGCCGACGGCCTCGCTCGCCATGGCCGCGGCGGTGCTCGCCCGGGGCTGCGGCGTGATCTGGTTCCCCGAGGCGTGGCGGTCGCCCACGGGCGAGCTGCAGCGCTTTCTGCCCGGTATCGGCACGCTGGTCGAGCAGACGCGCGCGCGCGTGGTGCCCGCCTACATCCGCGGCACGTTCGAGGCCATGCCGCGCTGGCGCCGCGTGCCGCGTCCGCACCCGATCAGAGTCGGGTTCGGCGGGCCGCTGGAGGCCGAGGAACTCGCGGCGATGGGCAGAGGCGGGACCGCGGAGGCGCGCATCACCGACGCGCTCGAGCGCGCCGTGGCCGAGTTGGGCGCAGCCGGCGCGGGCGCCGCCAACGGCCCGCAGACGACAAGCGCGCGTCAGCGCGAGTAGGTGCCGACCAGCCGCGCCTCGGCCAGGACGTGCGGGCGCGCCGCCGCCGCGACGTCCGGGCAACGGGGGTTCGGCGCGACCTCCAGGCGCTCGACCGCCAGGGCGAGCACGCGGAAATGGTAGTGATGCACGCCGTGGCCGGGGGGCGGGCAGGGACCGCCGTAGCCGGTGCGCCGGAAATCGGTCACCGCCTGCCGTGTCGAGCCCACCTGCGGGTCCGTGGCGTAGGCCTCGGGCAGGCTGGCCGTCTCGGCCGGGATGTCGAACAGGGCCCAGTGGTGCCAGGTGCCGCCCGGAGCGTCCGGGTCGTCGCACAGCAGCGCGTAGCTGCGGGTGCCCTCCGGCGCGCCCGACCAGGCGAGCGGCGGCGAGACGTCCTCGCCCTCGCAGGTGTAGCGGGTCGGGATGCGCTCGCCGTCGGCGAAGGCGGTGCTGGACAGTTGAAACGTCATGGTACGTGTCCTCGTTTCCAAGATTTGGTTCGGCGGCCATTGCGGCCTACGCGAACGGCCGGACGAGCCCCTGCCAGGCCGCGAGCCGGGCGCGCATGCGGCGCGCGTGGCTGCCCGGCCAGTACAACCGCACACACCGCGGACAGGTCCGGACCGGGCCGCCCAGCCGCCGCGCCTTGGGCGGCAGGCGGGCCAGGTCTTCGCCCCCGGCCGGGCGCAACGCGGCGTTGTCGAGCAGGCAGCGGGTGAAGGGCGCGCGGAGCCAGTCGATGCCGAGGCGCGCGCGCAGCTCGCGGGCCCCGGTGTCCAGCCCGTTCGCGCTCAGCGCCAGGACGCGCCCGCGCGCCTGCCGGCGGCCGGCCAGCTCGCGGTCGCAGGTGAGAAGGATGCGGTCTTCCACGATGGCGCGTTGCAGCAATTGACGGTCGGGCAGACCGGGGCCGGCGATCGCGGTATCATATCCCGCGGCGCGCAGCCAACGGCCGAGGCCGTGCAGCATCTCGTCGCACAGGAGCTTCGGCGCCTCGGCGAACTCGTGCGCGCCGAGGCGCACACTGAGGTGAGCGTGCATAACCCCAATCATAACCCCAAAATAGTCGTTCGGGTGGAGTGTTATGCGGGCTATCGGGGCGAGCAGACCCCGCGCCGCATGCTTTTCGGCGCCCGCGCGGTCGAGGTGCGCGAAGTGCTCGACCAATGGCTCGCGCCCGATCACCGCTATTTCAAGTTGCGCGGCGCGGACGGCGCGACCTACCTGTTGCGCCATGACACCGTTACGGGCGTGTGGGAGCTGGTGATGTACGGGCGCGGCGCGCCGGCTGCCGATGATTGATGCACGTCAATGCGATGGCGCCGCATTCGGAGATAATGTATCATAAATTTGGAAAACGAAGGGTTCGCAGCGGTGGCCGGTCGGGCCGGGGCGCGCGGCGCGCGTGAGCTGGGCGCGTAGCGGCGCAGACGCCAAGGCTCGGGCGGTCCTCCCGCGCTCCCTTGAAATGTTCGAATTTCGTTCCCATCTAGGGGCCAGTCCCCGGAAAACCGCAGCGGTTTACCTGCAACGGCGTCGGCGCGCGCCGCCAACGCCGGCCCGCGCGAGGCCTCGCCCGCGCCGGCAAGCCGCAGGAACCGGGAGGGCACGAACAGCCGTGAGCGAAGTGACTATCACTCCTGACCATAGCCTGACCCGATACCTGCAGCAGGTCAGGAAGTTCCCGATGTTGACCGAGGCCGAGGAGCTGGCGCTCGCCCGTCGTTGGCGCGGGGCGCGCGACCCGGAGGCGCTGCGCAAGCTGGTGAACAGCCACCTGCGCCTGGTCGTCCGCATGGCGATGGACAACCGCGGATATGGGCTCCCGGTGGCCGAGCTGATCGCGGAGGGCAACGTCGGCCTGATGCAGGCGATCGAGAAGTTCGATCCCGACCGCGGGTTTCGCCTGTCGACCTATGCCCGGTGGTGGATCCGGGCGGCGATTCAGGACTACATCCTGCGCTCCTGGTCGCTGGTCAAAATGGGCACGACCGCGGCGCAGAAGAAACTCTTCTTCAACCTGCGGAAGCTGAAGCGCCGGCTGGAGGAGCTGGAGCCGAACGACCTGCCGCCCGAGGCGGTCAAGCGGATCGCCCGCCAACTCGATGTTCCGGAACAGGAGGTCGTCGAGATGAACCGGCGACTGGCCGGCCCCGATCATTCGCTGAACGCGGCGGTGAGCGAGGGGGACGGCACCGAGTGGCAGGACTGGCTGGTCAGCGAGGACGAGGACCAGGAGACCCGCCTCGGCGAGCGCGAGGAGCTGCTCCGCCGGCGCAGGATGCTGGGCGATGCCATGAAGCAGCTCGACGAGCGCGAGCGCCGCATCCTGATCGAGCGCCGCCTGCGCGATGATCCGATCACGCTGGAGGGCCTGAGCCGGGAGTACCGCATCAGCCGCGAGCGCGTGCGCCAGATCGAGGTGCGCGCCTTCGAGAAGGTGCAGAAGGCCATGTGCAAGGCGGTCGAGACCGCGCCCGGGACCCACCTGGCGGCGGCGTAGGCGCCAGCCCGACCCAGTCTTGAAAAGGCGCGAACCGCGGCCGCCGGCGGCGGCGCCGCGAAATTTCTTGTCTACGGCCGAGCGATCTTGCGGAAGATCGGCACCCGGACCGCGGCCGGGACGAACCCGGCGGCCCCGGCCGGCAGGCGCTCGTGCGCGCCGAGCACGAAGAAACCGCCGGGACGCAGGCGGCGCGAGATCGCATCGAGCACCTCCTCCTGCAGCCCGGGGTCGAAGTAGGTGAAGACCAGGTTGCGGCAAAGCACGAGGTCGAAGGGCCCCTCGGGCCGGGTCGTGCGAATGTCCTGGCGCCGGAACCCGACACCGCTGCGGAACGCAGGGCCCAGGCACAGCAGACCGCCTTCGCGCCGAAACGCCCGCGCCGGCCATGCGGGCGGCGCGTCCTTGAGCGAGGACGGCCGGTAACAGGCGGCCGCGGCCCGCGCCAGCATGACCTCGTCGGCATCCGTGCCGAGCACGCTCAGGCGCACGTCCGGGCGCCCGGGGCCCACCGACAGGTCCCAGATCAGGCGCAGCGTGTAGACCTCCTCCCCCGAGGCGCAGCCGGCGCACCAGCAGCGGATCTCAGGGTCGTCCGCGCGCGCCGCCGCCTCGCCCAGCGCCGGCAGGACCTCCCGATCCAGGACGTCGAACACGCGCCGGTCCCGGTAAAAGCGCGAGATCGGGATCCGGCACAAGGCGTCGAGCCGCGCCCATTCCTCAGAGTCCCCTTCGAGCACGGCCCGGTAGGCGGCCAGATCCGCAAGACCCAGCGCACGCAACCGCCGGCCGAGGCGCTTGCACACCGTCCGGCGCACCTTCCGGTAGCCGGCCCAGCGCAGGCGCAGGCGCGGCAGGCACCATTGCAGGAAACCGACGCAGTCCTCGTCGCGCATGATCGGCTAGAGCATATCCAGGTCGATGAATCGCCCGAAGGCGATTCA
>JBHHZJ010000102.1:0-11964 GCA_046758005.1 Kiloniellaceae bacterium
GCTCGAGCGGCGTCGGCTGGTTCTACGCCTTCGAGGCGCTGGCGGTCACCGCCGGGCTGCGTTTGCCGATGGTCGCCATGGTCGGCAACAGGGCGCTCGACGATCCCGGCGCCTTCGGGGTCGAGCACAACGACGCGCTCGCGGTGCGAGACCTCGGCTGGATGCTCGCCTGGGTGGAGACGGCGCAGGAAGCGCTGGACACGGCGCTGATCGCCTACCGCGTGGCCGAGGATCGGCGCATCTTTCTTCCCTGCGCGATCAGCTGCGACGGCGCTTTCCTCACCCACTCGCAGGCGATCGTCAGCGTTCCGAGCCAGGAGGCGGTCAACACCTTCCTGCCGCCCTACGACCGGGCGGAAAAGCTGTTGCATCCGGACAACCCGATCACGATCGCACCGCAGGCGAACGAGGACTGGCTGATGGAGATGCGGCGGCAAAACGACATGGCGATGCGCCGTGCCCGCGAGGTCCTCATCGAGGCATACGACGATTTCGGCGCCAAGTTTGGGCGCGGCGGAGAGCCCTTCATCGAGAGCTACATGATGGACGACGCCGAGGTCGCCCTCGTGGGAATGGGCACGCTGGCGATGCCGGTGAAGGTCGCCGTGCGCAAGATGAGGGAGCGGGGCGAGAAGGTCGGCTTCGTCCGTGTCAGGTGGTTCCGCCCGTTTCCCACCGAGGAGCTGCAGGCCGCGCTGCGCGGGGTGCGGGCCGTCGGCGTGATCGACCGCGATTACGGTTTCGGCTCCGCCTTCCACGGCGGCGTGCTGGCCAACGACCTGCGCTCGGCCCTCTACCCGGTGGAGAACAGGCCCAAGATCGTTTCGTTCATCGCCGGCCTGGGCGGCCGGGAGGTGAGCGCCGACAACGTCATCGTGGTGGCCGGCATGGTGTTCGACGCCGCGCGCGGCGGCGAGACCGATGATCAGGAGACCTACTGGATCGGAGTGCGGGAGTAGCGAACATGGAACAGGCGAACGTGGAGGCGCTGGGCGAGTTCCTCTCGACCCAGGTTCTCGATCCTTGGAAGGGCCCCAAGAAAGTCCCGCCGGAGGAGTATTTCACCTCGGGTCACCGCACCTGTCAGGGGTGTGAATCGGCCCAGCTCATGAAGCTCATGGCCAAGGCGGGCGGCCCGCGCTCGATCATCCTCGGCAGCACGGGCTGCATGTACGTGGCCAACACCACGTACTACTCCACCCCGTGGGCGATCCCCTGGATGCACACGCAGCTTGGGTCCGCGGGCTCCGCCGCCACCGGCACCGCCGCCGGCCTGAGGGCGTTGATGCGCAAGGGCAAGATGGAGAAGGAGCCGATCAACGTCATCGCCGTGTGCGGCGACGGCGGGGGCGCCGACATGGGGCTTTCGGCCATTTCGGCGGCGCTCCAGCACACCCAGTACAACCTGCTCATCCTGCTCTACGACAACGAATCGTACGCCAACACCGACATCCAGGTGTCGGGTTCGTCTCCATACGGCGCAAACTCCACCTTCAGCCCTCCGGGCAAGGTGCGGCGCATCATGCACCGGCGGTGGAAAAAGAACACCGCGGCGATGTTGGCCGCAGGCCACCCCGAGTGTAAGTACGTCGCGACCGTCTGCACCGCCTACCCTGTCGATGCCATGAACAAGGTGCGCAGGGCCTTGACCATCGGCGGCCCGACGTTCATCCACTCGCTCGATCCTTGCCCCAAGGGCTGGGACTACGATCCCATGTACTCCCACGAGCTCGGCGAGCTTGCGGTGGAGACCGGCGTCTGGCCCCTCTACGAGGTCGAAGAGCGCAAGCTCAAAATGTACGGCAGGTCCAGGCGGATCGTGAGCGGGCAGTTCAAGCGGAAGCCGGTTCGCGAGTACTTGCTGAGGCAGGGTCGCTTCGCGCACTTTACCGAGGAAGATATCGCGTACTTCCAGGCGAAGACCGACGAGATGTGGGAGAAGTGGCTCGTCCCAGGGGTGATTCCGTTCGCCGAGGCGTAGCCGTTTCGGCCCCTGAGCCGATGCATGCCACGTAGGCGCATTCCGCGATAACGGGCGGGGCCGCCTCCGGGCGGCCCTAACGACGGGATCTGCGTCATCATCGGGCCGCAGGGCCGGGAGCCGCTGATGAAGTTGTGCGGGCGCGATCGCGCGCTGTAGATGGGGGAGGCCATGCGGATCATCGTGAACGGACAACAGGCCTTCGGAAAGGCCGTGCTCGAAGCCTTGCTGGACCGCGGCGAGAACGTGGTCGGGGTCTACTGCGCGCCCGACAAGGAGGGGCGCCCGGTCGATCCCCTCAAGGAGTTCGCGCAGTCCAAGGGCCTGCCTGTCTTTCAGCCGGCCTCGTTCAAGAAGCCCGATGTCTGGGAGCGGATGCGCGCGCTCGAGCCCGACCTCGGCGTCATGGCCTACGTGACCCTTTTCGTGCCCGAAGAGGCGCTCAACATCCCGACCCGCGGGACCATCCAATACCACCCCTCGCTGCTGCCGATGCACAAGGGGCCGAGCTCGATCAACTGGCCGATCATGTTCGGGGAGACCAAGACCGGCATCACCATCTTCTGGCCCGACAACGGCTTGGACACGGGTCCCATCCTGCTGCAGAAGGAGGTCGAGATCGGCCCGGACGACACGCTGGGCAGCCTCTACTTCGACAAGCTGTTCCCGCTCGGCGTCCAGGCCATGCTGGAGGCGGTCGACCTGGTGCGCGAGGGCAAGGCGCCGAAGATCCCACAGGATCCCTCCGCCGGTTCGTATGAGGGCTGGTGCCGCAAGGAGGACGCCCGGATCGACTGGAGCAAGCCGGTCGACGCGGTCTACAACCTGATCCGCGGCGCCAACCCGCAGCCGAGCGCCTGGACCACGTTTCAGGGCAATACGCTGCAGATTTTCGACTCGGCCAGGATCGCCGGCGGCGCCGGGGCGCCGGGCGAGATCACCGAGATCGCGGGCGAGGGATTCGAGGTCGCCGCCGACGGAGGGCGGATCCTGGTCAAGCGGGTCCGCCCGCAGGGCGAGGGCAAGATGGCGGCCGCCGAGTTCGCGGCCAAGGCCGGGCTGGCCAAGGGAACCCGCCTGGGCTGACGCCGTCCCGGCGGGGACGAGGGGCAACGACAAGAGACAGAGAGAGTCCACAATGCCGAAAAACGACATAGAGATTGCGCGCGAGGCGAACCTTCTGCCGATCGCCGAGATCGGCGCCAAGCTCGGAATCCCGGCCGCCGCGATCATGCAGTACGGCCCGTACAAGGCGAAGGTCGCCTTCGACTTCGTCAAGGGGCTCGCGGACCGCCCGGACGGCAGGCTGATCCTGGTGACCGCGATCACGCCGACCCCGGCCGGCGAAGGCAAGACGACGACCACCGTCGGCCTGGGCGACGCGCTCAACCGCATGGGCAAGAAGGCGACGATCTGCCTGCGCGAACCCTCGCTGGGGCCCTGCTTCGGGGTCAAGGGCGGGGCGGCCGGCGGCGGATACGCCCAAGTCGTCCCCATGGAGGACATCAACCTGCACTTCACCGGCGATTTCCACGCGGTGGGGGTGGCGCACAACCTGCTGAGCGCGCTCATCGACAACCACGTCTACTGGGGCAACGAACTGGGCTTCGACACGCGCCGCATCGCCTGGCGCCGGGTCGTCGACATGAACGACCGCGCCCTGCGCTCGGTGGTCTGTTCGCTCGGCGGCGCCGCGAACGGCTTCGCGCGCGAGGACGGCTTCGACATCACCGTGGCCTCCGAGGTGATGGCGATCTTCTGTCTGGCCAACGACCTCAAGGACCTGGAGGAGCGCCTGGGCAAGATCGTGGTCGGGTACACGCGCAAGCGGGAGCCGATCCACGCCCGCGACCTCAAGGCCCCGGGGCCCATGAGCGTGCTGCTCAAGGACGCGCTTCAGCCCAACCTGGTGCAGACGCTGGAGAACAACCCCGCGTTCATCCACGGCGGGCCGTTCGCCAACATCGCCCACGGCTGCAACTCGGTGATGGCCACCCGGACCGCGCTCAAGCTGGCCGACTACGTCGTGACCGAGGCGGGCTTCGGCGCCGACCTGGGGGCGGAGAAGTTCTTCGACATCAAGTGCCGCAAGGCGGGCCTCAAACCGGACGCGGTCGTGATCGTGGCCACGGTGCGCGCGCTCAAGATGCACGGCGGGGTGGCCAAGGGCGACCTCGGCCGGGAGAACGTGGAGGCGGTCAAGGCCGGCTGCGCCAACCTCGCCCGGCACCTCGAGAACATCAAGAAGTTCGGCGTCCCGCCGGTGGTCGCGATCAACCCGTTCCTGAGCGATACCGAGGCCGAGATCGAGGCGGTGCGCGCCACCGCCGAGGGGTTCGGCGCCGAGGCGATCGTCTGCACGCACTGGGCCAAGGGCGGCGCCGGCGCGGAAGACCTGGCCCGGCACGTCGTCGCGCTTGTCGACTCCGGCCAGGCCTCCTTCGCGCCGCTCTACGAGGACTCGCTGCCGCTGTGGGACAAGGCGGAGAAGGTCGCCACCGAGCTGTACGGCGCCTCGGGGATCGCGGCGGACGACCGCGTGCGCAGGCAGTTCGACGAGCTGCAGGCCGCCGGCTACGGCCACTTCCCGGTTTGCATGGCCAAGACGCAGTACAGCCTTTCGACCGACCCGGACCTCAAAGGCGCGCCCACGGGCCACGTCGTGCCCGTGCGCGAGGTCCGCATCTCCGGCGGGGCCGAGTTCCTGGTCGTGATCACCGGCGCGATCATGACCATGCCCGGCCTGCCCCGGGTGCCGGCGGCCAACAGCATCCGGCTCAACGACGCGGGTCAGGTCGAGGGCCTGTTTTAGGTTCTGTCTTCCACCTCCGCCCGGCCCGGACCCGGTGCCCCTGGCCGGGGTCGCGCGATCGTGATCCGCCGGCCGGCGCGGGCAGGCTACACTTGCCGGCGGATTTGGCGGCGGTGCGGAAGGAGTCGAACGATGCGCAGGTGCTTCGTCTTGCCGGCGGTTCTCATGGCGGCGCTCCTCGTCGGCGCCGCGCCCGTGTCCGCCGATCCTCCCTCCCCGCTCCCGCCCGGCTTCGATTGGCGGGATCTGATCGAGGACTCCGGCACCGGCGACCACGTGGTGGGCGAGGAGATGTGCGCCCGGCCCCAGCGGCCGGCCGCGTGAGCGCGCGCGGCTGCCCCGGCGCACCCTCTCCGGCAAGTTCGGCCCTGCCGCCGGCGACCCGAGCGCGACGCGCGGCAAGACGTGCATCGCACCGGGCGATCGCGATAAGCTAAGGGCACGATCGGATTCGCGCCGCCCGCGCGGCGCTCCCGGAGACGCGCGTGCGTTTGTTTCCTGCATCGAACAGAACGGCTTGAAGCCATGTCGAAGCTGTTTTCCCTCGACGACAAGGTCGTGCTTATCACCGGCGCCTCGCGCGGGCTGGGCTGGTCCATGGCCGAGGCCATGGCGGAAGCGGGCGCGGAGCTGGTGCTGTGCGGCCGCGACGAGGCCCTGTTGCAGGACCGCGTCGAGACCCTGGAAACCCGCGGCGCGAAGGCGGCCGCCTCGGCGTTCGACGTCACCGATCGCAAGGCGGCGGTCGAAGCGATCCACGCCGCGGTGGAAACGCACGGCCGGCTCGACGTCCTGGTCAACAATGCGGGCATCCAGCACCGCGAGCCGATGACCGAGCTCGCCGACGCCGACTGGGACCGGGTCCTCGACACCAACCTGAGCGCCTGCTTCGTGCTCGCGCGCGAGGCGGCGCGACACATGGTCTCGCGCGGCCACGGGCGGATCATCAACACGGTCTCGATCATGGGGCCGCTCGCCCGGCCGACGGTCTCGGTCTATGTCGCGGCGAAGGGCGGGCTGGCCGCGCTGACCCGGGCGCTGGCGGTCGAGTTGGGCGCCAAGGGGGTCACCTGCAACGGGATCGCGCCCGGATTCTTCGCCACCGAAATGAACCGGGTGCTGACCGAGAACCCTGAGTTCGACGCCTTCGTGCGCGGGCGGGTTCCGCTGGGGCGCTGGGGCGAGCCGCCGGAGGTCGGCGGCGCCGCGGTGTTCCTGGCCTCGGACGCGGCCTCCTACGTCAACGGCCAGATCCTGTTCGTCGACGGCGGCCTCAGCGTGGCGGTCTGAGGGCGACCATTTCGGGAGGCATGCCGTGAAGGTCGTGATCACCGGCGGGACCGGCTTCATCGGGCGGATGCTCGCCAGGCGCATCCTCGGGTTGGGACGGCTGACCGGCCCCTCGGGCGCGCCCGAGGACATCGACGAGCTGCTCCTGTTCGACGCGGCCGAGCCGAGCGCGCCGCTCGCCGGGCTCGACGGACGGGCGAGCGTCGTGACCGGGGACATCGCCGACCGCGACCTCGTCTTCGGCCTGATCGACCGCGACGACGTCTCGGTGTTCCACCTCGCCTCGGTGGTGAGCGGCGGCGGCGAGCGGGACTTCGATCTCGCCATCTCGGTGAACCTGATGGGCGGCCTCAACGTGCTCGAGGCGGCCCGCGCGCGCGGCGGCCGGCCGCGCCTGGTCTTCGCCAGCTCGATCGCGGTCTTCGGCGGCGGCGCCATGCCCAAGGTCGTCGCCGACGCGACCAAGCAGACCCCGCAGACCACCTACGGGGTCACCAAGGCGATCGGCGAGTTGCTGATCAACGACTACACGCGCAAGGGCTACCTCGACGGCCGCTCGGCGCGCTTGCCGACCGTCATCATCCGCCCGGGCCGGCCGAACCTGGCGGCCTCGAGCTTCGCCAGCGGCGTGTTCCGCGAGCCGCTGAACGGCGAGCCCTGCGCCCTGCCCGTGCGGCCGGAGACGCGCATGCCCGTGCTCGGCTACCGCTCGGCCGTGGAGGGCTTCGTGCGCCTGCACGAGGCCGCGCCCGAGGCGCTCGGCGACGACCGGGCGGTCAATTTCCCCAGCCTCTCGGTCACGGTCCGGGAGATGATCGAGGCGCTCCGGCGGGTCGCCGGGAACCGGCCGCTCGGCGAGATCACGGTCGCGCCCGATCCGGCCATCGAGGTGATCGTGGCGACCTGGCCGACCGAATCCGATTTCGCCCGCGCCTCCGCGCTCGGCCTGCCCGTGGAGGCCCGGCTCGACGACATCGTCGCCGCCTACATCGAGGATTTCGTCGATGAACCGGATTGATCTCGCCGGCCAGCGCGCCGTGGTGACCGGGGCGGCGCAGGGGATCGGCCGCGCGGTCGCCGAGCGGCTGCTCGACAGCGGCGCCTCGCTCGCCCTGTGGGACCGCGACGAAGCGACGGTGAGCGAAACGGCCGCCGCCCTGTCCCGGCGCGGCGCGGCCTGCGCCGTCGTGGTGGACGTGACCGACCTCGCCGGCGTCGAGGCCGCGGTGGCCGAGACGCGCCGGCGCCTGGGCGGCCTCGACATCCTGGTCAACAACGCCGGGATCGCGGGGCCGACCGCGGTCACCTGGGAGTACCCGCTCGAGGCCTGGCGGCAGGTGCTCGCCATCGACCTCGACGGCGTCTTCCACTGCTGCCGCGCGGCGGTGCCGCACATGATCGCGCAGAACTACGGGCGCATCGTCAACGTCGCCTCGATCGCGGGCAAGGAGGGCAACCCGAGCGCCGCGGCCTACAGCGCGGCCAAGGCCGGCGTCATCGCGCTGACCAAGTCGCTGGGCAAGGAGCTGGCCGGCACCGACATCGCGGTCAACTGCGTCACCCCGGCTGCGGCCAAGACGCGCATCTTCGAGCAGGTGACGCAGGAGTTCGTCGACTACATGCTGTCCAAGATCCCGCGCGGCCGTTTCGTCACCGTCGAGGAGGTGGCGGCGCTCATCGCCTGGTTGTGCTCCAAGGAGTGCTCGTTCTCCACCGGGGCCGTGTTCGATATCTCGGGCGGCCGGGCGACGTATTAGGCCGCCGCCTTCTCGAGGCGGTCGGGCAAGCTCCCGGCCTTCGTTCGAGGGCCGCATCCTCGTCGGCGGCGCTGCGGCCGTCGAAGCGGTCTTTACTTACAAAAACCACAACCAGGGAATCGGCGTCCCTGTCCTGCCGACACAAAACTCGTGACATTACCTCCTCGTCCTCGTCGCGTGCGGTTGCTAGGCAGGCGGCGCCGGGGCAAGCTGGCCGGGGAAGGGAACCGCTGTTGGGGGTAGCCATGCGCGCGCGCGGCCTCGGGGCCATGATCACGACGATGCTGCTTTGCGTTCCTGCCGGGATGGCGCGCGCCGGCGACCGCCATGCCGGCTACTACTATCCCGAGCCCGATTCGCGCGAGGTCTACACCGCGCGCGCGGACACCCTGCCGCAGGCCAATCGCGCCATGCGCATCGGCTTCGTGACGGGGATCACGAACCAGACGTTCAACCTGGCCTATCCGCCGCAGGTCGCGATCTTCGCCAAGGGGACGGAGGCGCAGAAGCTGATCATCGTCGCCCTCGTGGACGGGCGCATCGACACGCTCTACCGGGCGCGGGCCGTGTTCGCCAACATGACCGCGGCCGCGCGCGTCCTGCCCGCCTTCGCCGAGATGGGCGTGCAGGACTACTTCACCTTCTTCGACCTGGCCAAGATGCTGGGCTTCGAGCAGATCACCATCAGCAACGGCCGCGACTTCGCGCACCAGGTGATCATCAAGTAGGGCGGAAAATCCCGAAAGGCCCGGCGGATCGGGTCGAGCGGGATGCCGGGCCCGGCGGCCTCACCCGCCGGTGACGCTCATGTGGCGCGCCACGCCGGGGCGCCGGTGCCGGCGGTCGATGACGAAGTCGTGGCCCCTGGGCTTGCGCGCGATCGCCTCGTGGATCGCCGCCTCGAGCAGGGCGTCGTCGTCGCTCATGCGAAGCGGCGCGCGCAGGTCGGCCGCGTCCTCCTGGCCCAGGCACATGTAGAGCGTGCCGGTGCACGTCAGGCGCACCCGGTTGCAGCTTTCGCAGAAGTTGTGCGTCATCGGCGTGATGAAGCCGAGCCGCCCGCCGGTCTCGCGCACGCGCACGTAGCGCGCCGGGCCGCCGCTGCGGTAATCGATCTCGTCCAGGGCCCATTTCTCCCGGAGCCGGGCGCGCACCATCGACAGCGGCAGGTACTGCTCGACCCGCGTCTCGCCGCCGATGTCGCCCATCGGCATGACCTCGATGAAGGTGAGGTCGAGGCCCCGCTCGCCGCACCAGGCGACCAGCTTGTCGAACTCGTCGTCGTTGACGCCCTTGAGCGCGACCGTGTTGATCTTGACCCGGAGACCAGCGGACTTCGCCGCCTCGATGCCCGCCATCACCTGGTCGAAGCGGCCCCAGCGGGTGATCGCGGCGAACTTGTGCGCATCCAGCGTGTCGAGCGAGACGTTGATCCGCTCGACCCCCAGGTCCGCGAGCTCGGCCGCGTATCTGGTGAGCTGGCTGCCGTTGGTGGTCAGGGTCAGCTCGTCGAGCGCGCCGGACGCCAAGTGCCGCGACAGGCCGTGGAACAGGCTCATGATGTTGCGCCGGACCAGCGGCTCGCCCCCGGTCAGGCGCAGCTTGCGCACGCCGAGGCGGACGAAGGCGCCGCACACCCGCTCGAGCTCCTCCAGGCTGAGGATCTCGGCCTTGGGCAGGAACGTCATGTCCTCCGACATGCAGTAGACGCAGCGGAAGTCGCAGCGGTCCGTGACCGAGACCCTGAGATAGGTGATCGCCCGCCCGAACGGATCGATCATGCCGGACACGATTGCCCTCCCCGGATTGACGCCCGATATACCGCCTTGTACCCGGACGTTGGCCGTTCATCTTTGCGCCAAATCAAAACATAGCGGCATTGCGCGGGGATTTCACCCACAAGCTTCATGAGGACATGACGAGGACATGACGAGGACATGGAGGCCGCGCGTCCTTGGCAACTCGGTTCGCCTCCCCTAGCCTTGCCGCCGTGACATCGCCCGAGCGACGCACGCCCGAAGCCCTCTCCTCCGCCCGGGAACCCGGAAACCGGCGGGTCAGCGCGCTCGACCGGCCCGCGGCGCGGGTGGCGGCGTTCGGGGTCTTCCTCCTGGTCGCGGCGGCGCTGGCGTGGATACATCGGGACGACCTGTTTCCGCCGAAGCCGGCGTCCGCCCCGGCCGTGGACGACCGGGCCGCCCAATGCCTGGCCGGGCGCGCGGCCGGCATCGATAAAATGCGCGCGGACGGCGTGATCGACGAACGCCAGGCCGCCCTGTTCAAAAGCCGCGCCGAGGCGTTCTGTCAGGCCCGGTTCGGGCCGGGCTCGGGCCCGCCGCCGCCCCGGCAATAAAGGATTGCACCACAGAGACACAGAGACGCCGAGAAAAATAACGACGAAGACACGAAAGCCCAAAGCCCGTACGATATGTCGACGAGCCCGTTATGAAGCCCTCATGATTTGAAGAGCTTGGGTGAGGACTGTTATGATTTGACTTTCCACGTTATTTTGAATCCAAGGTTTTCTTCGCGACTTCGTGCCTTTGTGGCGAGTTACCCTTTCTCTGTGCCTCGGTCGTTCTGTGGTTTTACGCTGGCCGGCGGATGACCGTGACGCCGCGGCCGCCGCTTTCCGCCTTCACCCGTTCTTCGAGGTCGGCCAAGGGCTCGGTCGAGACCAGCATGGCGTGCGCGTTGGCGCTGACGACGCGGGCCTCGTCCAGCGCAATGGCCACGTGGCCGGGGAAGTAGATCAGGTCGCCGCGCCGGGGTTTCGTCCGTCCCGGCGTCCAAGGGATCGCTTTGCCTAAGGCCTCTGCCTGCATGTCGGTGTCGCGCGGGCAGCGGATCCCGGCGCGCGCGAGGATCACCTGAATGAGGCCCGAGCAGTCGAGGCCCAGGCTGCCCTTGCCGCCCCACAGGTAGGGGGCGCCGAGGAACTCCAGCGCCGTGGCCACGTAGTCCGGCCCGACGTCGCCCTCGGCCGCTAGGTGGCGCGCATAGACCCAGCCGCCGGCACGTCCGATCCGCACCTCGCTGAAGGCGCCGCGTACGCCCACGACCGAAACGCGCCCGGTCATGGTCAGGGAGTCGAGCGGCGGCGCCTTCAGGTCGGGCTCGGGATAAACGAACGTCCGTAATACCTTGACGGTATGGGTCGTGGGCCGCATCTGCGCGCCGAGCGCGGCGGCCTCGACGTAGCCCACGTAGCCGTCGGCGGCGTTCTTCACCCAGGCCCAGCCGTCGGCCTCGTCGTAGACGGTGACCACCTCGCCGGACAGGAGCTGGGTATCGAGCGGCGCGGAAGCCTCGGGCCTGCGCCGCAGGTCGGCGACGCCGCGCACGACCTGGGCCGGTTCCCCCGCGCTGTAGCGCGCGGCCTCGACCCGGCCTTTCAGCTGCTCGGCGGCCAGGTCGGGGCGGTAGGCGTGCAGGCGCGGGTCGAGCATCGGATCAAATTCTTGGAACCACAGAGGCACAGAGACATGGAGGGATAAACGGTTTGTTACCAAGAAGGCACGAAGCGCACGAAATCGATTTGTTCGACTCTCAGCGCCGGATCGCCGATGAGGATGAATAGGTCATGCTTTGATCCGTCTTCATGTCCTTCGTGTCTTCGTGGTCAATCTGACCGTTCTTTGTGCCTCTGTGCCTCTGTGGTAAGAATCACTTGTCCTTCGGCTCCCCGCCCGCCTTGGCGCGTTCGGCCAGGACCTTGGCGCGCGCCTCCTCGATTTCGCGCTCGCGCAGGTCGTCGTCGGTGGTGCGCGGGGCGGGGCTCGGCGGCCCGCGCAGCGGATCGGCGGGGCTGTCGAACTGCACGATGACACGGCAGTCGTCGCACATCATGATGCGCTCGACCTGATCGTGGCCGGCGAACATGGCGTGCTTGCCGGCGAGCTGCTCGGCGATGCGCTCGACGGTTCCCCGCACCCCGAAGGGTTTGCCGCAGCGGATGCACAGGAACGGCTCCTGCTGGTTCTTGGTGACCGGGCCGCGCGCCTCGTCGGTGAAGTTGAGGCGCGGCTCGAGCTTGATCACCGACTCCGGGCAGGTGTTGCGGCATAGCCCGCACTGCACGCAGGCCTCCTCGTTGAAGCCGAGCCACGGCCGGTCCGGGTCGT